>CAZZVE010000004.1:0-2998 GCA_964657325.1 uncultured Ktedonobacterales bacterium
TTCACTTGAAAGAAAAAAATCTTTCAGCTACCGCTCGTGCCTTTAAAGCATTTATACTTCAGCATACCGAACTACCATCGAGTAACGAGCGTACTTTACGTAAAAAGGAGCAAGAAGTCAGTTCATTTTAAGTGTCTCCTTTGACGCCCTCCCGTTCTCCTCAAGGAGAAAGGTGCTCCTCTTCTCACGAAAGGGATTTCCTGCTTCACTGACCATTGCCAAGAGTAGTTTTCACCACTCTTGGTCTTACATGGTCTCCACAGGCAGAGGCGGCAAGCCCTGCCGCCAAAACATTCTTTGCTGCGTTCAAGTCACGATCATGTGTCACGCTACACCGAGGACACGTCCAGTCCCGTATCTCTAAGGGCATATCGTCCATGACATATCCACACATGCTACACGTCTTGCTGGAAGGATAAAAACGGTCAACCCTGATGACTGTTCGCCCATACCACTCTGCTTTGTACTCAAGTTGTCTTGTGAACTCAGACCAGCCAACATCTTGAATTGCTTTGGCGAGCTTGTGGTTTTGCATCATGTTCTTGACAGCAAGCGTTTCCAGACAGATCACTTGGTTTTCGCGTATCAGTCTTGTTGAGAGCTTGTGCTGAAAATCACGACGCTGGTCAGCAATACATGCATGGAGTCGTGCTACTTTGATCCGCGCTTTATTCCGATTCTTCGAGTCTTTTTTCTTTTTGGCTTTGCGTCGTTCCAGTTTGGCAAGTTTCTTCTCGTCACGCACATAGTATTTAGGGTTCGCTATCATCTCGCCATCACTGGTCACAAGAAATGTCTTGAGTCCTAAATCTATCCCTATAGCCTTGTTCTTCGTAGGCAAGGTGGAAATAGTTTCCACAACGAGAAGGGAAACGAAATAGCGTCCTGATGCATCCTTGCTTACGGTTATACTAGAGGGTTGACACCCTTCTGGTAAGGGGCGCGACCATACAACGTTAAGTGGTTCTTCCTGTTTCGCAAGTGTGAGAGATGAGCCGTTCCATGTAAAAGCATGCCCTACATAGGTTGCAGACTGATGTCCGTGCTTTTTGTGGTACTTAGGATACTTAGCATGTCCCTCAAAGAAGTTGACAAAGCCTTTGTCAAGATGTCGTAGACTCTGCTGAAGAGGTATACTTGACACCTCGGAGAGCCATGTGGTTCCCTCTTCTTTCTTGAGTGCAGGAAGTGCTGCTGACAAGTCTTTGTAATACAACTTCTTGCCATGCTCAAAGTATGCAGTAGTCCGCAAGCGTAACGCCCAGTTGTACACGAATCTGCAACACCCAAAGGTACACGCGAGATTGTGTGCTTGCTCTGGCGTTGGATAAAAACGGTACTTGTACGCTCGCTTGCTCATCTGTTTCCCCTGCTTCTGGTTTAGTGCTCTACATGAATGCTTTACGCGATGTGTGCCTTCGCTTGTTCCACTGGATCAAGTGTCATGCTATACGCCTCTTCTAACGGAACAGTATACACACAATAATCAAGAACATCAGCATCGGCATCTAATTGGTGTAAGAATGCAGGGTCAACGTTATTATCCCACTCAAGCACAATATACCCCTGCTCTTGCTTACAGGAGCATCCCCAATCAATAACCGTAACCGCTTCATTCTCAGCAAATGCTTGTTCATAGCGTTCGGCACGTTGCAACATTTGCTCGAATGGATACAGAATATGGATACCTTGCATGGCAATAGTCCTTTCATGAACGCGCTGCGTACCTGTAAGAACAGGATGC
This sequence comes from uncultured Ktedonobacterales bacterium, assembly GCA_964657325.1. GTDB lineage: Bacteria > Chloroflexota > Ktedonobacteria > Ktedonobacterales > Ktedonobacteraceae > JBBQVS01. Next base: position 1,745 of record CAZZVE010000004.1, read on the forward strand.
TGATACGCTGTTCGTCGTTTGGAAGAGTTGTACTGTTTTTTTGAGCGTGATACACACGTTTTGTACCCCTGTCATATGAAGCACTGCTGTTGTCGCTTTGTCCCTGCTCAATCCCGTAATTGTCGCTTTGATACTCTCTTGCTGCTCCTGGTTGAATGAATACGCCCATAAGCTAATGCTCTGTACCTGTAGGTCAAGGGTGCCGTGAGTGCTCGGTGTTGTCTTGACAATGCAGCTTTGTACGCCTGTCGTCGTGTAGCCTGTGCCTAGTCGAGCGTTCGCGTCCTGGGTGGCTCGTTGCGTGGTAAGACTTGTTACTGCTTGAGTGGTGTAGGTCGTGCCTGTGCAGGTCTGACTAACTGTAACCTGTACTTGTGTCGCTTCCTCTCCTGGTTGATGGTCGGGCGTGACCTTCGACGTACAAGAGAGTGGGGTTAGCAGGGTTTCACTTGCCTGTACTTGTGTCTGCAACGCTGCTTGTACGCTCTGCTCTAAACTGCTCTTGATACCACTTGTGACGGTGTTGATCTCCTGCGGCGGCACACTCTGATACGTTCGGGCGTTCTGTCCTCCATGAAATGCTCCGTTGACTGCTGATGCATCACATTGAAACGTGCGCGGGTGTCCGTCTTTCTGGTAGCCTTGCCACCATGAAAGCGTAAACGTTCCCACTATCCAGAGAAGCAGCATAGCAACCATGCCACACCCAAGAGAGACAAGCCAATGCACACGGCGTCTCGATGTCCGTTGACTCCTTGCCTGTAGCGGTTCGGTGTCGGTTTCGGTGTCGTCCTGCTCTGTCACTGACTGGCGTGATGCCTCTTGTGGACGTGGTGCTTGTGTGATTCTTCTTTGACGAACGTACACGTTCACGGTGTCGTACTGGTTTGGCTTGCGTACCCCTTGCTGGCGTGGGCGTATAACGGCGTGTTGAGGGGGAATATCTCGCGTCTCCACAGGGCGGTAGCGTCTGACGTTGTTTCGTGGTGGCTGTGGATAAAGTGCATCAACTTCTAGCTCTACATCGTAGCCGATGGGTCTAATTCGTTGGGTCATGCTCCGACCTCTGCTTTCTTGTGTGTTGCACACAGGACAGGGAAGGCATGAGCGAACGGAGGTTGTAGCTTGCTCTCTTGCAGACATTCGGGACAATAGTTCACTATGCCGCAGGTAGTACACACCGTTTCCCCTGGTCGAAATGTTGGGGTGTCGGTATGATTGCCTTTCGCGTATTGTTCTAAGGCTTTTTCACGA
>CAZZVE010000004.1:3008-28831 GCA_964657325.1 uncultured Ktedonobacterales bacterium
GCGTGATGATGACGCCGTCTCTCGGCTCGCCCTCGTCGGCGCGTTTCTCGGCGGCGGTAGGTCGCTTCTTGGTCGAAGTCCATTTGCGGGTGGCTATTGTGGTTGTCATACCCACCCTCCTTGCAAGGTGCGACCCATCACATAGTCGGTTGCTTCATCGGGGGTCATGAGTCCATCCGTGACTGCTTGGGCAATGGGTGCGATGAGGGCGGAGTCTTCATGGCAGGGGCATGCAGGGTCCGTGACACAAAACGGGTGGTCGTCGGTATGGCCTTTGGTATCCACAGGGATAACAGGAATAAAGTTATCACCATAGTGTTTCATACTGTTTACCTCTCTGAGAATCGACAGGTAAAGGTATTCGTGGTATATTACCACTAGACCTGAACCTATCCTGGTGGGCACAAAGAGCCTTATGGCGCAGTATGTCCACGCTGACACACAATCAGTAAAAAGGATTGGAATTTCGCGTTTGCGTCGTGACCGCTTTGGCGAGGGGACACACGATACAGAACGGCTTTATAGGTCATGTGAGACGCCTAGATTACCAGTCTGGGCGTTTCTTGCTATTCCTCCTTTCTTTATGTTAAGGCTCTTGGTCTGCAGGGCGAAATTGATTTAACCTATCTAATTCACTTTGCTTGTAGTATATTCTTCTAGTTACTCCGCGTCTGTATTTTATCAACTCACCCGCTTTAGCATATCGTTCAAGCGTATCTCTCGATACCCCTATGTGTTGAGTTGCTTCCTCAACAGTTAAGTACACTTCACCATTTTCAGTTTCTGGCAACGAACTCACCTCCTCAAAATAATAACATGCTCATACGTAAGAAGTCAATAGTATGCGGCATAATACGGTATAAGGCTGACGTATTATGCCTAGTGCTTAAATACACGAAGATCTTTGTTAGGCTACGATAGTTGCTGTGTTTATTATAAGGCATACTATTGTTATAACGTATTATAAAAACGAATCAGAACGTATAATACAACTTTTTCCATAGTGGTTATAAAAGTTTATAAAATCTTTACCTTACCCTCTTTTTAAGGACATATTTCAAAAGGTTCCTTACTGTACCCTAAAAAGGACATTATTCTCGTTTTTAAGTCCGAAGGAATAGGCTTCTTACTAGTCGCTATACTGAAAGTGTCATTACACACTTTAGCATTTCTGGGAGGCACTTATGGTCGCAACTATGCCATCTATGCATGATTCCAAGCAGTCAATTCAGTCATCTATTGCATATTCTAATAATAAAGAAACCGTTGTGTGTGCTATTTGTTCTGCACACTATATACCATCTCAGGCGCATACCTATCTTTTGAAGGCTCCACGACTCTCACTAGAGTCGGCATTTATGAGTATGTGTCATTTTTGTTTTCGCTGTCGGCGTCCTGCATGTCCACTTTGCTGGGATGATGTTCACGGCCTCTGTGGTGCTTGTGTAGAGGATGTGCATCTTCCATTTCGTCAGGAAGTGGAGCCTTTACCTCTCAATAGTGCGTTGCTAGTTCCCGCATTGCCACGATCTCAATCACGTCACATGACATCCTTTCCTCTTATATGTACACAACCTGGACGTTTCCAGACTAATGCTCCTTCTGTCGAACACGGATATGTCCTTGAACCTGTTGAAGTTGTTTCATCTACCCTTGATGTACAACCGCAACAGGAGGATTACGAAACGTCCGCACAAAATGAAGTGACTCCTGTGGTGGCTGTGCAAGAGCGCAAAGATGTTGGAAGTATTGCACGACGTATCGAGCGTGTCATGACACTCGTTTTGGGATTAATTCTGTTCGTCGTAGCAGTATTGATTGTCGCCGCATCCTTCTCAGCACAGGCTAATGAAGTCATCGTGCATGTATTGCATGTTGACATTCGTATGGAGATAGAGTACCTTTTACAACTAGTCCAGCAACTTCATTCTGGGGGCTAAAAGAGGGTAACAGGCGATGGGCGATATTCTAGTTGATGGTTACAATGTGATCAAGAATAACGAGATGTTCAAGGCGATGGAACTCAAAAACTTTTCCTCCGCGCGTGTAATTCTCATAAAACAGCTTCACAACAAGTACCGAGATACGCTGCATCGTGTGATCGTTGTGTTCGATGGCGATGGAGATGCTGAGAAAGTGAGCCACGAGGACCATATCCGTATCATCTATTCACGTTACAATGAGACTGCCGACAATGTAATCAAACGACTCGCCGCCGAAGCTCATCAAAGTGGACGTGAGGTTGTGATGTACAGCGACGATGAAGAAGTCCGTCAAGCGGTCTCGGAACAAGGTGGCAATCCTCTCTCCACACACACCCTCACGACAAAGCTCAATGCTGCCCCCCGTGATGTCGCCATCCGTTCTGCCCACCGTCAACAAGCACGCCGCATCTACGGACTCGACCCCTCCCGCAAAGCCGAAGACGAGGAATCCTATCCACAACATCAGCATAACAAAAAAAAGAAAAAACGTCGCCACCGCTAAAGATGAACGCTAATAGCCAAACACGGCGGTAGGGGCGGCAATGAATTGCTGCCCCTACCGATGAACAACGGGAATATTATTTTTGTACTACAGAGGGTAATTCGCCCAATCCCTCATCGACATGTTCGAGTGTTGCGGCTGTCATTGTAGGCTGTAGCGTGATATGCGTTTGTGCTGTGCTGTCCTGTTTGCTAAAGCGAATACGCAGGACGGACAGGAAACCTTCGATGAAAATCTTGCGCGACATCTTGGATTTGCCAACGCGACGGTCCATGAAGATGATCGGAATCTCAACGATTTTGAAGCCATGTTGCAGGACGCGGTGTACAAGTTCTACCTGGAAGGCATAACCCTGTGATTGTACAGTATCCAGGTTAATTTGCTCTAGTACACTACGACGATAACAGCGATAGCCAGCTGTGCAGTCGTGAATGGGTAGGCCAAGTACAATGCGTGTGTAAATGTTACCACCACCACTGATGAAGCGGCGCAGCAGTGACCAGTTGGGGGTGCCACCACCTTTGACATAGCGCGAACCAATAACGAGGTCCGCACTTTCGATGGCCGTGAGAAAATCGGGCAGATAGCGTGGGTCATGCGAGAAGTCCGCATCCATTTCAAATGCTGCGTCGTACTCGTGGGCAATCGCGTACTTAAAACCAGCGATATAGGCTGTACCGAGACCGAGTTTTCCAGCGCGATGTAAGACGTGAACACGTGTATTCTCTTCAGCCATCTGGTCGGCAAGATTACCTGTGCCATCTGGCGAGTTGTCATCCACCACCAAAATATCGCTTTGTGGTGCATTGACAAAAATCTCGTCTAGCAGGGGACGCAGGTTTTCACGTTCGTTATAGGTTGGAATAATGATGAGCGTTTTCATTCACTTTTTCTCCACTACGTGCCGTTGCAGATGCCCACTCAGGTTCTACATCTCCTAAGTGTGTCGCAACGGGCAACTTATTTTTTTCTGTATTATCGTTCCCCTCACGATCATCCTCCACAACCTCCTCGCGTTGAACCTCAACGCGTTGTATAGCACGAAATGTGAGTAGTGCTGCTACTCCAAGTGCCAAACCGAACCAAAGCGTACACAGGCGAATCAGCAAGGTCGCTGCTCCTCCCACTGTCGCGGACGATGAGATCAATACACGAGTAAGTCCTACCATACTACCATCGGCAGTTCCTAGCCCTCCCGGTAGGCCAGATGCTGAACCAATAAGTGAAGAGACCGCTAAAATAAAGACAGCTTTAATAAACAGATCGATACCAGCGGTAATGCCAAGACCTGTGTACACAAAGTATAACGCGACACACTCGCCTGACCACGAGATAACACCAATGCCAATTGCTAGTAAAAGTGGACGCCACTGCAACAACGTATAGGAACTCTCATAAAAGGCACGCATCGCTTCCGTAAGCCGTGCCATCTTTGGCAAGCATTCAATCTTTGCAAGGCACATAAAGACAAATCTACGGTTTTGTACGAGCGCGATACCAAGTATGCCAAGTACAAACAAAACCAGCAGAATTTGCCAACCGAAGCGATACAAAATGAGGCCAGTCGCGGCTAATCCCAGCATTGCGATACCATCAGTTAAACGCTCCGCCACAATAATTGGCGAGGTGCGACTGATTGCAGCACCCGTTGCACGTCGTAAAAGATATGACTTTAAGAGTTCCCCCACCTTTCCAGGCGTTATCGCCATCGAGAGGCCAGAAAGAAAGATGAGCAAGCTTTTGCGCCAGCCAAGCACAATTTTCAAGCGTTTCAGGTAATACTGCCACTTCACGAAACGCCAGAAGTAGTTGAACAGCGTAAAACCTAGAATCAGCGGCAGATAGACCCAACGGAAGTGCACCAGTGTTACAAACATGCGCGGCACATCCGAATATAGGGCTATCGCCGTCATCACAATGAAGGCCAGGAGAAGTGAAAAAACTATTCCTGTACGGATATTACGTGTGAACAACGATGTCTCCACCTATTGAGGCAATACATACAAAATAATAAAGATTAAGCTTGTACATATTACAACGGTTCCAAGCATATGGCGGTCACGCAGTAGGACCTCTTCGGGGCTACCACCCTCCATACGCATATAGACGAGATAGAGATAACGAAATATACCATATAGGACTAACGGGATAGTCACGATCAGACGATGATTCCCCGTTGTACCCTCTACTGTATAAAGGCTATAGGCCATGATCGTTGTTGTTGCCACAATCGTAATCATCTGATCCAGCATTGGAATACTATATTCTTTAAGTATCTGCCTATGCGTACTTGCCTGTCCTTGCAAGAGCACTAGTTCGTGGCGTCTCTTGCTTAAAGCAAGGAAAAGTGACAATAGACAGGTCACGAGATACAACCAGCCAGAAATTGACACTGGAATAACTACCGCACCTGCTAAAATGCGTAATACAAAACCACTGGCAATAATAAAAACATCAATGAGCACTACATGCTTGAGTCGCACACTGTAGAGCGTCATCAGAATCAGGTATGTGGCTATTGTGAGTGCGAACAGCAGATTTGCCCCACCATATGGAGCATAAATATCACTTCGTGGCGCAATTGGCACAAAGAAAATTGCTGTTGTCAGGCTAGCACAGGCCAGAAGCAAGACACCGATGGAGGCAATGGCCCATGAGAGTGGCAGCTTACCGGAGGCAAGTGGACGATGTCGTTTTGTTGGATGTTGACGATCATTCTCTATGTCAAGCAGATCATTGAGGAGATAGATCGTACTCGATGCGAGACAAAACGTTACAAATGCGAGTATCGTGCGCTCGAGTGATGGCACACTGAATAAACGTTGCGCGAAAATAATACCTACAAAGACCGCGAGATTTTTTGTCCATTGGCGAGGACGCATAGCGGTCACGATAGCTCGTAATTTCCCTACAGTACTTATTGTCGCATTGCTTGGTGTTTCTTGTACGTCAAGCTGCGTACTATCGGTTGTTTGTACCTGTACAGCATGCTCTTGCGTTGTGACTACCTTCTTCAAGAGTCGCTCTATCCCTTCAGTATTTGGTCTATGTGTAGACAGACATGTTACCTGTTTTTGGACGTGTAACGAGAAGTGCAGGTAACACACAGCCCAAAAGTGTAAGGTGTTTCTAAGCAACATTCCAATAGTAGGGGTCAGCAATGCGTTGTGACCCCTACTATTGGATTCAAATACCAGGTGGTTTCATCATCAATAAATACGACGCTTCAAATCGTTAATGCGATGTAACGTGATACGGTGTCTGTCGGTGCTGATGTACTTCTTATCTGTAAAATAGCCCATGACCTTGTTGACGCTCTCACGCGATGCTCCAACCATTGAGGCTAATTCTTGCTGCGTCATCCGTACATCAATGCGGATACCATCCTCGACTTTTGCTCCATGTGCGTCAGAAAGCTCTAGCAACTTCTTGGCGACACGCCCATATACGTCGAGGAAGATCAGGTCTTCAACCTGCTCATTCGTATTGCGTAACCGCTTAGAAATAACCTCTAGCACCTGAATAGCGATATGCGGATTTTTCATAATCGCGTTATGAAAGTCGCTCCGTTGCAATGTATAGCACTCCACCTTTTCGACTGCGATAGCATCGGCGGAGCGTGGTAAGCCATCAAGTAATGCTAGTTCGCCAAAGCATTCGCCTTTCCCAAAGACGACAAGCGAAATTTCCTGTCCATCGGGACTAATCAAACAAATCTTGACCTTGCCTTCTTTGATGATATAGAGTACTTGTCCTGGATCATCGCGGTGAAAAATGACTTCGCCTGAGCGGAATGCACGTCTCTTGGCAACACTGCTCAGTTCTTGTAACGCATCGTCGCCGAGACCCGCGAATAATGTGACCTGTTTGAGATAGGATATCTGGTTATCAACTTCCATAAACTTATATATTCCTTCCGCTATCGGTGCTACGCTCTTGAGTCGCATAATAGCATACCACTTCATAACGCGCAATTAAGCACTCATAGAGAACGCCCTCATCACCTTCATTTGATGGTGCGAGGGCGTTCTCTATGAATGTCTGTAAGTCATTCAATCCAGCTGTATGGGTACCCAGCATCATCAATGTGTTGGGCATGAGTAGTAAGCTTTAATGGATAAAACGTATCGACCATGACGGCGAGTTCTTCGGTGCGCTCTACCCCCAAGCTTTTTTCGACTGCACCAGGATGTGGACCGTGTGGAATGCCACGAGGGTGAAGTGTGATCGAGGCACGCTCGATGCCACGTCTGCTTCCAAAGTTACCATTGACATAATAAATCATTTCCTCACTATCAATATTGCTGTGATTGTAGGGGACAGGTATCGACAAGGGATGATAGTCGAGCTTACGTGGCACAAACGAGCAGATCACAAAATTTGGCCCCTGAAAGGTCTGATGCACTGGTGGCGGTTGATGTACACGACCTGTGATCGGTTCAAAGTCGGAGATGTTCAGCGCATAAGGATATTCGTAGCCATCCCAACCAACGACGTTGAAGGGATGAAAGTCATACCAGTAACTGGTAAGCGTATCGCCAACTTTCAGCCGTACCTCGAACTCGCCGCGCTCGGTATGTGTCACCAGTTCTTGTGGGCGACGTATGTCGCGGTCACAGTAGGGCGAATGCTCCAGGAATTGCCCATTATTGTTGAGGTAGCGATGTGGTGGCGCGATGGTACCGCGTGCCTCGATCACAAGAAAAGTGTTTTCTGTACTTTTAGCATCATGTGTGAAGCGGAAGGTTGTACCACGCGGAATGACAATATAATCGCCCTCATGATAGGGCAACAGGCCAAAGGTGCTTTCAAGAATACCCTGCCCATCATGCACAAAGTAGACGAGATCGGAATCACCATCACGATAGAAGTAATTCATTGCCACTGTAGGTTTTGCCACTGCCAGCACAACATCCTTATTATACATAAGCACCTGTCGGCCTAACACAGCATCACCAGCAGGTGGAAGTTGCGCTGTCTTCATGTGATGATGACGCTGGAGCCGTTCATCCCACTCTTCATGAGCATACTGCTCAATCGGGAAACGCTCTACTTTTTTGACGCGCGTTGGTGGATAGGTATAGTAAAGAATGGAGTAGTTGCCCGAAAAGCCCTCGGTGCCGAAGAGTTCTTCGGAGTATAATCCACCATCAGGCTTGCGAAATTGTGTATGTCGCTTCGGTGGTATTTCACCTAGACGATGGTAACTTGGCATGATTGTCTCCTTTGACAACATCAATGCATTTGTCAAACGTTTTATAAAATCCTGTTACGCAATACGCCTATACCTTCGATTTCTAATTCTACCTCGTCGTCTCGTTGAAGCCATGGATGCACTTGTGTACCCAGTTCCAAGATACAGCCTGTGCCAACGGTACCAGAGCCGATAACATCGCCAACGCGAATACGCGTGTTCCGTGAGGCATAGGCAATCATCTCGGCAAAACTATAGTGTATTTGGTTGAAGTTACCACGCGACACTTCGCGCCCGTCGATGCGTGCAATCATCGGCATGTCGTAACGTTCGGACGCTCCATGGCCCGTGCGGCGTGAACTGAGTTCATCAGGCGTGACAAGGACGGGACCAAGTGAAGTTGCGAAATCTTTGCCCTTACCAGGACCGAGACCAATTGCCATATCCTTCATTTGGAAATCGCGTGCACTCCAATCGTTCATGATGGTGTAGCCCGCTATATAGCTCTCCGCTTGCTCAACTGGAATGTCTTTTCCATCGCGTCCAATGACACATGCTATCTCTAGCTCGAAATCAAGTGCTTGACTGCCAACAGGATAGGGAACGGGGTTATCGTGACCATAGAGTTCACTGGTATTTGTAAAGTAGAAGGTTGGAACCTCGTACCATTCAGGCATGATAGCAAGCCCTCGATTGGCACGAGCAGTTTTGACATGTTGCTCGAACGCAAAAAAGTCGCGTACTGTAGGCGGACTTGGTATTGGTGGCAACAGCACGACCTCATTTAACGTGTACTCTTCCCGTACAGGTTCCTGTGTGTGCAGGATGTTTGATGGCAATTCGGGCAAGGCAAGCGGAAGTCCCGATGCAAAAGATGTAGACGAGAATGTCGTGCGTCTAGGCTGCACGGCTATCTGCGCCTTTAGAAGGCCATCTGGATCGCGTAACAATTCGAGCAGTGTTGGGTACTCTAACGCGACAATCGTATGTTCGTGCAAAACGCCAGCCCGTGTTTTGCGTTCTCCTGTTAGGAAGGTGACAAGTCTCATCGTTACAGATTCCCTCGTAAATCCTGCTCACGCTCCAATGCCTCGAAGAGTGCTTTAAAGTTGCCTTCTCCAAAGCCACGTGCGCCTTTGCGTTGAATCACCTCAAAGAATACCGTGGGACGATTGACAACCGACTTTGAGAAGATTTGGAGCAGGTAGCCTTCGTCGTCATGGTCAATCAGAATACCAAGCTCTGCCAAGTGTTGAATGTCTTCATCAATCTTGCCCACACGGTCAAGTACGGTATCATAGTAGACGCTGGGCGTCTTGAGAAATTCAACGCCGCGTTCTTCCAGGTTACGCACAGTTTTGATAATGTCATCTGTAGTCAAGGCAAGATGCTGTACACCAGGACCACGATAGAAGTCCAGATACTCCTCGATTTGCGATTTACGACGTCCTGCAGCAGGCTCGTTGATGGGCAGTTTAATACGTCCACTACCATTTTGCATAACCTTGGACATGAGCGCGGAATATTCTGTACTAATGGCGCGATCATCAAAGTGAATGAGCTGCGCAAACCCCATCACACGCTCATAAAAGCCGACCCACTCATTCATCTTGCCAAGTTCGACATTGCCAACTACATGATCGATAGCCGCGATACCTGCCGGACGGGAGCGAGGTGGCACAGTTGTTGGAAGAGGGCGATACCCAGGTAGAAATGCGCCCTTGTAGGCGTGACGCTCTACGAAGACATGCATAGTATCACCATAGGTCGCAATCGTGGCAACTTTGACGCTGCCAAAATCATCTTTTACTGTTTTGGGTTCCGCAAGACCCTGTGCACCACGGCTTGTTGCTTCACGATATGCGCGCTCGGTATCTTCCACACGAAACGCAACCACCTTCACACCATCACCGTGCAATTTAACATGTTCTGCTATTTCACCCTCTGGTCCAAGCGGAGATGTAAGCACGAAACGAATATTACCCTGTTCAAGCACATAACTCGTAGAGTCGCGTACACCTGTTTCTAAACCAGCATACGCAATAGGTGTAAAGCCCCACGCGTGACTAAAGTAGTATGCGGATTGTTTTGCATCACCGACATAAAATTCAAGATAGTCAAAATTTTGGATGGGCATAAAATCGTGTTCAGACATTGAGAAACTCCTTTGTTTCACTCAATCAAACAACATAAAGAACGCAGAAGTACGTTTCGCGCTTGAATCTCATTATACGCAACACGATATGTAACCGCAAGGCAGTCGGAAAGAGTAATGACAGGGCATAGCTACCATGTTATGATACACGGAGTCTTCTTTGCTATTTTCTATATACATACAATGGAAGGAGAAATCTCTATGGCACAAGACTCAGGGCAACAGCAGAACATGGATGACGCACCCGACCCGCAATTTCCCTATGGAGCGACTCCACAAGCGACACCAACTCCACTATCATATATCTCACCGGAATTTTACACTGCACAACCAGATGCTCCTTTACAAAAGTCTGTAGAGTCTTCCGGCTATACTGTGCCAACCCCTGATCCCTATCAAGCACAGCAGGTACAATATGGTGTTGAGTCAAACTATGGGCATGGGAGTTATCCGCAGGACTATGGATATAATGCGCTGCCATTTACTGCTCCTCAACAACCACAAGCAACGCCATTACCCTTAGGTGAAGCGATACGCCAATTGCCTGGGCAGTACTGGCGCGTGATTACACAACCATCGAGTACGACCTTTGCAGTTGAGATGGGCAAAGCTCGATGGAACATCGTTTGGATACAAATAGTTCTTTATATTGCTCTCGTGACTATCCTTAGCACACTTTTGAATGTTCTTGTACCAGCAAACACGAACGCGCTTTCTACGGCAGATACAACAACGCTTACGCCCGATACGATTGCGATAATACAGCGCTTAGCCTCATTTATTAGCATTCTGAGCACTTATGGACAAATCCTGCTGATACCACTCTCATTATTCGTAGGAACTAGTCTATTGTTTATGCTCGCTAAAGCATTTGGCGGTAATGGGAAATTTCTTCCACAGTTGTACAGCACTCTGCTTTTTCTTGTACCGCTCAGTGTGCTTCTGAACGTGTTGACACTCCTGTTATCTCTGCTGCCAGGAATAGGGTCAGGGCTTACTCTTCTTGCTGACTTTGGCTATTTGGGATACGAGGGAGTACTGCTCGGCTTGATGTTGGTGCCTGTACATCGTCTAGGTGGTGGGCGTGCCGCGGGAACTGTATTGTCATACTATGGAGTTGCAATTTTGCTCTCAGGCGCGCTAGGCATCATCATCGCTATTCTTCTGGCTGCCTAGCTTCACGCTAAGCATATCTTACGTAAAGGGACGAGATGGTACTTATAGCATAATGTATTGAGTTCTGCGAATAGAACACTGTATAATGAGCGCGTATAAAGCAGTAGCATTCTTATTCTTAATGAATACTACTTGGCTTTGTTTCTACACGAAATGTGTGTTAACACGTTTCACTACTCAGTAGAAAATAACAATAGAAGAGGTTGAATATCTACTCATGGAAATTTCAGGTAGTCACAAAATCCGTGCTCCACGTCAACAAGTATTTCAAGCCCTTTTGAATCCAGAAGTTCTCAAGAACAGCATTCCAGGTTGTGAGAGTGCTGAGTTTGTTGATTTCCCATCGGGTCGTGAACTTAAGCTCACTGTTTCACCGAGCATTCCTGGACTCAAAGGTCCCTACACTGTCTACTTGCAGACAGGTGAGGTTGTTGCGCCATCCCGTGTGACATTGATTGCAAAGCCAAGCAGTTCAATGGGTTCAATCAAAGCAACCTGCGTTACCGATCTCACAGATGATGCAGTCGGAACCAATCTGAACTATAATGCGAATGCAGTCATGGAAGGCAAGATCGCTGCTATCCCCGATATGATTCTCAAGGGTGGTGTTAAGTCTGCCCTGGACCAGTTCTTTAAGAACTTCGAGAAACAGGTTAGCACAATCCCTGCATAAGTTTTCTATGCAAAGCTTGTGTTCGCTGCACGTGCTTTTTGAATAGAAACCTTACTTTTTGAGGTGAACAGGAAAAGGTCCAAATGCCATTGTGCGTACCGGAATGTCACGAATGATGGGAATACGAAGCAACAACTGAAACCATGGAGGTATAGTCAAGGGTGTATCGGCTCGCAATAGAGTACCTAATATACGCCCCTGAAGGAGTGTTTGTACTCTTTGAATAATGCGCGTCGGCAATTCACGCTGACGTTGTACGTGTGCAAGGTCCCTTGTTTGTAATGTTCCATCTTTCAGTTTGTCGGTTAGCAGGTTAGCGGTAGCGACCGCATCCTGGATAGCATAGTTGATTCCCACACCACCAATAGGCGACATAACATGGGCGGCATCTCCAATAAGCAGTAGCCCTGGACGATACCAACGCGTCAAGCGACTAGACTCAACTGAGAGTACTGAGATTTGCTTCCACTCTTGAAGTTCATCCACACGGTCTGCAAACTCTGGTTCTGCTTGGACAATTAATTGACGCAAATGCTCCAAACCTCCATTGCGTATGTGCTGGTAGTTTCCCTTCGGGATGACGTAACCTATCTGCCAGTAATCAAAGCGATTGATGAGGACAAGAATTACTCCATTGCTAAAACGCCCACCGAGCCCTTCTACTGGATCGCTCTCTTTTCGTGGAAGCCGAAACCATAAAACGTCCATTGGAGGCGAGGTTTTTACTGGCTCAAAACCAACTAGACGCCGTATACGAGAGAAGCGACCGTCTGCTCCAACTGTTAGTATCGCTCGTACTTCATACCAACCATCTTGTCCATGATAGCGTACACCGCTTATGTGCTGGTCTTCCTCAATCAATTCATCCACCTGCGCTCCAAGTACCATTTGAAAACTAGGATACTGTTTTGCTTCCTCAGTAAGAAAATCTAGAAATTGGGACTGAGCCATTACCGTTACATACGGGTATTTCGTTTTTATACGCGAAAAGTCAATAAAATTGACAGTACCTGTTCCCGTTTGAAAACTCCCCTTACGTAGTTCGGAATGTCGAATTTGCAAAAGACGATCAGCTAAACCTAATTCGTCCATAATGTTCATAGCTGCTGGATGAATAGTGTCACCACGAAACTCGCGGTCAAAATCCATATGGGCCTCTAGCAAAAGTACAGGAACACCTTTGCGTGCTAACAATAATGCAAGCATTGCTCCTGCTGGTCCACCACCCACGATGCAGCACGTTGTGTGCAGGACTTGTTTTACCTCATGCGTGGGCTGTGTTTGAGCCTTTGTCATGTTACCCTCCGTGTGGATGTAATTGACTAACTAATTAAAAAACAGACAAAAATTAGACTGGTACAAGGCCATGAAGAAACGTTTCTGTGATGGCAGTCGCTATCTGCTCGTGAGTGAGTTCCAAAGCCACTGGATCATGTAGCACCTGACGACGTAGAATAACGCCTACAATGCTTCCGAATAACATTTGTGTGTTGACGATGGTATCAGAGCGGCGTAGAGTTCCAACTTGCACTTGTGCTTCCAGATATTCACCTAGAAAATTTAGTCCTCGTTGTACAGCCATTGGTGCCATTTGCGCAAGGGATGACTGTTCGTTGTTGAGTAGTTCAGGTAGAATAACTCTGACCATTGATGTAAAGTTCTCGGTCTCCACAACCCGTAAGATTTGTTGAATCACGAAAGGGAAAAACTGCTCTGGTGGCATGCTAAGCACATTTGCTGGTAACGCCGAAAGAATTTTGAGCGGTGAGCGTCCCTCGATAACAGCCATAAGCAGTGCCTCTTTGCTTTCAAAGTAGTGATAGATCAACCCTGCTGTAATGCCGGCCTCATGTGCGACATCTTTATTTGTGGCACGCACAAAGCCTTTTTGTGCAAAGACGCGCATAGCGGCATCAATAATTTGTTCTCGTCTATCCTCTACAACTTTCGGTGTACGCGCCATATAAGTGAACTACTTTCTGCCTGTTTTTTATTGACTAATTAGTTAATTAAAGTATACTTGTAACAAAGAGAAATGTCAAGGATAGGAACTGTTTGCATACTTACAAACAGTTCCTATCCTTGCGTGAAGCGGTCTCCTTGTCGCAAAATAATACGGCGAAACCAGCCTGGAAATGCTGCTGGCCCACGTAAACTTGGAAGGTGGTTAGTGGAGTAGATTTAGAGTTTCTCGTTATTGTTGATGGTATACGGAGGGACACGTCTATCTCGAAAATGAAAAAAGGTCTAAGCTGTAGAGAAGCTAAGAAAGACTTCTCTACAGCTTAGACCCTTTTCTATACGTCTTACGATACGAGGTCGAGTGTTGGCACTTCGAGCACTCGTGCTAGTAGACGGAGATGGTAGGGTTGGGCTTCCTCGCGTCCGTTTTCCAGATGCGTAATTGTGTCGCGGCGAATGCCTGTCAAAGTGGCAAGCTGACCGAGGCTCAATCCTTTGCGTTGGCGTAGGATACGAAGTTTAGGGATACCATGCGGTTTCGTAGCTGTCAATTGTTTCATGTCTTTCGTCCTCTCCTTTGAGGCATAACAAGAGTCTTGTCCAGCGTCGTTGCTGGAATAAGTGTCTGTATTCATGCAATCATGGAAACAGACGGGCCTTACGTTAAGAAGCATACCAGATAGAGGCTATATTTGTCCAGTGACTTTTGTCTCTATGCTGTGCTCCAATCGGCTATATTCCAGGTGGGCATAGCTGAATTTGGGTTTGGTATGACGTTCTGAACCTGTGGAGTAACCGTCGTTATAACAGGTTCGACATACAGCGGAACCACATAAACTTCTTGTGTGAGACGTTCAAGGAAACGATGATAGGCAGCGACTCTATCGGCAAATGCTACCGCGTCGCGTCCCTGTGCGAGTGCAGAGTCTATTACTTTGTCGTTGACACGTGCGTAGTTGCTTAGCGTAGGGTTGTTGGCGTCGGGTATTTGCGAGGAGTGAAAGACCGTGTATTCATCATCAGGTTCAGGACTGTTGGCATAAGTAAACAACGCCATATCGTAAGCTCCTGTTGCTAAAATGCCGTTCTTTGTATAGACATCAAAGAACACATTGGATGAATAGGTTGCAAGTTGCACTCGTATGCCAAGCATAGTAAGCGCATGTTGCACATAGGTAGCAACAGCTACACGAAGAGGTGATTGTGTTGTGACAAGGCGCAGTGTAAATGGACGTCCGTCTTTTAGCAATGTGTTATGTGTATCAAGACGCCAGCCGCTTTGTGCAAGCAAGCGTTTGGCTGCGGAGAGATCGTATGAAACAGGACGAAGTGTAGAATCATAGTACAACGACGGTAGTGGTTCGACTTGAGTAGTACGGCGATTACAGTTGTTTTCGTGTAAAACCGTCACAAGAAGGTTACATACGTTGATGCCTTTTTGAATAGCCTCGCGTACACGGATATCAGCAAAAAGAGGATGTGCATTGTTAAACTCAAGATGTGCGTATGCAGCAGCCGAGGTCTCGATGATTTTTACATCAGATGGTAAATGAGTCAGAAGTGGACGCTCATCTTCTGTATAACCTGTTGTTATGTCGGCACTGTGGTGTTGTACGGCTGTAACAAGCGAAGCGGTTGAGTCGTAGGCACGAAAGACAAGTTGAGACATAAAGGGACCACGAAAACTGCTAGATGCATAATGAATATTGGGTACAAGTGTATATCGTTGACCATCTTGCATACTTTTTAATTGATAGGGACCACTTGTAACTTGTGGCATCTGATAGAGCGAGGCAGTATTTTGTAGATCAATAGGGCGTATTGTACGCCAGGCATGTTGAGGAGCCGCGTAGGGTAAATAAAAGAGATAGGGACCGAAAGGATGCTTCATATGCAACACGATAGTATAGTCATTGGGTGTCTCTATACTTGCGATCTGATCGTAGCCGCTTCTTGTCGTCGCGCCCGTATCAGGATTTTGATTTAAATGCCACCAATATACGAAGTCGCTAGCAAGAATAGGTTGTCCATCTGACCAGTGTAGGTCATGACGCACATGGAGCAGAATCGTCTTCCCACCATTTTGTACGCCACCATTTTCTGGAAGAGGAACCTCCACGAGTTGATCGGGGTGAACATGAAACTGCTGGTCATAAAAGACTGGCTGTGCCCATAATGCAGTGTTCAACGCGAAATCTGCGGTAGAACTGGCGAATAAGGGATTCGCGCTTTCTGGAAACTGCGTTGTTGCATACGTTATACTTCCATGATATGTGCGTGTCGGGATAGGTGTGGATGTTATTGGAACAGAGGGAGTAGTGTTGCAGGCGGTGGCAAGGAGCAACATGTAGAGAAAGATGAGAACAACATTGTAGTGAGGGCGTAAGCGAGCATGACAGGGGCCAGCCCTGTCACTCCTATACATGGGATTGCGTGACAAAGACACGCCGTAAGGATCGTATAGGAGTAACAGGTGCTCTGCCCCTGTCATGTCGCCCATCAAGCCATTCCATAGGTGAGTTGGAGTCAATGGACTTACCTCTGTCATGCTGTCCATCAAGCTGCTATCAGTATCATCACTTATGTGACTTGCTTGGTGAAACTTGTACGCTTAACGATGGAAAACCGGCACTAATGATTTCCAAAGAAGAACCGCCTGGTTCACCCGTGTAAACAATATCGTCAGCGAAAGGCCAGGCCGAGTTATCAGATGGAACAATCACATCGTTAACGCGCCCAACCATATGAATAGCACGCATATCGAATGGTTGGAGTGAATTTGCAATATCAAGCAGGTTCTTCTGACCTATACCATCGCGCTGATCACCCACAATCCAAAATATGACGCCATTGTGCTCATAGATGATCTCGCTACGACCACCATACACCCAATCATGTGAGAATCTATTGATATGAACCCATTGACCATCGACATAAATCGCTTGTGCATGACCATCTCGCCCAATTTGAAGGGAGTGTGCGGCTCCAAACTGCACAACCTGAAGAACTTGGCCCTGTGGTTTAAACTCACACACCGAAATTTTGCCTGTTCCATGCGACGTGCTTCCCTGGCGCTCATATGTATATTCCAACTCTATCGCAGGACCATCCGCCCAGCTTTGATCTATACCTTGATAGAGATACGTTGAACTCAACGTATAACGGTCAGGTAGAGCAATAGGACGATAAATTGGAAACTCCACTTGTTGTTGCGCTTCTAGCAATGTGATCTTTTTAGGAGACATGCTGGAAGCAGAACTAGCAGTATATGAGTTTTTTGCCCTTTTGGTAGAAGACAGACTAGGATAGCCGTTTACCAGCAGTACCCCACCATGACGACTAGTGAGCAACACATTAAGACCTGATGCAAATGATGGACCTGTTGCGACCACTGTAAAAACTACGAACAGCAGACAAGCTACAAGGAGTGCAAGGGCTGGACGTTGTGGCCTTATGACGTATTGCGCCAATGAGGAAAGAGGAACGCTCTTTTCACGAAATAGGCGACTATGCAATTTTAGGCGACGGAAAACCTGGGCGCGTGTTTTATGTTCTAGTCCATGTAAAACAGGCTGAAAGCGAGGATTTTCTGCTTCCAAGAGCGTTTGTACGAAGTAAGGAGGGAACTCTTCCTTATCAGGGGTAAATAGAGTCTCCATCTCCTGCGCAAAGGCTATGTCTTCAGCCGTAAAATCGTCAGGCAGCCCAAATTCCTGTCTGAGCAACAGGGAAGAATCGATGCATTGATCGTCCCGTTCATTGTCAAATTCGCTCGTACTCATGTGCATGCTCCTTGAGAGCCTCGCGTAAGCTTTTCCGCGCTCGCCAGAGTCGAGTATCGACAGCATGGCGTGTTAAGCCTGTTTTTGTTGCAAGTTCTTCCGTGCTGGCAAACTTAAAGTAGCGTTGATAGATCAGATAGCGGTCAAGCTCAGGCAACGTCGCCAAGGCGAGGCGCAGTTCTTCGCGCCTCTCGCTCTGTTCTAACAAAGTTTCCATATTCGACTCTGGGTGCGGAGGGAGCATCACGCGGTTTTCGCTCTCATATCCACCCCAACCAAAATTTTTTCGACTTCCCATACCATCCGATGAAGCCCATTGTCGGTTTTCATCGGCTGACTGTGTATTATGTACCTGACGACGGCACAACTGCCGACGCCGATCAAGGGCGATGTATTTAGCACGCATGGTAAGCCATGTACGTAACGTCCCGCGTCCAGGATCAAAGGAGGCGATTTCTTGCCATGCAGCAACGAAGAGGTCATTAACGCACTCTTCGGCATCCTGAGCAACACCAATACCATCCAATACCAAACGAATAAAATAAAAAAGTTCTCGTGAATAGCGAGAGATGAGCGTTTCCAGGGCTTCTGGGTTATGCTCATGCAATCCGTGGGCGAGATCATCATCTGACCAGTCTGGTCGCACCATCATAGCTCCTTGCACATCTTGCATATATCTCTTCGTAAATAAAAGTCATTGACGGCAACCTGGGTGCAGTATAGTCCAGTGCAATGACCATATGCGGCTAGAAGAAAAATATAAAGATGATCGGTGGTACACTCGCCTTGTTCTACGAGATACTACGTCTCTTGCAACGTACTTCTCTCACATGTTAAGGCTTATTATTATCTTGCTTGAAACAACGTAAAATGTCAAGGTTTCAAGAGCAGATTTTTTACCTTTTCTTAACATTGGCTCCCAATTGTCATACAACAAAGAGACATCAGACCCGAAAAAAACTTTTTCGGGTCTGATGTCTCTTTGTTGTACTTTGCTATGAACGAGAGAGAATTTAGACACTAAAGGGCACAAACACGGTTTCATTGGCTACATCGGAGCGATAAAACAACTTCAGCGTTTTCGCAGCACCTGTTGGTACCTGAAAGACAACGGTACCGCTTCGTGAACTGTTCGCATCAATTGAGCCAAAAAAGCTACCTGTTGTATTGGCAGCTAGTCCAAACACATCACCTTCTGTCCCAAAGAGCGAAAAGTAACTTGGCTGATTGGTAATAGTTTTTGCGCTTGTGTTTTTTATAGTCATTGACATGCTTATGGCAGTAGAACTTGCATCTGAGCCAGTACCTTTACTAACATTATGAATAATGAGAGTACGATCTGCAAGAACAACTTGCTGGCTATGCGCACCACCGCCAGCAACAGGTGTTGGTGAAAGGATAACAGTCGGACCAACTCCCGGTGTGCTTGGTACGGATGTCACGGCAACAACAGTACTGCTCGTTGTAGCTACCGTTGCTTGTTGTGTTGGCTTTGCTTGCTGAGTTGGCGTCGCTTCACTACTCGTGGTATCGCCTGAACTACAGGCCCCTAGCACACATAGACATAAAGCTATTACGCATAGTGCTATATATCGTTGAACATGAGGGATAGTCATTGTAACTCTTCCTTTTTTAGCGAAACAAATCAATACTGATACATAGTAGACGAACGCCATGTATTATCTCTATCGAATGCTTTCTATGCAACTTACTAGGAAATTTGTATCACAAGTGACTATTTACTTATGAGCAGCAGTGATGAGAGCAGGTATCAGTTTGTTTACAACAGGACTGCCGAGACCTGTTACATAGTCGTACCCTGTATGAGCAGTGCAAATCGTGCCACAGGAGCCATTATTGCCAGAAGTAATGTCATGGAAGTAGGTGGCATAGTGCGCCTGTGCAAGTGCATAGAGCTGAGTGTTTATATTCTTCAAGGTGCCTGATCGACTTTTACTGGCTAGGGCAAGGACGCCAGCAAACATGGGTGCAGAAACACTTGTTCCACCAAGGATAAAGAAACCATTCTGACCATTATAGCCGAAGCTATCGTACACGTTTACGCCTGTGTTTGGGTTTGCAACCATCGCTACATCGGGAACGCCACGCTTTGTGTTCTTGTTGAAGCCAGCTTGATAGGTAGATGCCTTCTCATATGCACTCACACCACCACCGCTTCCATTCCAGGCTGTCTCGCTTACATAAGCACCATTAGCCTGTATCTTGAGCGTTGTACCACCAACAGCAGTGACATATGGAGATGAGGCAGGATATTGTGCGCCAGTACCGCTATCACCAGAAGAGGCTGTAAAACTTACACCTTTCGCATTGCCAGCAGCGAAAATACCGTCGCCAAGTGCTCCTGTCTGGTCTGCTGACTCACTACCACCAAAGCTCATGGAGACGATTGTTGCACCACGGTTCATATATGCATCCTTCACAGCCGCGTACAGGTCTCCATCAGTAGAAGTTTTAGCGGCCTCAAGAACGATTTTCGCTTTAGGCGCAACCGCGTGAACCATTTGCACATCGAGGTCGGTCTCTAATGCCCATCCTTCATCAACAGTCTTGATGTTCCCTTGTGGAAAGATGCTTGTGATAGTTGTGGCAGGCAAGTTATATGTCGAATCGTATTTGTTGAGATCAGCCTGCGCTTTAGGATTACCATAGGCATCAATGATAGCAACTGTAATGCCAGTGCCATTATTTGCTAAGAGGTCTATTCCATAGGCTTTGCGAAATTGAGCAGGCGTGAGACCACCACTAACGCTATTCCGAGAGAATCTAAGTATCTTGACAGGATGCCCTGCTCTATGGAGCGAGAAGTTGTCTACTAAAGCGGCTTTGGTGGTTTTTACGTTAAACAGAGAAAACGCTGTCCCACAGACAGCAAGCAATGCAAGCAAAGTGAACGCTGGTACAATAAACTTACGCATGAAAAAGACACACCCCTGTTCTGAAAAGAGTACATGGATATCAATCCACGTTTGTCAATCATACTTGAGTCTATCGGACGTAGTCAACAAAAATAGAGGATGGTACTAGAGAGCAAGAACGGTGCGCGTACATGTGCGCACCGTTCTTGCTCTCTAGTGTGTTGTTGTATAGACTAGCGTACGTTCAGCATAGGGATTTTCGAGACAGTCCAGCGATCATTTGGGCTGGAAACCTCAAATTGCACCATTGAGATGGCATCTGTAGGACAGCGTACGACACACAGCCCACAGCGAATGCACTTCTCTTCGTCGATAATCATGTCCGCACCGCCCTCCCACGTCTCGGTGCTTTGATGCATTGCATCGCCTTTGACAATACGTGAGAGACCTTCCATACTAATGCAGTCATAGGGGCAGATATCCACACAAGCGGAGCAGAGAATACAGATCGAAGGGTCGATCATAATATTCAACTGGCATTGCAAACAGCGTCGTGCCTGCATAACCGCCTGCTCTGGTGTATAGCCTGTTTCTGCTTCACGTGTATTGCTATAGCGGTCTTTGAGTGG
Source organism: uncultured Ktedonobacterales bacterium (assembly GCA_964657325.1). Lineage (GTDB taxonomy): Bacteria > Chloroflexota > Ktedonobacteria > Ktedonobacterales > Ktedonobacteraceae > JBBQVS01. The sequence goes on from CAZZVE010000004.1 coordinate 23,943, forward strand.
CAGTGAGGGCAACAATTGATGTCCAATAGACTCGTAGTTGTCAACCATACCGCGACGGTAATCGGGTAGTTCGACCTCTTCGGCCGCTTCAGCTGGTTTGTCAACGCCTCCTAGATAGCGATTGATTGCCGCCGCCGCGTCGCGTCCATCACCAATAGCGGAAATCAGGTTACGTGACCCTTGTGTATAGTCACCACCCGCGAACAGCCCAGGGACGTTGGTCATCCAGCTATCAAAGTCTACCAGAGGAATACCATACCTGTTCACTTCAAGCCCTAGCTCTTCTGCCTGTAGCCATGAGGCATCGCTGTATTGACCAAAGGCTGGTACAACGGTGTCCACGTCAAGATCAAACTCGCTACCCTTGATCGGTACAGGTCGTCTGCGACCACCCGCATCGGGATCACCAAGCTTGTTACGTACAAAGCGCACGCCACTTGCATGTATGCCATCCTTCGAGAGCACTTCGGTCTGTGTCGCAAGATACATGAACTCAACGTTCTCAAGTACTGCTTCATCAACTTCATACTCGTCGGAAGGCTGCTCTTCCTTTGAGCGACGGTACACGACGTATACCTTCTCTGCGCCAAAGCGAATAGAAGTACGGCAACAGTCGAGAGCCGTAAAGCCTGCGCCAAGAATAGCTACGCGCTTGCCGATGAACATTGGTTCGCCGTAGTTCGTCTTTTCCAGCAAACGAATGCCATCAACAACACCTTTGAGGTCCGCGCCAGGAATGACCTTGTTATCTGGTCCAGCCAAGGGGTTAGGTATATAGCAGCCCGCGCCAACGTATACCGCGTCATATTGTGAGAGCATGTCTTTGATCTGGATATCACGTCCCACACGCACGTTGTACTGTACTTCAACGCCAATGTCTTCCATATACTCGTCGCACTCTTCGCGTGTGACATCACGAGGAAGACGCCAGACAGGAATACCATTGACCATGACGCCACCAGCCGTGGGATATTGCTCATACACGGTAACGGGATAGCCCATCTCGCGTAGGTCACGAGCACAGGCTAGCCCTGCTGAGCCTGCGCCGATGACCGCAATCTTTTTGTCTTTAGTGATCGGTGGCTTTTCTGCGTGATGACGATATTCGCGGTGGTCAGCAGCAGCACGTTTTAACCAACAGATAGCAATTGGTTTGCCATCGACTTTGTTACGGCGACATACTGGTTCACAGGGACGTGCACAGGTGCGTCCTAGCACACCGGGCACAACATTTGCTTTACGGTTAAGAAGATATGCCTCATCAAAACGAGCTTGTGAAATTAATCCAATATAGGTGGAAACGTCTGTATGCGCGGGACAGCCCACCTGACAGGGAATATTCGTCTGGTACCAGTCGGGGGTGACGCCAACCGATTGATATCGCGCTTCCAAGTCGCTATCGGGATCAAACATATTCGGGTCCTTTCCTGAGTATCCAGTACACGCTCCTATTCATTAGAAAAGAACTAGTCGTGTCTGGATCAGGGGAGATAGCATTTTTGTATAACAGCCTACCATAGAGATATCTCCCACACACCAGGCTAATGTATGTGGGGATGTATGAGTGCTTTTTGGATACTTGCAAAATGCGCCTGAACGCAAGATAAAGATAAATTTCCTTGTCAGATTATAGCATAGAGTGGGAACAGGGGACAATGCCTATTTGGGAGCATAAAATACTAGGAATATCTCGAATTATGGCCTCTACTAGACCGTCAAAGCACGTTTGACAAAGGCAAGGGCACCCGCAAGGGGATGCCCCTCCCATATGCGAACACGCCTGGGAAGCCCCGTCGTATGGGACATCCCCTTGCGGGTGCCCTGGTTCGAGACACATTTCGTTCGACAGGCTACTACAGCACATTTCTCATGCACCAATATCTGCAATTAAGCCAGCAAGCAATGCGGCACGTGGTGCGATACTGTCGAGCAAAAGGTACTCATACGGGCTATGGTCGCGCCCACCAATAGGACCAAGACCGTCAAGTGTTGGAATGCCATAATCAGTTACAAAGCTGCCATCAGAGGCACCACCAGTTGTTGTATCATGCAGCGGAAAACCAAGAATGGCAGCGATCTCTTTGGCAGTCATAGCCATTTTTTGACTCGTTGGTGTGAGTGCCATTGGATTTCTTGAGTCCGGTTCTTGCATAAGCGTTGTCTCGACATCGGCGACACAGTGCTTTTTAAGGAGTTCCTGCCAACGCGCCTCCGTCGCTAAACGGTCCTCAGTATGCAAGAAGCGTAGGTCGATGCGGACCATTGCTGATTCTGGCACGACATTTGGTGCCGTTCCACCGGAGATACTTCCCGCGTTAATAGAAACGCCCTCGCGCCATCCATTGATACTCGTCAGTTGCAGCGTTTGATGAGCTATTTCCAGAATAGCGTTACGACCTTTGTCTGGCTCAACACCTGCATGGGCTGAGCGACCTTGTGCCGTGAGTGTATACCACGCGTTTCCCTTACGCGCACTCACAATATCACCGTTCGCGCGAGCCGCTTCCAATACTAACGCTCCACTACATCCCTCACACGCGGAATGCATAAGCTTAAGGGAGTGCCGAACGCTAATTTCTTCATCCGAGACGCACAGGAAGCGAATTTCACCAAACGCACGATAAGAGAGTGCAAGCATGGCCTCGATTGCGTAGAAGCCTAGCAGAATACCACCCTTCATATCGATCACACCAGGGCCATACGCGATATTCTCTTCAACACGCACAGGACGACGTGCTGCCGTTCCCACTGGATAGACCGTATCCATATGACCAAGTAATAATACGCACCCTTCGCCTTCACCTTGCAATGTTCCAATAAGATCGTTACCCCATTGTTCCTGTTCGACAATAGTTGCATCCATACCAAGACCGCGCATACGAGCCGCCAAATAGGTCGCCATTGTGTCTATACCTGCTTTATTGTGGCTATCGGAGTCGATTGCACAGACTTCTCGCAACTCATCTATATAGCGCGTTTGCTGCTGTTGGAGATACTCTTCCACCCCAACTACAAGTGCTTGCATATTCATACGTCATAGTGCCTCTTCGATGATACTATAATGTGTGCAGGAATACGAAATAACAATGCTTTTCCGCAAACATTATCTTTATTGTATGAATACGATTTAAGTGCGTTGAAAGGAACATTCATAAATGGCACAAGAGAAAAACGTAGCACATTCAGGTCCACGACCTGTTCGAGCTGCACGTGGTACGACACTTTCTTGTAAAGGTTGGCAACAAGAGGCAGCGTTACGCATGTTAATGAACAATCTGGACCCCGATGTTGCTGAACGCCCCGACGATCTCGTTGTCTATGGCGGCTCTGGGCGTGCCGCACGCTCCTGGCCTGCGTTCGACGCTATCGTGCGCTCACTACGCGACCTGGAAAACAATGAGACGTTACTGGTGCAATCGGGCAAGCCCGTTGGTATTTTTCGCACACATGCCGATGCACCGCGTGTCTTAATTGCAAACTCAAACCTTGTCCCACACTGGGGAACATGGGATGAGTTCCGTCGTCTCGAAGCACTTGGTCTCACGATGTATGGGCAGATGACTGCTGGCTCCTGGATTTACATTGGCTCACAGGGTATCGTACAAGGGACCTATGAGACCTTTGCGGAAGCTGCACGTCTTCATTATGGAGGAACACTGAAGGGAAAGTTTGTGCTGACTGCTGGCCTTGGAGGTATGGGTGGTGCACAACCCCTTGCGGTGACGATGAATGAAGGTGTTTGTTTGGCGGTTGAGGTTGACCGACAGCATATTCAACGTCGCCTGGATACAGGCTACTGCGATGAGATGGCGAGCACACTTGACGAGGCACTACATCAGGTGCGTGAGGCGTGTGAGCAAGGTCAGCCTTTGTCAATCGGGCTAATTGGTAATGCAGCCGAGGTGTATCCAGAATTGGTGCGACGTGGCATTATTCCTGATATGGTTACAGACCAAACATCCGCGCATGATGCCTTGAACGGTTATACACCTGCTGGTCTATCACTTGCTGACGCGAACACATTACGTATACAGGACCCGCAGGCGTATGTTCAGCGTTCAACCGCTTCGATGGTGACACATGTGCGTGCCATGCTTGAGATGCAGGAACGCGGCTCCATCGTCTTTGATTATGGCAATAATCTGCGCGGTCAGGCATTGGCTGCTGGTGAGACTCATGCGCTAGACTTCCCTGGCTTTGTGCCAGCCTATATTCGACCCCTTTTCTGTCGTGGCAAAGGTCCCTTTCGGTGGGTCGCGCTTTCCGGCGACCCAGAAGATATTTATCGTACTGACGAGGCTATCCTCGAACTTTTTCCAGAAGATGCTGCGCTCAAACGTTGGATTACACTTGCACGTCAAAAGATTCATTTTCAGGGGCTTCCCGCGCGTATCTGCTGGCTAGGCTATGGGCAGCGTGACAAGGCCGGACTAGCATTTAATGAGCTTGTTGCAAAGGGTATTGTGAAGGCTCCAATTGTAATTGGGCGCGATCACCTTGACAGTGGTTCAGTAGCTTCACCGTACCGCGAAACCGAGGCTATGAAGGACGGAAGCGATGCTATCGCTGATTGGCCCCTTCTGAACGCTTTACTGAATACAGCTTCTGGTGCGACATGGGTCTCGCTACATCATGGCGGCGGTGTTGGTATTGGCTATTCAATACATGCTGGACAGGTCATTGTCGCTGATGGTACGCCAGAAGCTGCTGAACGTCTCAAGCGTGTACTCACCAACGACCCTGGCACAGGTGTTATGCGCCATGTTGATGCTGGCTATGATGAAGCTATCGCCTTCGCTCAAGAAACAGGTGTGCAGATTCCAATGCTGTAAACGTATGAGGTGTTCTGTAGGGACCGATGTACCACGTCCTTGTTGGCGGTCGTTTGT
>CAZZVE010000004.1:28841-46765 GCA_964657325.1 uncultured Ktedonobacterales bacterium
AACAAGGACGTGATACATCGGTCCCTACAACGTCTTTGAAAATTGATGAATTCCTGCGTGGAGAATTGACAAATGCTTATTGCTGTCGAATCGTCTGATTCGTAATTTTCCACGCGCTATCTTCCTGCGTGAGACGACAATCGCCTGTTACGGGAACATTCACGTTGGTTGTGTAGACGAGTGTACCCGTGCCTACCACACCATCATCATGAACATTGCTTACACCACAGCCTGTAATTCTGACCTTACCACTTGTGAGTGCCGAGGCAAATTGTGCTTCGGTTTCCTGGTCTTGAATAGTATGCGAAAGCTGGTTATAAGCCGTCTGATAATCACCACTCTTGATCGCGTCACAGTATGTAGTCAATGTCTTTTCAGGAGTCGAGCGCGTCGCATAGACAACAACACTGACCAAAATACAGAGCAGAATAATACCCCCAACAACCGAGCCAAGTACTATGAATAGCTTGCGATTACTTCTTTTTGCAGGTAACGCAGGCGGATAGCCATATGGCGGTGCAGGAGGTGGATAATTTGGTTGCTCATATATTGGTGCGGGAGGTGGTGGATATGCGGCTTGCTGTTCATACAAAGGTTGTACGGGAGGTGGTGGGTTTTGCGGATAAGGCTGATTGTTTTGTTGTCCAGCACCATACGCTGTATTTGCTGATGGTGGAGGGACTGCAACAGTTGGATCATAGCCTGGAACAGCTCCCTTTTCAGCATAGACAGTCGGGTCTATTTGTGCAGCCGCACCTGCTTCGTAATTAAAGCTTGTATCTCCAATACGTATCGTGTCACCAGTGTTCAGTTGGCGCGGCTCATTGGGACGAAGTTGTTGTTCATTCACAAACGTCCCATTGGTGCTACCAACATCAGTGATTGTATATCCATTGTCCATAGGACGAATTTCCGCATGTCGTGACGATGCCTTCAAGTCTTTGAGTACCAGCGCATTGCTGGGTATGCGCCCAACTGTCAACGTATCGGATGTGAGAGAAACACGTCCAAAGGGTCCATTGAGTGATGCATCCATAAACATTCCTCCAAACTAGCACACTTCAGCTTGCAGGAGTGTATCATGAGAGAAGCGTATTGTCTATCATCTAGTACATTAACAACACGCTCTTTTATGTGTAATAGACCAACCATTGGTGTTGCTTTTGATCAGCCAAATTCTATACGAAGAAGGTGTAAAACCTATGATACCTTCTGTATATCGTTAATTTTCCACTGATTATGACTATCCTTTGTTACAACAACTCTATCGTTATTCGTACCTTTCGATTTACTATGATAGAGATGAAGGTCTGTTGCTGTACTTGTCCCATTCTCGCTCGCCATTCCGTGCGAACACGTTGTAACACTATCACTTGAAAGGAGTGTGGCGAACTCGCTTTCTGTGAAGTTTTCTTGCAGCTTCGGTGTAAACTGGTCGTATGCCGTTTGATATTTTTCATTTTGTAGAGCTGTACAAAATGCATCGAGCGTTTTTGTAGGTGTCGAACGATTAAGGTATGATACGAGTGCAAATGCTGAAGCTCCGACAATGAGCAGTACAAGGATAGCGGCACTAATTGGAAGCCAACGTCGTCGCTTGTTCTTTACTACTGGAGAGGCAACAAGAGGTTCAGCGTACGAAGAGGTAGGATTGTTTTGTAGAGGAGGGTTTGTAGTATCTTGAGTATATGGTGCAAATGCGGGAGTATTCTCGTATACTGAGGGAACTGGTAAGTTTACCTCTTTGGATAATGCATCTCCTGGTGCGTTATAATATTGAGTTGTATTTTCGCTTTGCGCGTAGTATGGAATATATGGTAAGGATGGTGATTCATATTCCTGAGAGTCATAGGGGTCTGTATTATAGGGATACATGAGTTACACTCCTTCATTAAAAATGCAAAAACAAAAAGGCTTGTCAGTACTATAAAAACGGTTCATAATAGCTGAGTATCGCAACTCCCTTGTACATGGAACGTATATCGCGTAGGAACGAATGAGAAAAGAATTGCTTGGAAAAGGAGACCGTAGTGGACGATAGCTCTCTCCAATATGACGGTAACACAATTATCAGTACGAGCCGATTAACAAAGGCTTTTGGAAATCTGGTCGCGGTCAACGATCTGCATCTACAGGTGATGCGTGGTGACGTATTTGGCTTTCTCGGACCAAATGGTTCTGGTAAAACAACAACTATTCGTATGCTGCTTGGTTTAATTCGTCCAACTGCTGGACGGGCAATCATGTTTGGCATGGATAACGCATATCAACTTCCTGCTATTTTACAACGTATTGGGGCAATCGTGGAAATGCCCATCTTTTATCCTTATCTCTCCGGCCTTGACAATTTGCGCGTAATTGCCGCTGCCTCTGGTATGGTCTCTGGTCCCGCGAATGATCGTCGCCTCGCAGAAGTACTCGAAATTGTTGAGTTGCGTACGTATGAGAAACTAGCCTATCGCAAATATTCGCTCGGTATGAAACAACGTTTAGGTATCGCTGCGGCACTGCTCACCGATCCAGAGCTAGTGCTGCTCGACGAGCCGACAAATGGCCTTGATCCAGCAGGTGTCTTTGAAATTCGTCAACTGATTCAGCGGCTCTCGTCGCTTGGGAAAACGATCTTCATCTCAAGTCATATTCTTTATGAGATACAACAGGTGTGTAATCGTGTTGCCATTTTACAAAAAGGCAATCTGGTCAAACAGGGTAGTGTGAACGAATTGATGCGCACCAGTGAGCAGGTCGAGGTGCGTTTAAGTAGAGAAGACGAAACGCTGTACGCTCAGAATATACTGCAACAAGCACAGGCACAGGGTGCTGGCTGGATTACAGGTGTGCGTGTTGAGCGCAATCGTCAGAATCAATCGCTTCTCCTGGTAGACGCCCCTGTTGTGCGCTCAGCAGAGATTAACGCACTGCTCGCACGACAAAATCTTTTTGCGGCAGAACTACATCCACGCGAGGGTAGTCTGGAAGAGGTCTTCTTACAGCTTACTGGACAACCCGCGCAACCGGGACAAGGACCACGAGTAGGTATGGTGGCATTAGCTGATGCACCACCAATGCAGTATCCTCCTGTCCCCGGTTCAGAACTTCCGAGTGGTGGAAAGCGAGGTACGCGATGAGCACATTTCCTACAACACCTGAGCAGCCAACGCCGATGCCTGCTCAGGCTCGTACAGATACAGTAGTTATGGGTCGGCTCGATTTCTTAAGTGTACTGATCCGTTTAATTGGTGTCGAGTTATACAAACTCCGTCGTCGCGCCATGTCAAAAGTACTGAGTATTATCGGCGTCTCGCTCATGTTACTTGTCTTTCTGGTGCTTTCGATTGGCGAAATCTATACACTGAATGCTCCAGCATCTAGCTATCTTCCGCCACAATGTTCAGCAATCTCCAATCCACAAGGACCGTCAAATCCTAATGGTCAGCCTTGTCTCGATCATTCACCAACACAGGCGGAACTGGCACAGGCGGAGCAAAGTAGACAAGAGCAACTGAGTACTACATCGTCACCTCTGCGCCTTCCAGTTTCTTTATATGCCGCCGTGCAGGTTATAGATATTGTGGGACTTGTCTTACTTATCATTATCGCGGGCACGATTGTAGGTGGAGAATACAGCGTTGGAACAGTACGCTTGATGTCCACACGTGGCCCCACGCGCGTACAATACCTGTTGTCAAAGATGGGCGCAATTCTGGTTTGCATCGTTGTCGGCTTCGTTTTTATCGTGCTGATAGGACTGGTCGCTGGTGCATTGCTGAACTTAATTTCAGGAATTGCAACTGATACAGGTTTTCTGAACAACGGCGGTCTTGGTCATATGTTGCTATACGCGCTCATTGCTATGTTTGGTTTGTTTGTATACACTATGCTCTCGCTCTTTTTAGCCACGGCTGGACGTGCAACGGCTGCTGGTGTAGCAGGTGCGCTTGTCTGGTGGGTGCTTGAAAACGTGCTGACAGGTGTGTTAAACCTTGTTGCGCTTCTCATCAGAGGACCGTTCGGCGATTTCTTGAAGGCTGTTCCTGACTACTTTATCGGTAATAATCTTGGTGCATTACTACAAAATCAGACACAATACTTTATGGGCACTGGTCCCAATGCATTGTCAGACACACATGCACTTATTGTTCTACTCGTCTATCTGGTCCTGTTTATCGGCTTGTCGATATTCATCAGCCTACGACGCGACATAACGAACTAACGCAGATGCTTAACACACTTACTATTAAAGAGTGCGCTTACTCGCTCGGCTTCGATATTGCCCGCATCACCTCAGCGGACGATTTTCCAGAGGCCGAGCGTATCATCAAAGAACGCATTGCACAGGGATTAATGGATGGTTTGCCGTGGTTTACAGCAGAACGCGCCGATGTCTCGTGTCATCCTGACGCGCTCTTACCAGAAGCTCGTTCAATTATCTCTCTTGCGATGACCTATCTTGTCCCCGATGCACAAGTGGAAGACAATGTAGAAAATACTCCTCGTGGGCGTATTTCGCGCTACGCGTGGGGTGACGACTATCACGATATCATTAAACCCAAACTGCAGCAGTTCGTGGAATGGTTACGCGAATATGCGCGCGACGAGATGGGTGATGCCGTCGAAACACGTCTTTTTGTGGATACGGGACGCATGGTTGATCGTGCGGTTGCGCAACGTGCAGGCTTGGGCTGGTATGGCAAAAACACGAATATCCTGACAAAAGGCTGGGGATCATGGGTTTTTCTAGCAGAGGTTGTCACCAACCTACCGTTAGAAGAGGATATACCGCTTAAAGCCAATTGTGGCAGTTGCGAGATATGCCTTCATGCATGCCCCACAAAGGCACTGCCCAATGCCTATGAGCTAGATACACCACGCTGTATCTCGTTTCTTACTATTGAATTGCGTGGGAGTATTCCATTAGAACTCCGTCCCTTGATGGGCAATCTTATTTTTGGTTGTGACATTTGCCAGGAGGTATGTCCAGTCAACAAGGTTGCCGAAAAGCGATTGGGTGTACGCAATGGTACGCAATTTCAGCATCATGTCGTCTTTCACCCTCGAAAAGCTGTAGGCGGCCATCCTGAACTGATTCCTCTCCTTGCGTTGACAGAAGAACAGTTTCGGGAGCGCTTTCGACGTAGCCCCATTAAACGCACAAAGCGGCGAGGTCTCTTGCGCAATGTCTGTGTTGCATTAGGTAATAGCGGTGATGTACAAGCAGTGCCTGCACTTATAGACGCGTTAAATGATGATGAACCCTTGATACGAGGCCATGCTGCATGGGCACTGGGGCGAATCGGTGGGAAGGAAGCGATACAGGCGTTGCACGGAGCCATAGAAATTGAAGAGGAGCACGAAGTACGCAAAGAAATCGCGTATGCGTTAGAATATACACAGAGCCAACAGTAGTAGAGAGGATGCATGACTACCATCAAAGACACAAGAGCCAGGAACGAACGCCATACGGAATTGCTTTCAGTAGCACGAGCCATTCTTGCTGAAAAAGGTTTTGAGGCGACCACCGTTTCAGAAATTGTCGCACGTGCAGGCGTAGCACAGGGAACATTTTATCTTTATTTTCCTTCAAAAATCGCGCTCATTGCCGCCCTTAATCAAGAGATGAATGAACGCATTGTCGCCTCGGTACGTATTGCAACCTCTCAGGCACAGAATGCTGCTGAGGTCGTTGCGACAGGCGTCATGGCAGCTTTTGAACAGATTGAACACTACCGCGATATTCTGCATATTTTGCATTCGCAAGTGGCATTGACACAAACACTAGCGCAGCGTGAGCAGCATTTTGGTGTGTATCATCATCTCATTGCTGAACTCATTCGGAAGCGACAGGTGCTTGGTGATATTGACGTTTCGATACATGCTGATATATCCGCGCGTCTTATCGCGGGTCTGATTAACCATGCAGCAGATGAATGCTATCTTTATGATACCGCAACACCTGCGGATGTGTACAAAACAGAGGTTATTCGCTTTGTGCAGCATGCATTAGGGGTTGTGTGAAAGCGAAACATCTTAGGATTGACAAAGAAAATAGTTACATGTTATGCTCTACATATACATGACTGACAGTCAGTCACTTTGATTGTAGGAGTAAGCTAGTAGCAAATATGTGTTTTCTTCATTGTACCTGCTGACTACGATTGTCAGAGAAGGACGGCTACTCATGACATCTCTTTCCGAAAAGCAAGTGACCAATTCTGTAGCACACACCTCGTTTGTAACCACTGGCACGACAGGCTTACGACATGATATTCTCCCCATGCGCCTCTATCACAAGGCGAAACGGCTGGGTGTATGGGACCCACGCAATATCGACTTCACGCAAGACATCCTGGACTGGCAAAAGTGTACGGAGTTAGAGAAAGATTCATTGCTGAGCACAACCGCCCTTTTTGCATCGGGTGAGGAAAGCGTAACACTCGACCTGTTACCATTGATGATGGCGGTGGCACGTGAGGGACGCATTGAAGAAGAGATGTTTTTGACTACGTTCTTATGGGAAGAGGCCAAGCATACGGAATTTTTCCGTCGTTTCCTCGACGAAGTAGCACACGACAACAGCGACTTGAGCCGTTATCATGGACCAAGTTATCGTCATCTTTTCTATGAAGAACTGCCTAAGACGATGTACGCTCTGCTTGAAGACAGCTCGCACAAGGCACAAATTATCGCCTCGGTCACATACAATATGATCGTCGAAGGCGTATTGGCTGAAACAGGCTATCATGGCTACTTCAACATGCTTGATCGCGGCAACATTATGCCAGGCTTAAAGCAAGGTATTGGCTATTTAAAGCGTGACGAGTCGCGCCACATCGCTTATGGTGTATTCTTGATTTCGCGTCTCGTAGCTCAAGATGAGTCGTTATGGGAGGTTGTCGAGCAGCGCATGAATGAACTGTTGCCCTTCGCAATGGGTGTTGTGCAAGAGTCTTACACACCTTCTGAGGGTGCTGCCACCCCAGCGGAAGGTGAGGAACGAGCGTTTGGCCTGAATGCGGAAGAGGATATGGCGTATGCCATGATGCAGTTCACCAAACGCATGGAGCGTATCAGTCGCGCACGTACTCAAACTCTGGAGCAACTCTATCAACTTGCAGAACCTGAAGAGGTCTTAGCCTAAACAACAATTTGTAGAAAAGATCAGGCGATAGTATACATGAGCAAACCCTTTGTGAGTGAGCAGACGGAAGTGATTATCAAACCGCTTCTACGTGGCTACCTGCATGCAATCGCAGCAGTATTTGCGCTCATTGGTACAATTTTTTTGCTGCTACGCACGGTAGGGGACGCTCCCAAGCAACTCTCACTGCTCATTTACGGGATTAGCTCTCTTCTACTCTTCGGGTGGAGCGCATTCTATCACATTGGTACATGGTCGGTGCCGCGTCGTGCATTTCTGCGTCGTATTGACCATGCCAATATCTTTGTGCTTATTGCAGGCACATATACCCCTATAGTGTTCAATGTTATGACCGGCAATTGGCGTGTTGCGATTCTCACAACTATCTGGGTGCTTGCTGTAATTGGAGTCGCAACAGCGGCTCCTGCGGTACATCTCCCGCGCTGGATAACCGCGTCACTCTACGTGGTCATGGGTTGGGTTGTTATTGCTGCCATCCCTGAGCTTGTTGCACAAGTAGGTATTAACGGTATGTTACTGCTCTTGCTCGCGGGCGTTCTCTACACGCTTGGCGCGGTTGCTTATGCATTACGCAAGCCCACGCTCTGGTCGCGCGTCTTTAGTTTCCACGAAGTCTTCCACCTCGCAACAATCCTCGCCAATGGTGCCTTCTTCACGTTTATGGCGATCTATGTTGTTCCATTTGTTCGCAAGTAACTATCCCATACTTCCCCCAGCGCAATATGTTACAATACCCCTAATACAAAATGTATGATATAGAGGGTCAACACAGAAGCTCTACACTTCTTTCTTGCCTTGCATCCAATGAGGAGAGTTCTACGTCATGATTGAGCAGAAACCGACAGAGTCGATGCAGCCTGTTGTCGAACAAGGCACGCTTTTTGATACCGCCGAGTTAGCGCGGCTCACGACACAACGCGCACAGTGGGAAGATACGATGGTTAAGAAGGCGCAGGAGCGCATGCCTGAACGCGATAACCTGATGACCACTTCCAGCGTTCCAATCAACCGCCTTTACACCCCGCAAGATAATGCCTCGCTTGACTACGCACGCGATCTTGGACTTCCGGGAGTCTATCCCTACACACGCGGCGTACAGCCCACAATGTATCGTGCGAAGCCGTGGACGATGCGTATGTTTGCTGGTTTTGGGACTGCTGAGGACACAAACGCGCGTTTCAAATATCTCTTGAAACAGGGCCAAACAGGGCTTTCAACTGCGTTCGACATGGCAACGCTGTATGGCTATGATACCGACCATCCAATGGCGGCTGGCGAATTTGGGAAGTGCGGAGTCGCGGTCTCCTCGCTCGCGGATATGGAAATTCTGTTTGCGGACCTGCCTCTGGACAAAATTACTACGTCGATGACCATCAACAGTCCTGCCGCCGTCATCTGGGCGATGTATATTGTCAACGCAGAAAAGCGTGGCTTTCCGATGGCCTCGCTTGGTGGCACACTGCAAAATGACATACTCAAAGAGTACAGTGCACAAAAAGAATTTCTTTTCCCACCAGAGCCATCGCTACGTCTTGTCACCGACACGATTGAGTTTGGTACACGCAATATGCCACGTTGGAACACGATCAGTATCAGTGGCTATCATATTCGTGAAGCGGGTGCAACAGCGATACAAGAGCTTGCATTCACTATTGCCGACGGACTTGCCTATGTAGATGCTGCGTTAGAACGTGGTCTCACCATCGACGAGTTCGCTCCGCGCCTCTCGTTTTTCTTCGATGTGCATAACGATTTCTTTGAGGAGATTGCTAAGTTTCGTGCTGGTCGTCGTCTATGGGCCAAACTGATGCGGGAACGCTATAACGCGAAGGACCCTCGTTCATGGATGATGCGTTGTCATGCGCAAACGGCGGGCGTCTCCCTCACTGCACAACAGGCAGAAAACAACATCGTACGTACCTCTATTCAAGCACTGGCTGCAGCATTGGGTGGTACTAATTCGCTGCATACAAATTCTCTTGATGAGGCTTTAGCATTGCCAACGGAGCGGGCAGTACTTATCGCGCTACGTACGCAGCAAATTATCGCAAGTGAAAGTGGCGTTACGAATACTATTGACCCATTAGGTGGCTCGTACTTTGTCGAAGCGTTGACTGATGAGACGGAACGTGCCGCGACGGATTACCTGAATCGTATAGACGCGCTTGGTGGTGTGTTAGCCTGTATTCAAAACGGCTTTTTCCAACGTGAGATCGCGGAGTCAGCGTACCGTTATCAGCAAGAGATTGATACGCACAAACGCACTATTGTTGGTGTCAATGACTACATCACGAACGAAGATATCAAGGTTCCAACGCTTTATGTTGACCGCGAAGGCGAACGTGCCCAGATTGAGCGTCTTCAACGTGTGCGAAGCGAGCGAAGCGCGTCGGAGGTCAAGCGTTCTCTGGACAACTTACGCCATGCCTGCGACGGAACCGAGAACACGATGCCCGCGATTATCGAGGCGGTCAAGGCATACGCGACGCTTGGTGAAATCATGGATGTGTTCCGCGCCTCATTCGGCGATTATATGGAACCCGCAGTGTTTTAATGAGAGAAAATCAATGGACGCCTATGAGGGCGTCCATTGATTTTCTCTCATTACAGAATTGCGTTATGGATACCCTTCTTTCTATGCTCCCTCTGTCGCACTGAGGATATGTCTCATACGAAACCTGTATCACCTCACACAGGTAATCGTAGTTATCCATGTCTCTGAACTGTACAAAAAACACCTCTTCGTGCCCCTTCTCTCCTTTATACTTTGAGTGTGGTAAGACACAAACAATTTTCAGAAGGGACAAATACTCATGCTCCATGTCATGATTGATTTATACCATTGTAATCCCGTACTTTTGCAAGATGAGGCGTTTTTACACCGCGTTCTCGAAGACTACCCCGATTTTATTGGGATGGACAAAGTGAGTCCCGCTATCTTGCGCGATATAAAGACTAGCAATCCACTAGATGATGGCTTGTCTGGCTTTGTTATCATCGCTACCAGTCATGTAAGTCTCCATGCTTGGCCTCCTTATGGCATGGTTAATCTCGACATCTTCTCCTGTGAAGAGTTTTCTGTAAGTCAGGTGGTGCAGTTCGCCAAAACCCATTTCCAGACCGAGGATGTCGAGGTGCACGCGGTAGAGCGTGCCACGCGTTCTCCACGTATCTCACCACGTCAAGTCCTCTCAACACAATCTGTAGGGGCCTAATTCTACACCATTCAGGAGCATCATCTGATGAAAATGAAAGTGATCGCAGGGTTTGCCTTTTTGTTGAATACTATGCTTTTCGCAACGTACTATGCAGTGGCAAAGGAAGCTCTAGGTCGTATCGATCCTATCGTGTTCACCTTCTTCGAGATGATAACGCTCGCTCCTATTGCTCTTGCCATGCTCGTATTCACTTATCAACATTTGACCTGGGCATTGGTCAAACGTGGTGTGCTGCTTGGCAGTTGCCTCTGTTTGGCACTCTTTACTATTGCAATCGCGTTGAAATATTCGACTGCAACGGGAACAGCCTTCTTTCCAGCTCTTAACGGCTTCCTGGCAGCACTCATTGCCTGGCTCGTGTTGCGGCAACCAATGAATAAGGCAACATGGTTTGCTGGTATCCTCTCGGTAGTTGGAACCACTTTGCTTATAGCTAACTCAGAAATGGGTGGTATTAGAGGTGCAGTAATTGCCTTCCTTGGTGGCCTCTTTTTTACGTTGTACGTTTTTCTCTCTGACTACGGAACACAAGAACTAGAGAAACAAAAAACGTTAGTCCACTGGCCGTTGCTTGCCGTTGAGTTGCTTACGATGGCATTATGGGCCTGTCTGATCGTGTTACTGTTTGGGGATTGGCAAGCATTTCATCCATCGTTTCCTAAAGATGCGCTGATTATTCTCTATGTCGCGGGTGCCTGTACATTTCTGCCCACATTAATCGCGGTACTTATGCAGAAACATATTTCTGCCGTCACCGTCTCATTTATCTATATCTTAGAACCTGTGCTAGGCGTGATTGTCGCACATTTCTATCTACATGAAGTCTTACCACTCGCTGGCTATCTTGGTGGTGGTTTGGTCGTGATTGGGGCATTCATTCATACGTGGGGAAGCGTAGAGCGTGTTGATCACTCTGAGCAAAAGGTTGTACAGGAGCAACGTATTGTAGGCATGGTGCACCCATTCATGGTAACTTTGTTTAGCTCCTATCTCTCACCACTCTTGTATTGCTGCTCCGGTTTTCTGATTCTGTATGGCCTAGGTGGTTTTCCACCACTCGCGTGGCGTGAACTCGCTCCCCTCGCGCCAATAATGCTAGACTGGTTGCACCCAGAACGTAGGGCTATGGCTAGTGCAATACTACATGCTCTTTTGCAGGGACCACAACGACAGAGTTTTCTTTTACTGCTTGTTCAGGCACTTTGTTGGCTCATAGGGTGGAGTGTGCTCGCTATGCTTGTCTGTATGGCACTCTTCCATGTTTTGACGAGAGGTAGAGCCACGCGTAGTGAAAAGGGTGATATTTACCTTGGTAGTGGAGAGAGCATGACAGGGGTAAACCCTGTCACTACTATAGACGATTTTCGTGTGGCGGAGCCACGCGAGGTAGGTAGTATGGTAGTGACAGGGTTTACCCCTGTCGTGCTCCCTACAAATACAGAAAACTTCGTACCCAGCAATGCAGTATGGGAAGGTTCATTGGACAATTCTTCACTAGAGCCGTTCGATAAAGATCAGGACGTTTATGCAGAGGTCCCCTTGCACGTATCCTGGTTCCATGCCACGCCAGAGCTTACTACATTTAACGCTCAATACGACATTCAGGATGTGACGACCGACGAGTTGCCTCCCATCATGCCTATACTCTCTATGCCTACAAACTACAGGAGTGAAGAACATCATCAGTATGCAACTCATGTCAAACTGGTCGAGTACGTGGAATAGCAGAGAGAGGAAGAAACATGAAACGCTACGTCTCTATTGCCCTGATTGTGCTGACGCTACTAGCGATATGTGCCGTAGGAACTGGCTATTTTCTGTTATCGCAGCAGAGTGTTGCCAACGCTGTCCCTGCTGCTTCGGCACCATCTATCGTTGGACATGTTTACTTTCTCAGTAGTGAGCAATTGAGCGAGAACAGTAGCCAGGGGATCAGTGACGAGATACAAGTTGAACTGACTCACATTACTTATCCAGGCGCGCAAAAGAGCTACTACGCATGGCTACTGGGCGATAAGAACCAGGAAGAGACGAGTACCCTCTTTCTGGGTACATTATCAGTCAATGGAGGAACAGCACACATGTTCTATCCTGGTGACAAGCAACATACAAATTTGTTAGAGATCATGAGCCGCTTTCTCGTCACGGAAGAGGATGCTGGTACAGTAAATCCTATATCACCTTCGCTCGACACATCTACATGGCGTTATTATGCCGAATTTTCTCAAACGTTGCCCGCACCTTCTGAGGGAAATAGTAGTGCAAATAGTCCGCGTTATACCTTTCTCGATCACCTACGTCACTTACAAGCATCGGAGCCTGTTCTTAATACAATGCAGTTACCAGGGGGCCTGAACAACTGGTTTTATCGCAACACAGGCAAAATACTTGAATGGACGACCAGCACACGCGAAAGTTGGCAGGAAGCACACGATATGAACTTCATTCGGCGTCAGGTGGTACGCATACTTACCTATTTAGATGGGACTTCCTTTGTACAGATGGACCTGCCACGTAACACATCCCTAAACACAGAGGAACGTTTAGCACGCATGGGATTATTAGAAGTCAACGGTCCGAACCAGAGTCCTCCCAGCTATGTTGATAGTATTGCTGTGCATCTCAACGGAGTCATTCATACTGCGAATGCTTCTCCGACTCTTTATAGAAATGCCGCCGAGATTATTGCCGCCCTAAGTAATGTACGAAACTGGCTGAACATAACGCACCAGGATGCGTTACAGTTAGTAAAAATGAGCAATGCTCAACTCAGCCAGCCACAGGCGTTTCTTTTGCTCAACGATATGATTGCGAATGCTAACTACGCCTATGATGGGCAAGTCGATGCGGTAACGGGTGAAATGCATGAGGGCGTGACCTGGATACATGCGCATATGCAAGAGCTAGCAGTATTGGATGTTACGCCCTATAAATGAAGCCAGGGCACCCGTAAGGGGATGCCCCTCCCATAGACGAACGTAGTCTGTGGTGCTCCGTTGTATGGGAGGGGCATCCCCCTTGCGGGTGCCCTGGCTCTTCAAGGTTTGTATAAGAAAGTATAAGGAGTATAAAGCATGAATTTTCGTTGGATATTCCTCACTATTCTCGTTATACTTATATTCGGTGGGCTTGTTTCCAGTGCATATGCTAGTGCTATTACACGCGATTTGTCGGTACCACGCGCAAGTGGACAAAGCAATACACAGTCCCCTCCTCCTCCTTCTACGCTTACTCCAAAGAGACCGGCAAAACTGGGACAACTACCTGCTACATTAGCGCATGATACCTTTCAGCGTGCCGATCAAGCACTATGGGGTTCTGCTGTCGATGGGCAAGACTGGGAAGGTGATGCAAATACTGCTGGCATGTTCTCTATTGCCGGAGGTATGGGACAGATTGCCGGAGGTCAAGGGACTTTCAATGCCATTTTAGGACCAACCGCTCCTGCTACCGATGTATCAGTCAGTGCCACCACCAGTCGATTTGATGCGGGTAAAGTGAATATTGGGGCAGTTGTGCGCTGGAAGGATACAAATAACTGGTATAAAGCACTAATTGATGGCACTCAGCTCTCAATCATCAAACATATCAACGGTATTGGTAAGTCGCTTGCCTCTATTCCTTTTCGTGCCCAAGCTGGTATTGTGTACACGCTCCGCATCCGAGCACAAGGGGCGACACTCTCTGCAAAAGTATGGCCTACGACAACTGCTGAACCCGCTAACTGGATGATTGTTACCTCTGATCTGTCACTGTCCTCTGGACGTGACGGAATACGTGTTGTTGTCCAAAGCGATGCTATTGTCCGTATCAGTGCATTCCTTGAAACAACGGTCAACAATTCTACACAATGATAGATAGAAACGAGGGGAAGAGAATATGTTTCAATCGCTCTACGTGACTTATAGGGATTACCGATGGCTGCGCGTAGCATGTGATGTTGGCCTACTCCTATACGGCGTATTACTTGTTGTACTCTGTGGTGGTTTTCCACCTGTTGCATGGCGTTTTCTAGCACAGGTAATGATAACATTGCCCATCCTCTGGACTGTACGCGGGCCGCTTATTGTCTTGCCTTTCATCGGACTGGTATTGCAGTCATTTTTTTTGTTGTTGCTCTGGCTCGTATGGGTGTTTGCATGTGGAAAGAGCGTGCAATGTGAATGGGAGCTATCGCAAGAAAGGCGTAAATCTGAAGAAGCGCAGGAGTTAGAACAGTATGCTCTTGATGAAGAGCAACATATAACTCGTTCTGTTCCTGTACACGCCACTGCGACATCTTCTATGCCCATGTCTGAGTTTGAGACTTTACCTGATACGGTGTATCCACGTATGCCATCTTCCGCACGTCGTTATCCTGTGCAGGCTGCTGTTCCCGCTCAGCCTGTTCTCGCTGCTTCGTCCTCTCGTATTCCTGCGCGGGCGTCTGCTCAACTTGTAGCAGTACCAGCGCCTGTACCAGCGATGGACTATCAGGACCACATCGTCTATCCCGACGATGAGACCTATGACGACTACGAAGAACCAGTAGAGGACTCTGACTTCGATGCGGAGGAGCAGGAAGAGCGCGAGGAGCTTGATTCCGCATCGAGTGATGAAAAAACATGGGAACAGTCGCAATTGCGCCTTATCGTGGGCATTGGCTCGGATGCAGGGCTTGTCCGAAAGAAATCTATCAATGAAGATAATGTGTTGGGCTTACAGGATATACACATTACAGATGAGGAGATAGTGCCCGTTGGTTTGTTTGTGGTTGCTGATGGCATGGGAGGACATGCCAATGGTCAGGAAGCGAGTCGCCTTGCTACATGCTCAGTGAGTGAAGTTGTGACGCCAACGTTACTCAGTTCTAAAGCGGAAGAGGCACTGTGTGAGGATTTGTTGAAGGACGGCATACAATATGCGAATTTCAGCATCTATCAACATAATCAGCAGAAATTCGTGATGGGTACAACGATTACCTCGGTGCTCATCTTCGGCTCAATGGCGTATATCGCCAACGTCGGTGACAGCCGCACGTACCTCTATCGTGCATCGAGCGGACTAACGCAAATTACCACTGATCACTCACATGTGTGGCAGCTTTTTAAAGAAGGGCTTATTCAAGAGGAAGACATCTATACACATCCAAAGCGCAATGAAATTAATCGTTGTCTCGGTGATCGCGTGCGGGTCGAGGTAGACACGTTCAAGGTACCGCTACAGGCGAACGATGTTCTCCTTCTCTGCTCTGATGGCCTCTGGGAGATGGTACGAAATGCAGACATAGAGCAGATTATCAAAGATAATGCTCCCCGTGCCTCACAAACAAGTGCAAAATTGATTGATGCCGCCCTGCGTAATGGAGGTGCAGACAACGTAAGCGCGGTAGTCGTATGTGTAACTGTATAATGTAGCATTGGTGTACGCCCTAGTGATACAGTTTAAAAATTTAATCTGGGAACGCAACGGACGCCCACAAGGATTTACGAACGCTCACAAGGGGCTACCCTACTATACACGATATCACTCGTGTATAGTAGGGTAGCCCCTTGTGGGTGTCCGTTTGTCTATTACCCACGTATTTTGTTAAACTGCATCATTAAGGCGTATGCCAATGTCATACTACAAAATTTGTTTTATTCATTTTCGCTATGATGAATTCTCACACGAAACGGGTTGCTGTTGGCACGCTGACGCGCACCAATAACATCCGATTGTGCTCCTCCTTTTTCTTGCGGTTGATCTGAAGAGGGCACGGAAGGATAGGATCGTATCGAGTTGCGTGGTGTCAAGGGACTAGTATCCGGCAGGTGAGTACTGGCTTGTTGCGCTCGCTGTGTATAGCTTGGTTGTTGCATTGGTTGTGTGATAGGATGCGGCGTCGGTAATGGCGACTGTGATGGAGGTGCACCCATTGGCTGACCTGTTGTCGCCGTCTTTTGGGCGGCTGATTGTAACGAGGGAGGTGACATAACGCCGCGCATACGCATCGCAACCAGTAAACGGTTGATTTCGAGCAGGTCAGTGCAGGATGCCGGAAGTACAAATGGCTCTCCGCGCATGTGATGTTCAAATGAGCGGCTCAGGTCAGCTAACCCTTGTGTCAGGCGTATCGCATATGCGTTGTTCTGGCCCAGGCGTGCAAGACGCTCCCCCATCAAATTCAGACTCGCGGCAAGTGGTAGCAGGGCACCATGTGTTAGATTCGCACGAGCTTTGAGATGACCATTAGCAATTTGCGCTTGTACGTCCTTAAGATGTTCTATTCCTCGCTCCAACTCAACGTTATAGTCGTTTAGCTGGTGAGCTTGCTCTTCGATACGTTGATTGGCACGTTCCAGGTGTTCGAGTGCCTCGGTCTGTTGTTGCGCGAGTCGCTTATTCTCCCATATAGTAAAAACTTGACGTGCTATGACCAGTACTACAACTCCAAGCGTGGCGAACAGGAGCACTGGACGTAGTGCTTGTTGGCTCGGATTGTTGGTAAGTACATCGAGTGAGAGCGCAAGAAAGAGTAGGACGAGCAGAGCATATGGCACTAATTGCGATGGACCGAAGCTATTCTCATTAAAGCCTTGCTCTACACGCTCTTGAATAATATGTTCTGGTGTCGCGGGCAGAAATCGTCGCAGGTATGCCGCAAGACCAATTGTTAACATTCCTAAGGGCCATCCTAAATCAACCCATGTCGCTTCAACATAGGTACCTGCGTTGTTTTGCACGTTAAAGAGAAAGTCCGAAGTGACAAAGAAACATAATCCCAATCCAACGAGTAGCAAACTCACGCGACGTGCGGTAGATTGGTAGACGCGTCCTTGTCCACGTAAGAGTAAGAAGATAACGCAGCTAATTAACGCAGTATCGGCTGCTGGATAGTAGAGACCAAGAAACTTACCTAGGCTAGCTTCCCCTGGTGCTTGCGCGAGTGTGCCGAGCAAAAAATACCATGACAGAGCAAGCAGAGAACCCATTGCGATCAGGCTATCCATGAGCAAGACGAGACGTTTTGTACGCGCACCTGGACGTGGCAAAAGTAAAAGACCTACAAAGGCAAATAGTGGAAAGACGGTATAGCCGGCGTCAGCAAGAGATGGAAATGGTGTTTGTCCAATGGAGACGTAATAACGCCAGAAACTATCACCAACACCCCACATAATGACGCCCACACCGATTAAAAGCCATGAAAGTTGTTCAAAACCAATCCAAGGTTCCGTTTTTTCATACCTTTTTCTCTGTAAACACGCACTACCAAAAGCCAGGATACCACCAATATATGCCCCTACCACAGGCGCGAATTGCCCAACGTGTAATGCGAAAACGCCACCAAGATGCAATACAACAATACATACCATGCCAGCCGCCAGCCAGATAATCGCTTTTATAAGTGTACGAGATAACGTAAACATAAAAACCTCCATCTTTGCGTCCTAGAGCGATATTCATCTTTTCTTATACAACAAGCATTTGCTCTGAGCAGAGTATAGATTAGAGGGGTTTCCGTTATCTCCACAAAACCTCCTCTCTCATGTATGTTGACAAAGGCATATGGAACACCGAGAGGGACC
>CAZZVE010000004.1:46775-64285 GCA_964657325.1 uncultured Ktedonobacterales bacterium
ATTTTGTGGTCCCTCTCGGTGTTCCATATGCCTTTGTCTAATCTTAGTGTAGAAATTTTATTAAATCTTATACCAATGTCTTCTGTGCGATTTTAACTAGTTTCTATCTCGCGCAAACCATTTTAAATACCGCCCTGCGCTTGGCCTCATACTCTCGATCATGCTCAAATCGTCAGCATTGAGTGGCTTTATCAGTAGTAATAATCCTACACATAGTACAAGAAATACGACACCCGAAAAGCCAAACAAGATGCGATTCGTAGGATGCCACACGATACCAGGGAGTGCGGCGATGGTTAACGCGAGCACGAAGCGGAGCGTAAAGCCAAGTGGATATTTGTTTGGGAGACTCCGCCAGAGGAATGCGAGCAATAAGCCACCTGTAAGAGCTTTAGCGATACCATCAGCAATTAAGGCTCCTGCCGGACCGTAATGTGGAATAAGCACTATGCCAAGTACAATGACCGCAACAAGCCCGATCCATTGACCTAAGACGACAAGACGTGCCTTGTTCATAACATAAAGTGTAGATTGGTGAATTGTTGTACCAAGCACCCGTACAATTATGTTAAAAAACAGAAATATCGCTAATAACGTGCCTACGGGTGCAAATGCTTTAGGGTAAAGGACCGTGACGATGTTTTGTGCGTTGAAAAGACAGAACACCAGCCCAGGAGCCGCTAGTAGCGTCTCAACCTTGATAAGCACCTCCCATGAACGTCCCAGCCGATTATAATTCCTCCCAACAGCAGCGGCGGCTAAGGCAGAACCACCGACACCGCCAAAGCCTGCAACAAGCAGCGCGTTCGCTGAGTCTGCGAGCTGGAACGAGAGGTTAAAAAAACCACGCTGTGTGAGCGAAATCGCAAAGTAACCAAGCAAGATAATTGACGCTTGTTTCAGCAACGCTCCATTGACAAGATTGGTCAGCCACGCGGAAATACCAAGCTTGACCACTGGTCCTAAGGGTTGCTTATACACTACTTTGCCACGAGTAAAGACAGTTGGCGCGAGCCATATAGCGAAGGCCGCAGCGTTGAATAACCAGACAATCGACTGCATCCACAGAAACCCATCGATGCCCCAGCCGAGTTGCAGCACGATATAGCCTAAAACCAGCAATATAACCTGTGTTAGACTGCCAATGATGAGTACAGAAGACATACGCATGTAAGAGGCACATACAGACGTAAGTAAACTGCTAATGCTATTGCCCAGGACGTAGAGCGCAATGGGTACCATATGGTCGAGCAGTTGTTGATCCCGCAGTCCATTCGCTACACCATTTACACCATTGATAGGCAGGAGCACGATGAGATTGGCAAGCAATGGTAAGCTAAACAGCAAAACAATGGTACAGACAATCAACATGCAGATACGGAGCAAGAGTAGCTGACGTATCAAAAAGCCTGCCGCTACTTTGCCATGTTCCGCAAAGACACGTGGCACGTAGGTTGTAAGAGCATCTTCCAAACCAAATGACACGACATATAAAACCGTGTTATATGCTGTCATAATTACAGCAAGTATACCGTACTGTTCCGTCGAGACCTTGTGCGTAATAATTGTGACGAGGATAAAGAGCGATACGAAGAACCATAGCCCATATATTTGGTTATAGATATAGCTTTTAGGTGAACTTGCCAGCAGAGTTTCGGCACCAGCTTCTCCTGGTGCTCGCCCGTCAATCAGGAGTGCTTCGACCATTGGTGTCGGTGGTAAGTCAGAGGGCAAAGGCTTTTGTGCTTGCACCTCATCATCTATACTATCCGTGCTATCTATTTCATTATTTGCTTTCATATTCCTCGTCTCTATATATGCCACTTTCCTCTTCCCTTTCTTCCCAGCCACACGTACTAGACATAGTAAACACAGCATTAACCTTTGTGTAACATATTGACGTATAACTTGCCACAACAATTCTACACAGTATCATGATTTTTTCTATAGATATGGCCCATTTGGGGGGTGGTAGAAATATTATTTTATTTTGAGAAGAGACCGTGCCAGCCAACCAATTGCGCCAAGTGCGGCGAACAGTTCTATGACACTCACATTTGCTGTTACGTGATCGCTTGATACTAAATAAAACGCGCCTACTTTGAAGGTTGCGGCAACTACGAACAATCCTAACCCAATCCATGCAGGTAATGTGGCAAGTAGCAAAGCGCGTTGCCAGCCACGACAGAGTAGTCCAATGACTGAAGGCATGAGATAGAGTAATGCGGTAATTATCGGTGCTATTGCTGGTGGAAAGGGACCATCAAGTGCCGCACTGCTCGATCCCGTAAGAACACGTGTCCAGAACTGCGCGGGTACAAGTGCGAGTGTGACAAGCAACGTCTCCAGCACGATCAAAGCATAGAGCAGTACGTTCCATTTTCTTTCGCGTGGAGATGACGTTGTTTCAGTAGAACCAAGCATATACAATCCTCTTTGACCTTATCCTTCTAAATTCTTTGGAATAGAAAGTAGTCCCATTGAATATTTCATGAGTAGAATGCGACGAACTGAGTCATCTATACGCTGCTGGCTAATCTGTCCATCGCTCATTGCCTGTTTAATACCTTGAATCATAGAGGCAAGGTCCGATGGCGTACTTGCACCCATCAAGAGGTCAGAACCAGCCTCAACTGTAAGTGCCGCCGCTTGCGCTTCGTTATAATAGGCTGCGATCCCTTCCATCGTTAGGCTATCAGTCATAATCACACCCTTGAAGCCCATTTCATTACGTAGGACACCTGTCACAACTTTATAGGAAAGTGACGATGGCTTTGTGGTATCTAATGCCTGCACAATCTCATGTGTGACCATGATCGCATGAACTGTGTTGCCTTGCTGAATAAGATTACGATAGGGTGCCCAGTCAATTTGCTCTAAATCGCTCTGAGAGCGCGTCAGTTGTGGCACTCCGACATGTGGATCAGTAGTGACATCACCCAGACCGGGGAAGTGCTTTAACGTTCCAACCACCTTGCCGCTTTGCTGCAATCCATTCAGGTAAGCACTCGCCATCTTTGTCACCAGAGCGGCTGTATTTCCATAGGTGCGATGATCGAGTTGCGAATTATAGACATTGGTTACATCGACAACCGGCGCGAGATTGAGATTGATACCATAGGATGAGAGGTCCTGAGCATCTCTTAAGCCAGCTTGACGCGCTACATTAGGATCCCCTGTTGCACCTATATCTGACTCTGCTGGTCGCTGCCCATCAAGCGCGGCTAACCGATCAACATAGCCACCTTCCTGGTCGATGGCTATCGCAAGCGGAATAGGGCTATCTGCTTGCATTTGTTTAATTAACCCCTTTAGTTGATCTTTGCTGACAATATTCTGATTCGCGGCAAAAATGAGCACGGCCCCAATATTATATTGCTTGACCATCGTACTCAACTCTAATGAGTAGGCAGGTCCAACAAATTGCACAATCATCATCTGCCCCAACTTTTGATCGAGCGACATCCTCTGCACAACCAAATTGACGTACTCTTCCGGTGTCATCTTATGAATTGACTGGCCTGTTGCGTCCGACTTTGACGACTGTTTGCCAATACCTTGTAAAATATTGGCATCTCCCGCGCTACTAGGCCCACCAAGTACATATGCCCAACCCTGTGAGCCAATAAATTGAGACGGTCCACTGCTGAGCGTCTGAAAAACTATGATACACAACAAAGCAATGAACAAGAGTGCGTACTTCTGCGTAATAGATGTAGATGATTGCTGCTTGAGCGGAGGGGGCAGCGGTAGCAGTACTCCTGGTACTTGATCTGATAGAAATAGTGTCTTTTGCGTCTCGGTTGATTCCATATAATTCGCATAAGAGAGAAAAGAGGGTATCGCAATACTTGGTCCCATAGCATTTGAACTAGCTGACGCATCTATAAGGGCAGGTGCGGTTCCCTTCTCAGGGACGAATGGTGCTTCTGGGACACGCTCTATTTCAACAGTATCAGTTGCCTCTATGAACTTTCTGGCAAGAGTATTTATCTGAGCGATA
The DNA here is from genome assembly GCA_964657325.1 of uncultured Ktedonobacterales bacterium. Classification (GTDB taxonomy): domain Bacteria; phylum Chloroflexota; class Ktedonobacteria; order Ktedonobacterales; family Ktedonobacteraceae; genus JBBQVS01. The sequence continues at coordinate 50,779 of CAZZVE010000004.1, forward strand.
TTCTCTTTGACGTGTTTCTTTTGTGTTTTATGTTCTTCATCGTCGTGCCATTGCTCTTCAGATGACTGGTACCCGGTCAGCTTCATTCTGTGAAAGCCCTTTCAGAGAAAAGAGGTACTATTATATACAAGGGAATATTTTATGTGACAAAAGAAATAACGTTGTAGAGTCTTATAGATTAGAACGGCTTGTATTCATGAGTTGTAACGGTGGTCCCACGATAGTACCCATGCCTAAATGTACGCATATCTACTACTCAGTAAAACATACTTTACGCAAAAATGCTATGACATACGTCACCTGTTAGGAGATTGCAAGGCTATATGCTTGGTATTTTTAGGTGTATATAACATACATTTTGCCAAACACACATCTTTGAACAACTTTTCAATTAATGATGTGAAAATGAACATAACTCCTTGTTCAGAACGCGCTAGTACGCTATACTGTATCCTATCATCAAGAGAAAGGTATATTCTATGAGACAGGTGCAGCAGCAACAGTCTGTTCTGCCAACTGTTGTGCAAAACAGCGTAATACTTAATACTTCACGTCTTCCTATTGCGCTTGCTATTGCTCTACTTGGTACGTTGCTGCTTACAGTACTCGAAGCACTGCTTCTTGTGTTCATCAACCCAGCGCATCTCGCAGGATTGCTCGTGTTACCCACACAAGCTCCACAGGTGCTTATTGTTCCGGTCATCGAGTTTGCTCTACTTGTGCTTGCGGTACGGCTTGGCTCTATGCCTCTTGCAATATATCGCTATCTACAGGATGTACGCGCAGCACAGGAACAGTATTATCAATTATATACACCACTAACCGCACTTACTAATATTCGTCAGACGCCAGAACCGAGCAACTCAGGTGCTGTCTCTTCTGTGATTGAGGAGCGTGTTGCTATCCTGAATCTAGTTCAGCAACAAGATACCGATCAACTTATTCTCGGCGTGCCGGGTGCTGGTAAAACGACCGCATTACGTGTTTATCAATATTCAGCGTCAGAACATCCCTGGCAACTTGTGTTTAGACGCAATCGTATTCCTGTTTATATTCCAATGAAAAATTATAGTCTTTTCCTAAAGACGTATCTTCCCACTCTCTTTGAAAATGATATGCCTGTCATGCTCAATGGAGAAATGCACGATACTCTATTACATTTTCTGATTGAAAGCGATCTTCCTGGTATAGAGCAACTTCGTCCCTACCTGTTCCAATTATCCCAACAAGGCCGACTATTATTGCTTTGTGATGGCCTGAATGAGCTTGACGATACCTATCTTTCATTTGTGAGCCACGAACTTGTGTATCTTATGCAAAACACGCAAAATAGATTAGTGATGACCTGCCGTGAGGTAGATTACCGTGAGCAACCTGATTTTATTGATCTGGTCAATAAAGGTCAGGCGTCACGAGCCACTGTATATCCACTTCAAACTGATCAGATTAATGAGTTTGTCGAGCGGTATGTGGAGCGGCAAGATAAGCATTGGCGTCATACCGCCGGACAAATCATGCAGGTGATTGATCGTAGCCGTCTGCGCTATCATTGTACTAACCCCATGATGCTTTTTACTCTTATGGGCATCATCGACAAAATTGGCGTTGAGCGTGGCAAGCAGATCGACACGCGTGGTCGTCTCTTACGTGAGTCTGTTAACCAGTTAGTGCTACGTGAACAGGCACAACCACGTTGGAACAAAACCGCGCCTTCAGAACGTGAATTGGTACGTTTTCTTAGCGAGGTTGCGTGTGCGGCACGTTGGGCCAACGACCGTAATGCTATTCAACTACGGGTTGCAACACCAACGGGTGAAGATATTCGTATTGGTGCAAGTGTTGACGAACTCGCGGATGAGTTACGCTTTTGGCTTGATGAACATCCACCAGAAAGCCCTTTTGTTGATGCCAACGAACTGCTTCCAGAACCACATGATGACATGGCTCAGCTCCTACAATTCGCGTTAAGTTCCGCGCTTATCGAAGTGAGTCCTAGCGGTGTGTTGAGTTTCCGCCACGAACTAATCGCGGAATACTTTGTGGCGGAATACTTCTACACAGTTGATAGCGTCAAGCGATCTACACCATTACCAATTCGCTTGGACTTGCTCGAAAACGTTGGAAGATGGAGCGAGTCCGTGGCTATCTGGGCTGGCCTACTCGATCAACCTCTGATACTCGCGGAACGCTTTGGCGAACTCGGACGCAGTAATCCCGCCTACGTTCTTCCTGCATTGGCATTAAGCCTCGTCTGCGTGGGTGTGTTGTGGACGCCACCACAGGCAGATGTACAACGCCCTATCGCACTTCCACCACGCGTTGCCGAGTCGCTCGCCATTGCTGTTCGTAACAAAGCGGCGCGCGATGAGTTAGCGCGTATCTTTACGCGTTGTGCCGAGGAGGGTGGACAAGAGGTTTACCGTTCTCTTCTACCACTTATCATGGTAGAGGGGGTTGATGATCTACTTATCCTGCTTGACCAGTCAATTGTGCCTGAACTGCTCTTCACACAGTTGCAAGATACTGTTGATAATCTCACCTACGAAGCGCAAGTCAAACGTCTTACACAGGTACTTGGTCGCTTTGGCAGTGTTGTGGTAGCGCGAGCCGCCGAACTTAGTCAACCCATGTCGGAACGCACGACACGTATGCGAGCCGCCGCGATCAACATTCTTGGTGGAACCGCCGATGCTCGCGCTGTTGAGCCGTTACTGGCACGTATTAGCGATGCTGAACCCTTTATCGTAACGCGTGCCGCGAGTGCGCTTGTCCGTCTTGGACCAGAAAACACGGTGGCCCGCTTACTGCAAGAATTAGAAAATCGTCAACCAGGCCCCTTTACAAAACGTGTGCATCAAGCGATGCTCACTATCCTGGCACGCTTTCTCAATGAGCCTGATCCTATGCGTCAGGTAACGATGGTACAATATCAGCGTATTGTAGAGAGCGTTGTCCCAATTCTCACCTCAAATTATCAGTCAGAGCCAGAGGTACAACAACAGGCTAAAGCATTGCTCGTGCAACAAGCGCAGGTACCATATTCTGCACAAGATGGCAATGATAGTCCTCCTGAGCGCGTTATCGAAGCCCTTGTGCGTTTGCTTGTCTCACAAAATGATATGGCAGTACAAAACGCTGTTCTTACATTACAAGATATCGGCGATCCAGCAACTCCGCGTCTACTAGAAGTACTGTTACAGGCTCCACAAGAGGCTGTGCGTATCCGCGCTTTAGACATTTTACAAGCCGTGCGTGATCCACGTGCTTTGCCAGGAATACTACACCTCCTAGAAGACTCATCACCACAACTACAACAGCATACAGTGGACGCACTGCTCGCTTATGCACCTGAGAGCATTGCGGGCCTGATAGACGTTGTACTTATACATCCTAGCGAACTGGTCGCTGAGAAAGCATCGCAAATACTCATTACCGTTGGTGAACAAGCTGCTGAGCCTACCATAGAAGCACTCTTGCCTGTTGTACCTGATCGCACCCGACTTCTTGTCTACGTCCTTGAACGTCTGCGTGAACCGCTTTCTGTCGCTCCATTAATGAACCTTTTACAAGAACAGCAGTTAGACCCTTTACTGATCATCGCGGTTGTACGTGCGCTGAGTAAGTTTCCTGAGAAGCGGATTGTGCCTGCGTTGATGATTGTGTTATCTGACCCAAGGCCGCAGGTGTATGAAGAGGCGATTGATGCGTTGAGTCACCTAAACGAGGTCGCTCTACCCGCTCTTGTATCCGCTCTGAACGTGCCACAAGAGAACGTAACCGTGCAGCGTGTACAGCGTATCTTGCTGGGTATGAATCCTTTCCCCGGCGATGCGCTTATTGAAATGTTGCAAGCTTGTAGTGACGCACAAGCCCAGCATGTTATGAATGTGTTCAGACAACAAGGTCCAGATGCAGCACAAGGTCTCGTGCAAAATCTGCTCCATCGTGACGAACGTACACGAAAGTATGTCCAACAAACGCTGAACGAGCTACCAGGAGCAACTGTTGTACCTGCTCTTCTGGATGCTCTAAACCAACCACCTTTGGTGCGCGTCGTCAAGACACTGTTGCTCAACTATCCTGATGCTGCTATTCCTCCACTTGTTGAGTTACTCGGTGAACCAGAGCGAGCCGATGCAGCAGCAACCATTTTGCCTCAGTTCGGCCCAGAAATACTGAGGCCGCTTTTATCGGGGCTGGAAGATCAGCGTGTCATGGCACGCGAATACGCGGAAAACATCGTCGTAGAATTGGTGCGTCAAAGTGAGGATGAGCAGGCTATCTTGCGCGATCTTGTTCATCTCTTCGCTCCTCCACTACCACCTCATGCGCATGAATTTATTTTAGAAATGCTTACAAATGAGCTTGCCAATGTGAGTACGCCAGCACTTTTAGAAGGCTTGGAAGATGCTCACTTGATGAACGATACCTCTAGCGCACTTGTTCTACTCGCAAACAAGGGACCATTTCGCAAACCTGTGCTCGATAGTCTATTGCAGGCACTCTATCTCGATGAGCGTAGGCATGGAGCAGAAGAAGCTTTAATAAAGATTGGTGCGCCGGCAGTGTCTAGTGTTGGTGAATTGATTGTAGATCCTCACCCCTTGGTGGCGCGATCAGCTAAAAACATTCTGGGGAAAATTGGTGTGCCTGCCCTTGCGTTAGTCTGGCAGGCGATTAATGACAAGAGCAATCCCGACTCGCGTGATGCTGCAATGGAGATTTTCCAAAGCATGTCAACAAATGTGATCAAAGATGAACTGGTGCGCTTGCTTGGCAGTGATAAATCTGAAGATATTGCGATGGCAGTTGCTCTACTTTTGGAGCGTGTTCGTGATGAGTTGGTCCGCCACTATGCAGACCGCGAAATGATTCCTGAAATGCTTGCCTATGTGCAATCGCATGACACGCCTGATACTGAGCGCACAAATCAGCGTATTATCTCTTTGCTGCTTCTGCTTGGCGAAAAGACTGTACTGGATCACCTGCTTAAGGCACTGGATGAGGAACCGCAGCATAAAAAGCAACTTACCTACATGTTGCTCTTATTCGGCACACAAACTCATAATGCATTATTAGATACTTTCAACAATCCTGATACATCGTTAGAGTTACGTGCAGACCTTGCTGCTGTGCTAGGCACAATTGCAGCACCCAATGTAATTACAGAATACGCGAAAAGTCTGAGTTCTTATGGTTTCTCCTCCTCTCGTACCAGCATTCTGTTTCCTAAACAGCTTGTGCTTTCGCATCGTGCGCTTGGAGGCTTGCTGGCAAGTGGACAATGGGACGAGAGCAAAATACGTGAAATGCGTGATGCGAGTCAGGAAGGCAGTCCAGAACACGAACTATTCAACGAACTATTGGGCTGGCGCTATGAGCCACAACTTACACAACTGCAAAGTCAAGTGCAGACCGACCGTGAGGCACATCGCCAGGAGGTCGTGACGTTAACTGGACGTATTGTTACAGATCAGGCTAAAATACAGACACTCGAAGATGAATTAGAGCAGATAAAACGCGAACATGGTGTGCGTGGCGATGAACTGAGCCAGACTGCGAAAGAAAAAGATGCAATTCGTGTCAATCTCGATAAAACAACGAAAGAGAACGCCGACCTTCTGCAGAAGGTAGACCGCTTACAAAAGGAGAATCAGGCATTGCAGGATCGCATCGACCAAGTTGCTCATCAACTCAATCCATCCAGCAAGCCATAAAGAACAATGCAAAAAGAGACAATTACAATCGAGCGATACCAACGTCAAAGGCTGCTTGGGCAAGGACCGATGAGTGTTGTGTGGTTGGCACGGGACACCGAAACACAAAATCTTGTGGCTCTTAAAATCATGACAGCCATTACAGAAGATGATCGGCGCAATCTCAAGGCGAGCGAACGATTTACACGTGAAATAGAAATCGCGCGCAGTCTGCAACATCCTCACATTTTGCCTGTGCTTGACTCTGGCTCTACACTCTACAATGGGCGCTCTGTACCTTTTCTTGTGTCACCGTATATTCCTGATGGATCCTTAGTGGATGTCATTGAGGAGAGACCTCCCTGGGAATATTGGTCATTGCAACAAATCGCAGATGCTATCTCGCAAGCCGCCGATAGCCTTTGGTATCTGCATACACGATCACCGCACATTGTGCATGAAGATGTCAAACCAGCGAACTTTCTTGTACGTGCTATCCAAAGCCCTCAACGCGCGTTTCATCTATACCTGAGCGATTTTGGCATTTCGCGCTGGCAAAAATCGCCTGGTATGATGGCAAGCGAAGTGTTAGGTACCTTCGCGTTTATGGCACCAGAGCAAGCTGAAAAGAAGGTTAATCCAGCATCAGATCAATATGCGCTGGCGATTGTCGCAACCTATATGCTCACTGGCAAACTTCCCATTCAAGCCGCGACGAACGATGAGTATATTCATGCTCACCTCTATGAAGCACCTTTTGCACCAAGTGAGCTTTATCCTGAGCGTCTTCCCCCATCTCAGGTGGATGATGTGATGCTGCAAGCACTGGAAAAATCCCCAACAAAACGCTTCCCTACAATTATCGCCTTTGCGCAAGCATTGGAACAAGCTCTCGCAGAGCTTGAACAAGAGGAAGCGAGTGCTACTACTGAGTTACTTACTGTTACCGATCTTGACACAGTAATTCAATATGATGATGCTGAACCTATCGCACCTCATGTCGAACAGTCATTCGATAGTATGCCTATCGCACTGAGTATCACTGATGCTGGTGAGCACCGTATTCTTGATGAACCGTTGCCAGAAAAACCACAGCAGGAAGTGTCAACACAGCTCTCAATTGAGACAATGAACTTTCGTCCTCTTGCCTTACCAAGTCCTGCACGCTATGAGTTACCTGCACGTCCTAAGTCTCTTAGCTGGTCACTGGATGGAGATATTCTTGCATGTACCCTATACAATCATGTTCCACTTTTTCTACAACGCAATGGCAGTATGGGTCTTGTACAAATTCCAGCCGCTCAAAAAGCTTCCACTCTCTGCTGGTCGCCCGATGGACACGTTCTTGCTATTGGTATGCAGGGTGAGATACATTTCTGGGATGTGCTTGCGGCGGAAGAACTTCCCTTAATCATCCCTATGAACGTACGTGCAATAGACAACATGGATTGGTCAAAAAAGGGACAGCTTGCTATCTGGATTGATGCCTCTGTCATTATCTATTCGCTCTCCTCGTCATTGCTGATGAAACGTCAAGCACCAATACCAGAAAGGCTTACTACCAACGCAGCACGTAGTGGAGGATCGGGAGTGCTACACTGGTCTCCTGATGGCTCGTATATTGCAATAGGAGCAAGCAACGGAGCAATACTTTGTTGGGATAGAGAGCATAAGAATGCTTTATGGCAAGTCATAACGTCAGGGCAAAAAGTTAATAGTCTCACATGGTCCCCTGACAGCACTCTATTAGCCTGCGCCTTTCGTGATAACCGTATTGCGGCATGGAACGTGCAGAAAGGTGAGTGTATTCTGCAATGGCAGCACCTGCCTACTATGTCACGCACGCTTAGTATCTCTGTGGAGCAGCACATTCTTGTCGCATCGAGCGAACGGCGTCTTCTTTCCGGTGGTATGTACGAACTTTTTCCAACCGCAAGTACTCCTGGTCAACTTCTTGTGACATGTTCGCCTACCCGTTCAGAATTTGCCACGCTTGACGAGCAGAGGGAAAATATTCTCGCTATCTGGCACGGGTAGCCTCCCTCTACTAGAGTTACGGAATGACACTTTTTTAGTTTATCATTCGTGATGTTACTAGTATTCATGAGATACTGGGTTATAGAAGAGATACACTCTTAACATTCTATGATAGAAGGGAACAGAGATAATGACTACTAATGCACAAAATGACGCAAAATTGCTTGGTGATAAAATTAAAGGTATTCGTATAGCTATGATGACTACCGTTGAGACCGATGGCTCATTGCGCAGTCGCCCAATGGCAACACAAGATATGGAATTTGATGGTGATCTCTGGTTTTTCACAAAGGCAAGTGCTCCTAAAGTAGATGATGTACAACACGATCAACAAGTCAATCTTGGATATGCTAAGCCTGATGATAATCTGTTTGTCTCCGTCTCTGGCACCGCGCAATTGGTTCGTGATCGTCAGAAAATGGACGAATTGTGGAAGCCAGCCCTCAAAGCATGGTTCCCAAATGGAAAAGAGGATCCAGATTTGGCTCTTCTAAAGGTAAACGTTGAGAGTGCCGAGTACTGGGACGCGCCATCTGGCATTATGGGTCGTTTGTATGTCGTCACTAAAGGACTTGCCACAGGTGGAAAAGATAGTGGCGGCGAAGATGTAAAGCTGAATCTCAAATAGCACTCTGCTTTCTGTGAGCATCTGAATAACGAACGGGGATGTAATGCTGTTCAGCATTACATCCCCGTTCGTTATTCAGATGCTCACAACTCTTAAAGCCGTTATGGACGCTTAGATGGTTCTTGTTCAGGCACAATTCTGTTACTGGTTGAAGTTGCGACTGCAGGAGTGGAGCGACGATTGCTTCCAAAGACAACGCCCGCGCCAAGACCAAGCAGGAGAGCAACAATACCTACGAGAATGGGCACCCAGACAGGAATACCAGATGATGTTGGAGCAGGTGTTGTCTTCGCGGGAGCAACAACAGTTGCTGAGGCAGCACCTGACTTGACAGTGAAAGTAAATGCACCTTGATCAGGATCGCCATCATCCGATGAAACGTTGCTCCAACGTACAACATAGATACCATCTTTTTCAGGTTTGATACCAATAGACATCGTTTGAGGATTGTTGAGATCAAACTGGGTGTTGCCCGTGCTAATGAGAGTACCACTAGGGCCGTATACAAAGAGATTGCTATCCTTGAGATCAGTTTTCATGTTCTCAGCGGTAAATACGGTAACTGTTGTGGGCGCAGTCGCAATGGTTGAACCGATTGCTGGTATCGCTCTTGTTACCTTTGCGTGGTTGACTATAGTCGTATGAGCAGACGCTACCCCAAAAAACACAAAGAGGAGTCCACAACTTAAGGCTATTGCTGTAAGCAGACGTGTGCTTTGACGTGTAAGGTTCATAAAATTGTACATCCTTTTTGAGACATAGAGAGGACCATTTTAAGATACATGAATATCTAAGTTATCGCCCTCTTTTTCATGAAGAATATACTACTACCATACGTCATATGTCATAGGATGCCTATAGGGACTTGTCCCTATTTTTCGCCTTAAAGAAAACATCTACGCAGGAGAGTGTTCGTGATTGTGTTCACTGCTATGATTGGAGTTGTGTGTATGAGGCGTTTTCATTTCTGGTTTCTCTGAGCCGATGCGTCCGTATTCCTGTCCGATACACGCTCTGACACAGTTGGGCCATATTACTTTCTTCTGTCCAAAACCGTACCCGACCTGCTCAATCGCGATAGCAGGCGTTTCAAAATGTGCAACTGTCGCAAGAATAGCTGCACCCGTTGGTGTCACTAGTTCACCTTCGATAGGACATGGAACCCACGGTGCCTTGACGCGGCGCAGAATTTCTAGTGTTGCAGGTGCTGGCAATGGCATCAATCCATGCGCCATATGTAAGTGCCCATGTGTAAATGGAAGTGGTGAGGCGTACACTTGCTCAATATTCATCGCGTGTAGTGCGATAGCCGCACCAGTGATGTCGATGATCGCATCAATTGCCCCCACTTCGTGGAAATGAACCTCTTCCAGCGTTACACCATGTACGGTAGCCTCTGCTTCGCCGAGCGTCCGAAAAATTGCAATAGCGGTCGCGCGCGCTGTTTCTGGTAGCTGTGATGTTTGTAAAAGTGCCGCGATGTCTGAGAGATGACGCGTCGGTTGTTCTTGTTCTGTCGGCACTACGTGAAACCGCGAGCCTTGTATCCCCTTGTCGTGAAAAGGCTCAATCGTAAGTTTATAGCCATCTAGCGACAATCCAGCCAGTGTATCTTTCAGCACTTCAAAAGGAAGGCCAGCGTCGAGCATTGAGCCAAGAAACATATCACCACTAATACCAGAATGACAATCTAAATACAAAATTTTCTTCATCTATACTCTCTTCTTTACAGCTTTACAAAGACAGCACACCGAGAAATATAGATGCTGTCTTTCTAGCAGCAATCATATCATATGCATAATAATAACCCGATTTTAGTATACGAGAAGTAAGTGTCAAAAGAACAAGAAGAGACTAATAGAGTAAATAAAGAAGTTAACAATACAGTGGTACTGTGCCATCCCCAGCCAGATAATCTGCATTCATAACTTCTATATAGTGCTACGACAGTTAGGGGAAAACAGATTACTTTAGTTATTAGAATAGAAGAGATTAGGATAATAGGCAGAAGACGTATTACTTATAGGATTGGCTGTTCGCCCAAAAGCCCTCTGTCAAGAGTGGGTTGTGGTATAACATAGAATAGACGGATGATACTCATCGACCAGAGCAAGGAAACATTATGACCACGAACATACCTGATATGCATGATCGGTTAAAACTGCTACAACAGTACAAGCATATTGCTATTGTTGGCGTCTCGGCCGACCCCTATCGACCAAGCCACTTTGTAGCTATTTACATGCAAGCAGAAGGATACGATATTATCCCTATAAACCCGCGCTATGCAGGAAAAACATTGCTCGGTAAGCGTGTCTATGCATCCTTAACCGAGGCAAAAAACGCGGGTGAGCAGATTGAGATCGTCGATGTATTCCGTAAGGCCCAAGAGACGCCACCTATTGCTGATGAGGCTATCGCTATTGGGGCAAAGGTGCTTTGGCTTCAACTCGGCGTACGCAATGACGAAACAGGCAAAAAAGCGCAAGATGCAGGGCTTGAATTCATTCAAGATAGATGCGTAAAAATCGAACATGCACGATTTTTTGGTGGGCTACACACTGTTGGATTAAATACAGGAGTTATTCTGGCTCGCAAGCTATAGTACTTTTTCCTTTTTACACCCTACTCGCTATTCTATCTCTATGGGGTCGCTAACCACATTGATTGGTGGTTCTATAGCTAGCTTCTTGCTGTACAGTATGACACACCACCTCTGTTTGTGCTACACTTTCTGAAACATGTTGTTCAACTTTCTACCGGAGTAATATTTTCCATGACACAAACTTCTGACCCCACGACAACGCAACATAGGGCTGTGGGTAAGTCCACACGGCGTCAGGATGCGCTTGATAAGATAACTGGGCGCACACGCTACGCGGGTGATCTTCCAGTCGTTGGTCTTTTACATGCTCGACTCGTGCTTAGTCCTTATGCTCATGCTCGTATCCTCTCTATCGACACTGCCTCTGCTCTTGAAGTACCAGGCGTTGTAGCGGTGTATACTGCTCAGACGCTGAATATGGCTCATGCAAAGAGTACCTCTCGTTCACAAGCTCCGCTTGCACAAGAGGAAGTGTACTGGTGTGGACATCCCGTTGCCATTGTCCTTGCAGAGACGGAAGCCGCTGCACAGGACGGTGTTGCGGCCGTTGATATCGACTACGAGCCTCTGCCAGTTATCATTGATCCTATCGCGGCCCTTTCCGTTGACGCGCCGCTTGCACGCTCGCGTTCCGAAAATGAAGTATCGGAAATCGCGGGTGGTGGAGCACACGCGGCAGTAGCGAGTGGAGAGGTTGAGGAGGAGCAGGAAGAGGAACTCTCGAAAAATGTCAGTGATAAGACTCATCTTAAGGCTGGCGATATCGAAGCAGGTTTACGAGAGGCCGATGTTATCGTTGAGCATACGTATAAGACCAGTTCCGTACATCAGTCGTATATGGAACCACAGTCAATTACAGTTGTTCCTAGTCCTTCAGGACATCAGTTGACGGTGTGGCCCAGTGCGCAGGGAATGTTTGGGGTACGTGAAGATATTTCTGAGGCACTAGACCTTCCAGATGCTCAGATTCGCGTAGAGTCGGTGCCGATAGGAGGAGCCTTCGGCGGAAAGTTCGGCTTGATTGAACCACTTGCCGCCGCTGCTGCCCATGCTATCCGTAAGCCAGTGCGTCTCGTCTACACAAGGCAAGAGGATTTGCTTGCAGGCAATCCCGCTCCGCAATCCGTAATTACGGTAAAGCTAGGCGCGAAAAAAGATGGCACATTGGTTGCTTTGCAAGCAAGAGCCATTTTTGATACGGGTGCCTATTCTGGAGCCTCGGCCGGTCTTGGTGCGTTCATCCTTGCAAGTACCTATCTTTGTCCTAATGTGGACATTCGCGCTTATGAGGTGCTGACTAACAAAGTCAGCGTTGGTGCGTATCGTGCTCCTAACGCACCCCAAGCTACCTTTGCTTTAGAGTCAACCGTTGCGGAACTCTGTCAAGCTCTTGCGGTCGATGCTATCGAGTTTCGTAAGAAAAACGCGCTAAAAGCTGGTGATCCCTCTATTGATCATCGCCGAGGTGGGTGGCCTCGTATCGGACTCCTCGAATGTCTTGACGCGGCTCAGAAGCATCCACTATGGGCCAACAAAGACGCACAAAAAGTGCCGCCAGAGAATCTTCAAGGGTGGAAGGTAGGAATTGGTCTCGCGGCTGGCGGATGGCCCGGTGGTACAGAGCCAACAGCGGCAGCCTGTCGTATGGAAAAAGATGGTACATTCACCGTCGTTGTTGGTAGTGTTGACCTCACAGGCTCCGATACATCGCTGGCCCTCATTGCAGCAGACGTACTGGGAACATCTTCAAATGATGTACGTGTTGGGCATGATAGTACTGATACGATGCCTTATAGTGGTGGTACGGGTGGCAGTAAGACAACGTATGCTATGGGAGCAGCCGTTCTAAATGCGGCTCGTGACACGCGTAAGCAAATTCTCGATATCGCAAGTGAGATGCTTGAAGCCTCACCCGAAGACCTGGAACTCGCCGATGGCAAAGTATCAGTGAAAGGTGCTCCCAGTAAGAGTGTCGAGCTGAAAAAGATTGCGGCTGCTTCAATGCGTTATGCAGGTCGTTTCGAGCCAATATATGGTCGTGGTCGTGCCGCGAACAAAGTAAGTTCGCCTATGTATGCTGTACATATTGCGAAGGTCGCGGTAGACCCAGAAACGGGTGAGGTTCGTGTCCTTGCGTATGTCGCGGCGCAGGATGTTGGCTTTGCGATCAATCCGGCAGAGGTCGAGGGGCAAATTCATGGTGGCGTGACGCAGGGTATCGGCTGGGCACTCTTCGAGGGCCTTGTCCATGATGAGGAGGGACAGTTGCTTACCTCAACGCTCATGGACTATGCACTTCCTTTGAGCAAAGATGTTCCAACCATTACACCTCTGCTCGTTCAAGTACCTTCTGACCTTGGACCATTTGGAGCAAAGGGCGTTGGCGAACCTCCCGTGGTACCAGTGGGTGCCACGATTGCAAACGCAATTTACGATGCGGTAGGCATTCGCGCAACTCAACTTCCCATCACTCCTGAGCGTTTGTTCTCAGCACTACACGAAAAGCATTAGAGGTACACAAAAGCAAGCGTGGGACAGGTA
>CAZZVE010000004.1:64295-89058 GCA_964657325.1 uncultured Ktedonobacterales bacterium
CCCCACGCTTGCTTTTGTGTACTATACACTATACCTTTTCGCCTAAGACAGAGAGATAAAAAACCATACCGCGAAACGAACTTGAGCGCATTTCTTGTAAACCTTGTTCATATAGGGCTGAAAGCTCTTCTTGAGTAGACACACCCATCTTGAGTAGAAATGGCTGAATAAGTAAGTAACCTATCTGGTTAATTTCATATACTGCACTATGTGCATCCGAGTTCCAGGAAAAATTCGATGCGAAGGCTCTGCGTTGAATATTCTTATAGTTTGTCTCTTGCAGAAAGCTCTCCAACATTGGTGTTATACAGAGATGCCGTCCATCAGGTGAGAAACTTTGACCTGCGATTTGCAAGGCTTGTGTAAAGAAACCATTCATTTTTTCGCAGGCAGGAGCATTTGTAATAGGATACTCCCATTCCGTTAAACGAATAAATCCGCCAGGACGTGTAACACGCCAGCACTCTTGTATCAGAGTAGGCCACGATGTTGGTGGCATAAACGAAAAAATGAAACGCGCGTTGACAAGATCAAATGATGCATCAGGAAAATCTAAACCACGGAGTACATTCATAAGGCTAAAAGTGGTGTTGGGCAGCTTTCTAACATTGGCGTAGTCAATCATCTTCTGACTGTTGTCTACGCCTGTAACGTGCATATGTGGGTTCGCATAGGCTAGATCGAGTGCCCATGCCGCAGGTCCGCATGCGATATCTAGCACGTCATGCATCTTAGAAAGGTCTGAGCGTTCTGGGAATACCCCACCCGCTTCCTTTGTGAGAAATGCGTCTTGTCGTATGAGACGATTCATCTCCGCGGCACTCTCAGCATTAAGAACATAGGAACTTTCTTCTGATGAGCTAGAACTTGGTGTTCGCATAAAAAAATTTCCTTTCTGTTTGCTCTTCTGTAGAGTATTCGCAGAGATGAAAAATTGCAAGCTATCCTGATTTAAAACAATCTTCTTTGGAATAATTACAAGCGTATATATGTTAGTACCTATGTATACCTTAGTGCAAGGTCTCTCCTTTATTTTACACAAAAATCTAAGCTCTATATTGTTCGTACGTGAAAGGGAATATGACCTCATGGGTGATGCATCACGTGAGATTTTGAAACGAGCGCGGCAACAGGTGCCAGAGTGGACCACTACTCAGGTGAATGATGCGCTCAATCATCAACAAGACACAACCGATCAGGATGTGGTGGTGGTTGATGTGCGCGAAAAGAACGAGTGGGATCAGGGATACGTTCCTGGTGCTATTCATGTGCCGCGTGGCTTTCTTGAATTACAGATAGAAGAAGCTGTGCCTGACAAATCAAAAAAAGTGGTACTCTATTGTGCTGGTGGTGTACGTTCGCTTATGGCGGGTAGCACACTTCAGCAAATGGGTTATGAAGATGTCGTCTCGATGGCGGGTGGCTTTGGACAGTGGAAGGGGAGTGGTTTCAAATTTGTGCAACCACGTACTCTTGATGACGCACAGGCCAAACGTTACAGCCGACACACACTTATTCCTGAAGTTGGCGAGCAGGGACAACTTAAACTGCTCGACTCAAAAGTGTTACTCATTGGTGCAGGTGGCCTTGGCTCCCCTTCTGCATACTATCTTGCAGCAGCAGGGGTGGGCACACTCGGTATCATTGACGCCGATGTGGTAGATGAAAGCAATCTGCAACGCCAGATTTTGCATAACACAAGCCGTGTTGGTCAATACAAGGCCGAGTCCGCCCGCGAGACGCTTGAGGCACTGAACCCAGACGTGAAAGTTACAACATACATTGAGCGTTTAGACGAGACAAATGTGGGACGCATCATCGCTGACTACGATCTTATCATTGACGGTACCGATAATTTCCCTACACGCTACCTCTTGAACGACGCTGCATTGCTGGCAAATAAGCCTGTGATACACGGTAGTGTTTTCCGTTTTGAGGGGCAATTGACCGTCTTCAAGCCGTACGAAGGGCCATGCTATCGCTGTCTGTATCCAGAGCCACCACCACCAGAACTGGCTCCAAGCTGTGCTGAAGCTGGTGTGTTAGGCGTTCTTCCTGGCATTATTGGTCTTTTGCAAGCTACCGAAGCGATCAAACTGCTTCTTAATATCGGTGAGCCACTGGTAGGCCGCATGTTGACCTATGATGCGTTGGCGGGTGAGTTCAATGAACTACGTCTCTTCCGAGACCCAGAATGTGCCGCCTGTGGTGAGCATGGGCATCCAGAAAACTTGCCCTATTATGCTGACGTGTGCGCTGTACCCGCATAACCCTTACGTGTTCACCAGGGCGTCTATAGTGAAGACGCCTTTGTGAAAAGCGTAGCGAGAGGCAAGAAAGGGAACCAGGGCATCCCCTTGCGGATGCCCTGGTAACGAACAAAGATTGAACATACTCATAAGGAGAGAAGGACATGGCAAACGTTCGCTTAGCCCCAATACTTCGTTCATCAGTGGGAGGCTCCAAGCAAGTAAGTGCAGAGGGAAGTACGCTTAGCGAAGTGCTCTCTAACCTTTATCAAAGCTATCCTGCTTTGAAAGAGCAAATTCAGCCATCTGAAGAACTGAGCAAGTTTGTAAATATCTATATTAACGATCAGGATGTGCGCTTCCTCAAAAAGTTAGAGACGCCTGTGGGCCCAAGCGATACAATCACGTTGCTTCCTGCTATGGCGGGTGGACGGTAATACAAAGGCTCTTCACTATAAAAGCATGTAGCGGAGAAAAACTAGCGGGAGAAAAAGTATGCGCTACGGAAGTATATTGGAGACAATTGGCAATACTCCACTCGTGGAATTAAAAAGCTTTAGCCCTCGTGTAGGCGTAGAGATTTATGCGAAACTGGAGGGTGCTAATCCTACTGGAAGTATTAAAGACCGTATTGCTAAGCAGATGATTGAAGATGCAGAAGCGCATGGGCGTATCAAATCCGATTCTATTCTGATCGAACCGACAAGTGGCAACACTGGTATCGCTCTTGCTATGATTTGTCGTGTCAAGGGCTATCCATTTGTCGCGGTAATGCCTGATAACGTCACGCAAGAACGCCGCAAAATGCTTGAGCTCTATGGTGCAAGAATTATCTTTTCCGAGGGTACAGAAGGCAGTAATGGTGCGGTAAGAATAGCGAAAGAATTGGCGCAGCAAGACGACCGTTACGTTATGCTTTATCAGTATGGCAACACAGCTAATCCTGGCGCGCACTATGAGCATACCGCAGTTGAAATTATTCATGACTTACCAGACCTGGATGTCTTTGTCGCTGGTCTGGGTACTGGCGGTACTCTCACAGGCAATGCTCGTCGTCTGAAAGAATACAACTCAGCAATCAGAATAATTGCAGCTGAACCAATGCAAGGGGAAGGTGTACAAGGTCTACGCAGTTTAGAGGATGGTTTTGTGCCGCCTGTACTTGACCAATCACTGCTTGATGGTAAGATACTTGTATCGGGCATGGATGCAATCCGGCGCACACGTCAGCTTAAAGACCAGGAAGGCATTTTTGCGGGTCCATCATGCGGTGCTTCGTTACATGCTGCTCTACGTATTGCAGCAACAATGGAGCGTGGTAAAATTGTGACTATTCTCGCTGACGGAGGCTGGAAATATCTAAGCGAGGACTTATGGACGCGCGAACTGGATGAACTTGAAGATGATTTAGAGGCGAAAATATTATGGTAGACTCATCATCCCCATCAGAACCTTTTGTCGTACACATTCCAGCGGCACTTTACGCTGAGATGACCGCACATATCGTGGCAAGCTATCCCAATGAAGGCTGTGGAGCTGTCGGTAGTGTAGCAGGGCGTGTTGTTAAAAACTATCCAACCGCGAACGCCGCTGAGTTTCCCGACGATTTTTCAATCATCGCTGAGGCCGACCTTGTAGACATCTATAACGATATCGACAATTATGATGGCGAAATGATCTATTACCACTCTCATCCCAAAAGCGAAGCATATCCTTCCGAGCGTGATAAAGAGTGGGCTAAGCGTAGTGGCTACCTCTACATTATCTATTCTCATCGTCATTATCCCGATCCCCCCTATGTTCGCATCTTTAATATTGATCCCAATGGCAACGTCACTGAGGGCAAAGTACAGATAGACGGATAAGAGAGCAAGCAAATGTCCTCTTCTCGCCTCTGCGAGAAGAGGACATTTGCTTGCTCTCTTATCCTTTACATGTCTCAAATAGTGTGCGTATAATATAGTTAGAGTGTTAAAGTGATAGAGAAGGGAGAGGTATGGTACAGGATAGTCCAATACAACAACACATAGATGTTGCACAATCTTTGCTTGATATAACACCAAAGCTGATGCGACGGTTGAACGCAGATGTTCCTTTGGCGAGTGTGGAGAATGGTACGTCCGAGAGTAGCAGTGATTTACAAGCCCTTTCCGAGTTACGTGCAACACCAGGACAGTTAACGCTTTTGCGCATTCTTGTTGAGCGTAAGCAATGTTCAATGCAGGAACTTGCCGACTCCCTTGTGGTAACGCCTTCGACAGTAACCGCAATGGTCAAGCGTCTTTTGGCGAGTGGTTACATCGAACGTAGTCGTGATGATGTAGATTGGCGCACAGTGTGGGTGAAGCCAACACTACATGGACAGCAAGTTGTAACAACCTATGATAATGCACGGCTTGCCGCACTTCATTCTCGTCTTACACAATTGAATGAGAGCGAGCGCGAGCGTATTGCTTCCGCCTTGCCCGCACTTCGTCATCTTATTGAGGTTTACCCATGACTGTACTCGTAGAGCAATTGGCACGTTCCTTTGGCGCGATTGAAGCCGTGAAAGGCATCGATCTTGAAGTAGGACGTGGCGAAACTTTTGGTTTTCTTGGTCCAAATGGTGCTGGTAAAAGCACAACTATCAAAATGTTATGTACATTACTTCGTCCAACAGGTGGACGTGCATTCGTGAATGGTTATAACATTGAAAGCGAATCAGCAGCCGTGCGCCAGAGTATTGGGATTGTTTTTCAAGACCAGACATTGGACGAATATCTGACAGCTGAACAAAATTTGCGCTATCATTGCATGATCTATCATACCCCCCCTAAAACGCGCGACACTCGTATTCGGGAACTATTGGAATTGGTAGGACTTGATGATAGACGTAAAGATGTTGTAAAGACGTTTTCTGGCGGCATGAAGCGGCGCTTAGAGGTTGCTCGTGGATTGTTGCACGAACCACAAACACTCTTTCTTGACGAACCCACTGTTGGTCTTGATCCTCAAACACGTCGTAGCGTATGGGAACATGTTTTACGTCTGCGCGAGACAACTGGTCTCACCATCTTTATGACTACCCACTATATGGAAGAGGCCGAGTATTGTGATCGCATCGGCATTATTGATGATGGTCGCCTAATCGCGCTTGATACGCCAGCCGCTCTAAAAAAGAGTGTTGGGCAAGATGTTGTAAGCTTTACAACCTCCGATGATTCCCAAGCGGAAACCGAGATTGCGCAATGGACAGGCCGACCTGTGCATCGAAATAACGATGGCTTAAGCATTGAGGGTGAGAGCGGACAAGCTCTGGCTGCCTCCCTTATTCGTTATCTGACGCTACACGACATCGAGGTACGCAGTGTTACCGTGAAAGCTCCCAGTCTCGAAGACGTATTTGTGCGCCTCACGGGACGCGTCATTCGTGAAGAGGCTGTCGGTTCGCGGGAACGTATGGGAGCACGTCTGCGTAGCCGTGGACGATTGCGTCGTTAGAAAGAAAGCGTAGAGTATGCTCGAAACACAACCTCAGCATGTGTCACAGATCGCTCCTACAAAAACTAGTATAGCGAAGACTCCGCTTATAGATTTTGAAGGCATTGCGATGATCTGGCTCCGCGACATGAACCGCTTATGGCGTCAACGGAGCCGTTTGTATGGAGCAATCGCACGTGCCCTTGTCTGGCTATTTGCATTGGGTTTTGGCTTGCGACGTTCGTTTGTGCCCGTTGCAGGTCTAAGTTATGAGCAATTCGTCTTTCCAGGCGTCATTGCTATGACGATCATCTTTAGTGCATTGCAATCGGCAATCTCCATCGTCTATGATCGCGAATTCGGTTTTCTTAAGGAGGTGCAGGTTGCCCCCACGCCTCGAAACACACTTGTCATAGGAAAGTGTCTTGGTGGAGCGAGTAGTTCAACGATTCAAGCTGCAATTGTGCTGGTGTTTGCACCATTCGCATCAGTTGTATTAACGCCGCTTAACGTACTTGGAACACTGGTTGCAATGTTCATAACG
Organism: uncultured Ktedonobacterales bacterium; assembly: GCA_964657325.1. Taxonomy (GTDB): domain Bacteria; phylum Chloroflexota; class Ktedonobacteria; order Ktedonobacterales; family Ktedonobacteraceae; genus JBBQVS01. The sequence continues at coordinate 70,551 of CAZZVE010000004.1, forward strand.
GCTCTCGCAATCTCGTCGCTTGGTGTGGTGATTGCTATGAGCATCTCAGATTTCGAGAACTTCGGCACATTTCAAAACTTCATTACGTTGCCTCTCTACATGTTCTCCGGTGCAATCTTTCCAACGAAAGATGTTCCTGGATGGTTCAGTGTCATTCTGTTCTTGAATCCATTGACCTATGGTGTTAACGCCATTCGAGGCATGTTATTGAACTATAATGCAGCACGAGTTCCTCTTGATCTCGCTGTTCTTGGCCTATTTACAATCGTAATGCTCTCAATCGCCGTTCTACTAGCTCGGCGAGAACAATAACATATTCTGGAAGGGTTTCTCATGAGTTCTCCCCGTACTTCTACCAATGTTTCAAAAGAAGACTCTTTACCAAATGTGTTGCCAGTAGAGGAAACTCTGCATGACAACTATCGCTGGACCGCGCTATCCGTCACCACTGTTGGAGCCTTACTCGCTTCTATACAAGGTTCAGCTTTGTTGATCGCGTTACCAAATATTCTGACCGAACTTCGTATCACATTCTTTACCATCATTTGGGTTCTGTTAGGATATCTATTGGTTCTCACAGTTTTGACGCCAATTATTGGTCGTCTCGCTGACATATGGGGTCGCAAGCGTCTCTATAATGCTGGGTTTGCTGTCTTCACGCTTGGTTCGCTGCTCTCTGGTTTAGCACAACCTCAGTTTCATGGTGCCGACCTCATTATCGGAAGGCTCATTCAAGGCGCGGGTGCTTCGCTACTGCTCACAAATAGTACTGTCATTGTGGTAGATGCGTTCAAGAAAGGGCGCGCTGGTCTGGGACTAGGCATCAACCAGATCGCGGGTGCGGCAGGCTTTCTCATTGGTCCGATTATTGGTGGTTTGCTCACTGAACTATCATGGCGTTGGGTTTTCCTGTTCAACGTGCCTATTGGTATCTTCGGCCTGATATGGGGCATTTGGCGGTTGCGAGAGCCGGTACGACCGACAGAACGTCAACCTATCGACTGGATTGGCAGTGTCACGTTAACAGTTGGCCTCACTGGTGTCCTAATGGCATTAACCATGCTGGCATTCCCTGTGCTCAGTCAAGCCGCGACAATTGCTATTCTTGTAGTTGGCATTATAAGCCTGATTGCATTTGGAATCATTGAGCCACGTATTAAAGCACCAATTATCCAATTGCGTCTCTTTCTAAGTAGACTCTTTGCATTTGCAACACTAAGTGGTCTACTCAATGGTATTGCTCGTGGTGCTGTATTGTTCCTGCTCATCTTTTTCTTGCAAGGACCATATGGAAAAGACCCGTTGACAGCAGGGTTATTACTAGCACCCTTCGGAGCTGCCTTCATGATAGTTGGTCCCCTGAGTGGACAGCTATCAGACCGCGTTGGCTCACGTCTGCTGGCAACTGCTGGTTTAATCGTATCGGCATGTGGACTCTTAGGCTTAACGACTGTCACCCAGTTTACTCCATACTGGCTGTTAGCAATCTTTATGGCTCTGATGGGTGGTGGTTCTGGCTTGTTCGTTTCGCCCAACACAAACGCTATCATGAGTTCTGTTGAGCCACATACGCGCGGCTCCGCATCGGGCATTCTGAGCATGTTGAACAACACAGGGCAAATGCTGAGTATTGCGATTGTTTTCCCGCTCGCCCTCAGTAGTATACCGCAGGATGCGATTCAGCAAGTGTTCATTACTGGTGGTGGCATGGGTCACTTTGCATCGGTTATTCCTCCATTCCTGTCAGGCTTGCATCTCGCATTCTTAGTATCATTCATCTTGAGTGCTATTGCGGCAGTCGTATCAGCTTTACGTCCTGGGCGTTAATAAAAGCTATATGACTCGATTGGAAGCCAGAAAGACCATGTTGCACATTAGTTTGCAACATGGTCTTTCTGGCTTCCAATCGAGTCATACAAACCTATTCTTGTGTCGCTTTGTCGTAGCTCACCATCCAGTTAATACCAAATTTATCGGTAAGCGTACCATATAGTCCACCCCAAAATTCCGTTGATACTGGATAGGTGACATTTGCATCGGAAGAAAGCTTTGTGAAGAGTGTATGTATTTCTTCCTCACTACTGCACTCAAGAAATAACGTTATGGTGTTTCCTTTGACGAAGCCCTCTGGCCCCACCATATCAGATCCCAAAAGCACCACTGAGCCATTTTTGACCAGGCGTGCATGAACAATGTTGGACTGTGCTTCAGTCGGCATATGGTTTGCCACCGCCGACTCTCCGATTGTTTGCATTGAGAGTTCCGCATCCAAGCTCTCTTTGTAAAATGTCATCGCCTCACGACAGTTGCCATTAAATGTTATGTATGGATGAATCTGTGCCATAATATTTTTTCCCTCCTTGTGATGTAGATGTACAGATACATATTTCGTTCTTATGAAAACCTATTCTCATCAATAGTCAGAAAAGCGGAAAGGGTTTGGATGCAACTTTATTCTGCTCGCTCTACGACGAGCAAGCCATCTGCGCACTCTTCGTACCACATTCTACCTTTCCCGTTCCATTGCTGAATGCACCAACGACCAACAGCCTCAAGCTTAGCCTGTGAAAATAGTTGTTCATGACCGTATGCAATTTCTGGCACTCCGTGTTCATATGGTACTGCGATGATAAGGCGTTGATCGGTCACTTTTAGCAGATTCGTCAATACAATATACATATTCTGCTCAGAAAAATGTTCAAGTACATGCAGCAGCGTTACTGTGTCAAAAGACCCTAACGTACAAACTGTGTTGTCTAGCAAATTAGCCTGAATAAACTGGATGTTATTCAGATGCCGTTCCTCTGCTAACGCTCTTGCTGTCTCAAAGGGATGAGGCCGAATATCTAGTCCTATAACGTTTGAAAGCGAAGGATTTCGTTCAGCCATGAGCAATGGTAAGAAACCAGAGGAACAGCCTGCATCAAGAAAACTTTGGCCAACCTGCAATTCAAATACACGGCGATACAATGTGGCGAATGTTCCAAGTGTGGAATCTAAGGAGAGCAAGGACGTGTCATATGTCAAGTGCTGCAGTTGTCGAAACGTGTTTGTCGTGTAGATATACCATGCTTGTTGCGTCTCGTGAGGAAAGATCGAACCGACTATGGCCCCGAAAATAGCATCAAAGTCCTCTACATCTGTGAGTGCACCAAGCGGCTTTAGCTCCTGTAATATGTAATCCCCTAAACGCGCATCTATCTCTGTCGGCGCGAACCAGTGTATTACAATCACGGAGGGGAACGTTGACCGTATCACTACAAAAAAGTGTGATGTTTCGTGTATTATATATCCCTCGTCCTCTATACTTTTTCTAAGCATAACCTTGTTGACTCTGTAACCATTTATGCCAACAATGTTTCCTACAGGCAATGTTCGTTCTTGTAGAGACACTCTTCTTATCGTGGCTTTGGTGACTTCTGACATGGCTTGTTCCCTAGGCGATGCATCCCTATGAATTTATCAATTGCATAATCTAATTCCTATGAATAAAGGATAACACAAACCAGTATATCACGATGGTTACAATGTTCCTTCTTTCTTTGACCACGACTATAGCGTTCTCATAAAAACTGTGCTAAGATTCCTTCATATTCAGACGCTAAACATCATGCTTACATATTTTTTTGTTGAGAATAGAGAAGGAGACCCGCACGTTGGCTACACACGAGAAGCGCTATGTGATTATTGGCAATGGGGTTGCAGGGACGACGGCCGCCGAAACGCTCCGCAAGAATGACGCGAACTGTAGTATTCAACTTATCACGAATGAAGCGTACCCGCTCTACAACCGCGTCTCACTACCACGTTTTCTACAAGGAGTGATCGTGGAGCAGAAAGTCATGATACGCGACTTCGCGTGGCACGAGCAGCGCAACATCGACTTGCTCACAGAGACGCTTGTCGAGAGCATCAATACAGATGAAAGTGTTGTCATCACAAACAAGGGTCAGCATCTTCCCTACGATGCGCTTCTTATAGCCAGTGGAGGTTGGGCAAATGGATTGCGTGTACCAGGGGCTAAAGACGTTAATCATATTTATAATTTCGTCACGCTTGATGATACAAAAACTATTGTCGCAAAAATGCTAGAGTCGCGTACTGCCGTTGCCTATGGTGGTAGTTTTATTTCCTATGAGCTTTGTGATGGTTTTGCTGTCCGCAAACTCGATACAACCTGGATCATGCGTGGTCCTTATTGGTTACGAAGCGCGCTTGATCCTGATGGTGGAGAAGTGGTGGACAATATTGCCAAGAAGTTTGGGGTTGAAGTCATTCATGGCGACGAAATCGAGGAAGTCGTACCAAAGAATGGTGTGCCAACCTACGTTAAGACTAAAAAAGGGCGTGAGATACAAGCTGACATCATTGGCGTTGGTCTTGGTATCACTCTCAATACTCACATGCTTTCAGGTACACCTGTAGAAATACGCAGTGGGGTCATGGTCAACGAGTATCTGGAAACGAATGTGCCAGGCGTGTACGCGGCAGGTGATGTAGCGGAGTTTTTCGACCCAACTATTGGACTACATCACACGATGGGCACATGGGATAACGCGCTGGCTCACGGACGAATTGCGGGTGCGAACATGGCAGGAGCGCACGAGGCATACGTTGATGTACCTACCTATACAAGTCCTCTCTTTGACGTAAATATAGCCGTCGTTGGCACTACTGAATCCGGCAGGTCAGATATCAAGACACTTTCGCGCCGTGAGCCAGGGGAGAAGGGCAACGAGAACTATCGCAAGCTATTCTTCCGTGATAACAAACTTGTTGGTGTATTAATGATTGGTAGTCCAAAGGGACGCAAGAAACTGGTTGAAATTGTGAAAAACCAGCACATAGTAGAGACACAAACAGAGCGTGAAGCGTTACTTGAACTGAAGTAAAAAAGAATATGTACTACTAGGGGTCGTCTTTCTTGACCCACTCATATTTTTGCGCTATTGTAGAGCGTAAATGTTGCTTTAGTTCGATTTGATGCAGGAGAGGTTTCGTGGCGACAGCATGTACCTATTGTGGGCACGACTTGCCCAGAGATGATGCACATTTTTGCAATAACTGTGGTATGCTCGTGCCATCTCATCCTTTTAGTGCTCAATCACTTTCTGCTGCTAACTCTGCAACGCCTCCAACACGCATGGAATCAGAAAAGCCTATCTTGCGAGAGCAGATGGTACAGCAACCACGAGCACGTACCACGCGGCGCATCGCGTCGGATAACCTTTCTGCTTCTTCCATTGCGTGGCCTGCACCCATGACTCATGTTTCAGTTAAAGACACGCTGACTCAAAAAGAAGATGAACAAATAACACCACCAGCATTCCAGCCAGTACAAAATTCATCGTTACCTTCTTCATCGGCTGAACGTGCGTTACATGTGAAGGTATGGCAGAATCCACCAACCCCATTGCCAGAAAGTACGATTGACACAGTGGGAGGAGATGTTGAGGATGCTCCAACATCTCCACTTGCAACGCCAGAACAACTGAATATTGGAAATTCCTCATTACAGCAAGAAAGCAATACATCGCGTGATGATGTAGAATATGCTGATACCGTTCCAATGCCAAATTATGCGCAGACTCAGACACCTCAACAAGCACCTCATCTCTCGCGTTCTTCGAATGGCAATACACCTTTGCCCGCTCTTCCTGATGAGGCACAAAGACAACTACGCAACACGAATACTCCAATACCCGATTTGAGCATGTCGCAACAGCCAGCACCACTTTCTCAGGCCCCTCAGTATTCACCTGCGCAAAAAATTCAACCTCCCTATGCATCTTTAGGACAAGAAAAGCGTGTATCCGTTGCTCTAGCCTCAAACTCATCGCGTCGTCGGAAAAGTCCTGTGCCATTTATTATCTTGTTGGCCCTCTTAGGAGTACTCGTACTTGGTGGTGGTGCATGGATATTGCTTGCTCAACCGTTTAGCATCTCGCCCGTTACACAACCGCTACAAGACTTCAACGATGCGAATCTGGGTGTCGCTTTAGCATATCCAAACAGTTGGGCCGTACAACACACCTCAAACGGAGTTCTTTTCTCTGACAGTAGTCATACTGCTCAGGTAAAACTTATGGTCGCGGATGATACAAGTGATGCCGCTCGTTATGTGCAGCAACAGGCGACAAAAAGTGGTATGACAGCTATAAAACCGCTAGGGGTGCTTTCTTTCGCAGGGCTTTCATGGCAGCAGATACAGGGGAATGTGCAGCAAGATGGCGCGAATTATACGACAACAATGCTTGCAGCTGTGCATAACAATCATATATATGTTCTGACACAAATGGCACCGCAAAATGTCTATGCCGATGAAGAAAGTGTTGTGTTCTCCGCTATACGCAATTCTTTCAAGTTCCTCTAAGTATGCTTTTAAATGGTTATGATATAATGCCCTTGTCTTATATAGACTTCGTGACCTGGGCATGTCTAAACGAGACAGACGACGTGAGAAGCATTCAGGTGCAGAGCTATCGGAGTCTATACGGGGGAGACCATCTGAGAAAGGAGCGCGTGGTGATACTCTAGCCACGCACATACATCGCATGGATGATATTCATTTCGAGCGACACTTTCGTACACCACATTCCGAGGGATACTACATCATGCAGGGAAGCAACCTGCAAAGCAACAATCGGCTTGGTACAGTAGATATCCATTTTACCACAACGGCAGTACACGGAACACTTATTTTAGAGCGCGAGTTGGAAGAGGCTGATCTCACAAAACTTATCGAGCAGATCGACGAAGACCTGGTACTCTCTGCAGATATGCCTCGTGACGATTTTCTGGTGAGTGTCTATGTTGGCAAAGATGTTGGATTCTACAGTGACGAGTATTTCGCGGAAGAAGGCGATCCCGCTATCGACTTCGACGCCGATAGCGAGTAGGTTACATAATTTTGTCTACTCCCTTGCACAAAGTGCAAGGGAGTAGACAAAATTATGTAGTTCAATCTTCTAGGAGGCCGCGTCGCATGGCGTATTTTACAAGCTCGGCACGGCTGTGTAGATTGAGCTTGTCCATTACGTGTGTGCGATGAGTATCAACCGTTTTTGGGCTGATAATCAAGCGTTCGGCAATTTTGTTATTCGTATAGCCTTCAGCAACAAGCTTGAGTATCTCACGTTCACGTTCTGTAAGGCTACTGTAACTATCTTTCTCCTCACCTGTACGTACTCGTTGCAAGTAGTCGCCAACCATGACTGACTGTGCAGTGGGCGAAAGATAAAATTGTCCATTCTGAATAACACGGAGTGCTGAGATTAGGTCAGTATCTGCTGCTTCTTTTAGCATATAACCGGAAGCTCCTGCACGCAAAGCCTGAAACACGTATTCGTCATGCTCATGCATAGTGAGAATAAGCACTTTTGTCTCTGGTAATAGCTTCTTGATTTGCCGTGTTGCCTCAATCCCGTTCATATCAGGCATTGTGATGTCCATAAGAATGACATCAGGTTGAAGCCTTTGTGCTTCTTGAATCGCCTGACGACCATCCTGTGCCTCGCCAACAACTTCAAAATCAGGCTGTGCATTTAACATCATACGTAAACCCGCACGCAGAATCGTATGATCGTCAGCAAGCAGAATATGTATGCTCATGAATAAACTTCCTCTATAATTTCTTTATATATCCCCTTATCATAATGTTGTTGGCTGATACTTTACACTACAAGTGCGTCAGGTACACTTTTTTCGGAAAATGGGACCATATGGACTGGTATATGTATTTTCACAACCGTCCCATGTTCATGACCAGACTCAATTGTCGCCGTCCCGTCAAGCAAAAGCGCGCGTTCTTGCATGCCAACCAATCCCAAGCCGCGGTCTTTATCGCCCATCTTCTGAATCTCCTCAACGTCAAACCCACGCCCATCATCTGTAATGGTTGCGTTGACTGCATCTGCTTCTTCACGAAGCAGAATTGTGACTTTATGCGCTTGGGCGTGCTTCGCAACATTAGTGAGCGATTCCTGCACAATGCGATAAAGGGCGGTTTCCATTTCGGGTGAGAGGCGTTCACGGTCTTTGAAACCTGTTGCGTGAAACTCAACATCAATATTTGTTTTTTGTTGATATTCCTTGACATACCAGCGTAGTGCTGGCAACAAGCCAAGATCATCGAGCGCGCTTGGGCGAAGGTCGATACTCAAATTGCGAATGGCACGTAACGTCTGATGAGCTAGTTGTCGTGTTTCTGTAATACGGTCTCGTGCTTCCTGTGTCGTAATAGACTCCTCTAACACTGCGAGACTAATCAAAAGTGACGTAAGGACTTGTGATGTTTCATCGTGCAGTTCACGTGCGATACGCTTGCGCTCTTGCTCTTGCGCTTTGATAATCTGACTTGCGCGCACTCGATTGGCTTCGTCGATTGCTTCAAGCATCGTGTTAAAGGTACGGGCGAGCTGGTCTGCCTCAGGATCAACACCTGTGAGCGATGCACGAAGTGTGCGCTCGCCAGCTTGCACACGTTTCATGACCTTGCCCAGGTCCATTAATGGACGAAAGGCTATCTGCAACACCACAAAATTGAGAATCACACTAACGAGCCACCCTATAGTGACAAACACAATGAGCGATATAGGTGCATATGTTGTGCTATTTAACTGCGAGGCAAGCCATGTACCACCGGTTGCGCCAACAAAGATAATAAAGCTATTTGCGAGCAACACTTTGTAAAAAACAGGAATGCCGAGGAAAGGGCGGAGCAACCTGTTATTCTGGACCACCTCTTCATAGTTCATGCTAGAATCATTCATTTACGTTCTCTTTGCGATACTTATGCTCTTTTTTATACTATTGTAATTGTATCGGCTTTTGGTTTCTAGTGTCAAACAACTTCTTTATACTCTTTATAACAAAATAATCAGGTAGGGAATGCCCAAAAATCAGGTATGCACCTGATGTTGAAGAAGTAGTGCGAAGGTAAGCTACGTATATAGCATCATCAGTACTAGCACGATGTACTACTAGATTGCGTAACTCTTCTCGTTTGCCACCTTCATACATTATAATGAGAAGAAAGAGTGCAAGTGTTCCAACATTAAGTCAGAGGGGTACCCATCGTGGAAGTTCTATGCTATAATCTGCCACACAGTGTAAAGAATATTTGCCATTCAATTATCTTTTCTAACACGGTCAAGTTTGAATCCTTTGAGGAGGCACAGTGAGCTCTACAAGTAATAAAAGCTTACTCGATGTGGTGACGCAGAAGGTTGTCGAGAGTACCGTCTGGCGTTCGATCTTTCGACACGGCTATCCTGACACTCCACTCAACCAGTCTCTGGTTATGATGGGAAATGTCTTTCTGCATCTTCACCCTGTCAAAATCAGCCGCCAGGCCATGAAGATCACCTATACGTGGTGTATGGGCGGTATCTCCTTTTTCCTGTTCTTGTTGTTGACGATTACAGGCGTATTCCTAATGTTTTATTATGTCCCTGATACACGAGACGCTTATCAGAATATCAACCAACTCAATAGTGCAGTCTCGTTTGGACACCTAGTACGCAATATGCACCGTTGGGCGGCTCACTTAATGGTTGTCTCGGTCACGCTTCACATGATTCGTGTATTTTATCACGGCGCATACAAGCCACCGAGAGAGTTCAACTGGGTTATTGGCGTACTGCTTTTCTTTGTTACGCTATTCCTAAGTTTCACAGGCTATTTGTTGCCTTGGGACCAGATCGCAATCTGGGCTATCACCGTTGGTACAAACTTGGCACCTTACACACCGCTTTTGGGCGATCCTGCGTACAAGGTCCTCGTTGGTGGCGGTGCTGTCGGACAGGCAACACTGATCCGCTTCTATGTTGGTCACGTTATTTTGCTTCCATTAGCAGGTGCGTTACTCATGGCGGTTCACTTCTGGCGTATTCGTAAGGATGGCGGCGAGGCTGGTCCTCCACCTCCCTCACGTCGTGAATTGGAAGCTAGAGCAGAGCGCGCTGAGCGCACCGAACGTGCTGTTCCGGTCGCTGGTACTCCTGCTCGTTAGACTACCTGTCTGTTCTATGCTTTGAGAGGATACAAATATGTCAATTGAACAGAAAGAGCCGAGAGTTCAGACACAGGCGGCTGCGACGCAGCGGCGCTATCGTACCTTGGCCGTTGTGAAGCAGGAAGCCATCACGCGTGTTGAGAAGCCACTCGAAGACTCGGTCTTTGTGTGGCCCCACCTGCTAGTGCGAGAGTTTTTCTCCGCCACAATCGTAACGGTTATGATTACGATATTAGCAATTAAAATTGATGCGCCTTTGCGTGGTCCGGCTAATCCAAATGTGACGCCAAATCCGGCAAAAGCACCGTGGTATTTCCTGGGACTACAGGAACTTCTGCACTACTTTCCACCAACAACAGGTGGTGTGCTTGGCCCAGGTCTTACCTTGCTAGCGTTAGCTGTATTGCCCTATGTAGACCGCAATCCTAGCCGTGCATATGCTGATCGCAAGGTCGCTATCGTAACCTTTACCATGTTTCTAGTTTTCTGGGCTTTCATTACTATCGCAGGTAGTTTCTTTAGGGGTCCAGGCTGGGTCTGGGTATGGCCCTGGCAGGGTTTATACTTCGACCTGTAATGAAGCAGGGGAACCAAGAAAAAGAGGACAATTATGAGTCTTGATACACCACCAATTACACCGCAACAATATGAAGTTCTTCATGGTGGTGGTGCGGAAGCTGCGGAAATCGCGCAAAGTCGTTTGTCGCGCCGCCGCTTCATGCGCAGGTCCATGCTTGCTGTGTGGGGTCTGTCCGCAACCTCCGCTGTTGCTGGTGCGTTATATATGCTTTATCCTAACCTTGCTGGACAATTTGGCGCTCCTATCACTGTTGGCAAGAAGACCGATTTCCCTGCGGCAAAGACCCTTGATGAGTTTGCGAAGGGCGGAAAAGGCGTATTCTACAATCAGGCTGCAAAAACATATGTTATTCATATGGATGCAAGTTTTAAGTTTCGCCCGATTAGTGGTCTTGCAGGTCAATTAGAATCTGAGTCCGTCGTTAAGGACCAGGATGGTTCGTACTGGATTGCCCTGTACCAAAAGTGCGTTCACCTGGGATGTACCGTTCCGTTCCGCGACGATTGTTCCAGCTTTAAGTGTCCTTGTCATGGATCACACTACAACGTGACTGGCGAATGGCTTGACGGCCCTGCACCAATCAGCCTGAACCGTTTTGAAATCCAATTCAGTGGCCAGGATGTCATTGTGAACACAGGTGTACTTAATACGAAAGTGCCGCACCCTGATGCTACAACACAGTTGATTGCCGCACCGACAAAACTTTGTAGCGCAAGCTAATACTCTGCTTTTTATAGGAGCAGGGATGTTCTGTACCTTTCGATAACATATACACACATACTGTCTCTGAAAACGGTCTCTCCGTTTTGAGAGGCAGTATGCTGTTGAGGATGTGACTTATGGTAAATTTTGGATATGTTGCCCTTGGCATCATTGCTGCATTAGTAGCAACGGGTGGCTTGCTGTACATGTTCTATGCTCGCTCAAATGCAGTCGAGAAGGCGGGGTCGGGTGCTCTTATTATGTTAGCAGTCGTCTCTCTTATGATTCCTGTCTTCTGGATTGTGGAAGGAAACAACCAAGCGAACGCGAAGGACGAGCAGCACACGCTCGCGGTACAACGAGGCATGGGTCTCTATGCTCAATACTGTATCGATAATTGCTATACTATTGTAAATAATAAAGTTGTCAACCCAAAATATAATGGCTATACACTTGACCAGATGAATGCGATGACTGACGATGATCTTCACCGTATTATTGATGGCGGTACCTTTAATCCTGCTGTACCTCAGCCGACGAATAAGAATGCTATTGTGTATGGTCAAGATTTCAATGGTCCGTTGTCTAGCAACGATGTAGAATATCTCTTTCAGTTTCTCCGTTCAGCCGACCCGGCCTATTTGCAGAAGAATGGTTTTACGGCTAATGCCTCGGCGAACGCTTTCAACAAGCTGCCCGACTTCTTGCAGAATGGTGGCACTGATCAAGCAGGACAGCCGCTTACAGGAAACCCAGCTGCATATGCAACAGCCATTACACTTGGAAAGACAGGTCAGTTTGGCTTACCTAAAGATATGACGGCTATGAAGGCGGTCACAATCAATATCACAAATACGGCGGCTAATCAGGTGTGTAATCCATCGTGTTATGATCCAATCAACTTCAAGGTGAAGGTGGGCACGAAGATCACCTGGGTCAATAAGAGTTCAGTTGGTCATACTGTCACAGCATTGTATGGAGATGGGTCGAGTACTGCTAAGATTGCGACACAGCTTTTTGACTCGTCACACGGTGGCTCGTCACTTGTCGGAACGAATGAGTCATATACCTATACTGTGACTAAAGCAGACTTCACCTTTAATACAAATCATACGGTTGTGTACTTCTGTAAGGTACACCCAACGATGCTTGCCGAAATTACGGTCGTTCAGTAAATTGAAATTGTCGCAGTTGTAAAAAACTGCGACACTGTTTCTTTTGTGATCGCTGGTCATGGTATGAGTGCATATCATGTTGAAAGGGTTTGCGATCTTATGCAACAAACACAACGTCGAGAAATATCAGAGCAGATGTCATGGGCGCGTGCAATGGTCTTTGCCGTTGGCTTCTTTTTCATCGCGGCTCTGCTTGTGGGTCAGGTACCCAGTTATATCTATTTGCAAATGACGGCTGCTTCGCTTGTGGGCGCGGAGCAGGGTTCGCTCGCAATGGGCCTTACCTGTTTGGCAGGTTTTGCCGTTATTCAGGTGATCGTCTTGCTTTTCGATCCAAAGCCAGTTGTTCCACCCATCATCTTTACTGGTCTCGGTGCAATACTCTCCCTTGCCGGGTTAGCGATTCTACTGCTTGCTGTTACCACGGGATGTAGTTCTGCACAGACTGTGTGTAACCAATACTTCCCAACAAGTAATACGCACATTCTCTCTGTCCTTGGGGGAAACTTCCTATGGTTTCAGCCACAAGCATTTGATCTTGTAATGATTGGCGCAGTTGTGTTGGGGGTTGGCGGTGCAATGGTATTCTATAGCATCCTGGCACTTGGCGAATTGCGCAATCCAGACCGTCGCGACCTTGGCACAACGCCAATGATTCGCTGGATGATTATTATCGCCAGTGTTCTACTGGTTGCATTTGTCATTTTCTACACTTACTATAGTGATACTGGTCTTGGTGTAACGCTCTTTCCTGGACATCTAGTAAATGGTAAAATTGTCGGTAATCGTCCATTTTTAGGTACAAAGATTGTAGACCTCATTCTTGGTACTGTCCTCGGCATAACTGTTTTCCTGGTGTTGGGTGCATTCGCGCTTCGTCTTCACTACTTGATGCGTCCAGTACGCAAGCGCACAATGGCTGGCCTATACGGTTTTGGCGCACTTGGCCTTGCGCAGCTTGGTGCAATCCTCGTACTCTTTGCCTTACTCGCCTATCCGCTCATTGCTTGGATACACTCCTGGAGCTTTATTGGCCTTGGTGACTTTCTGACAATTTGTGCTCGTCAAACTGTCGTTCCTGGAAGCTGTGCATTCTCACCGCAAGCAGGCTACCTCATTGATGCCATTGTCTCGGTAAACTTCTTTGTAGTACTCGCAGCAGCGATATGGGCATGGAAGTCGCATCGTAACATTGTTATCATTGGTGGCGTCTCCACAGTTGCTGTTCTCGCCTTGACTACTCTTCTCGTTCACATGCATCCAGAGGAGTTACTGATTGCATTGCTTCTCTGCGGTGGTGGACTCGTGCTTGCTGCCGTTTGGACAAGCGTTGCACGACGTGAGTTTGCCGTTGTAGGTGAAAACAACCTGGGTTGTACAGGAATGTGGCTGATCGTAGGCACATGTCTCTTCATTTACGTTGGAGCATTTGCCTTCTTCTCAATTCCTGGTTTCCGTGAGACCGAGCCAAACATTCCCTTTATTCCTGGTTTGAATGTACCTGCCCCTGCCGCTGCTGGACAGGCTCCAACACTGGGACAAGCTGATGCCGTCTTTTTACTCATACTTATGGGTATTCTTGCAGGTATACAGTTTGTGTTCCTTATCCGCAATCGCTACAGAGTATAAAAATGCTTTTTGCACGAACGGGATGTATGACCTTCTCTACCGAGAACACTTCGGTAGAGAAGGTCATACATCCCGTTTTTTATTTTCATGATTTTCTCTGTCCGTGCTATAATTAAGTACAATCTATAAGAGTAGAAGGAAGATGTATGCAGAGCGAACAGCCTCTCAAGGTTTACATGCTTGCTGCTGAAATCGTGCCATTTGTTAAAGTCGGTGGACTGGCGGATGTGGTAGGTGCGCTACCTAAAGCTCTTCAAGCCCTCGGTCACGACGTTCGACTGGTGATGCCTCGTTACAGACAGGTTGATCTGGAACGGTTTCAACTGACAAAAATTATAGAATCTCTCTCTGTCCCAATGGGAAGCTATCAGGTACAGGTCGCTGTCTATCAGGGCATAATTGGGAACAATATTCCTGTGTATATGATTGATGCGCCACGGTACTTTGAACGTGAAAATATTTATGGTTACACTGATGATGGCGAACGCTTCATTTTGTTCTGCCGTGCAGCCTTAGAGGTGGCACGTGCGCTAGATTGGTCGCCTGATGTTGTGCATTGTAATGATTGGCATACCGGTATCGTACCAAATTGGATGCACACGGTGTATAGAGATGATCCATTTTTCGCCCACACTGCAACCGTGTATACTATCCACAATCTTGCCTATCAAGGTATCTTTGGGTATCGCATTCTTGAAGTTGCTGGCGTAGCCGCGAACGGCTTTGTCTATCCACAAATTGCAGAACTTGCGAATGTCGTTGACATTATGGGGCGTGGCATTCTCTTTGCCGACGCCATCACAACCGTAAGTGAACGCTATGCACAGGAGATACTGACGCCAACATTTGGCGAGCGTCTCGACCATATGTTGCGAGCACGCCGTGATCGACTCTTCGGCATTCTAAATGGCGTTGATTATCAAGACCTCGATCCTGCACACGACTCTCGTATCTATACACCATTTGATATTACTTCGTTAGATGTACGTGCGAAAAATAAAGTGGCACTACAAGAGCAAGCTCACCTACCGATACGTCCTGATGTACCACTCATCTCAATGGTTTCGCGCCTCGCTGACCAAAAAGGCTTTGACCTGTTGTCACAAATCATCCAGCCACTTCTCGCACAAGGAGTACAGTTCGTTGTATTGGGTATTGGCGACCAGCATTATCACGAGTTGTTGCAAAGCCTTGCTGCTCGTTATCCTGAGCAAGTTGCAATATTCCTCACTTTCAATACAGAACTTGCGCAGCGTCTCTACGCAGGAAGCGATATGTTTCTCATGCCATCACGTTTTGAGCCGTGTGGTATCAGTCAGATGATCGCTATGCGCTATGGGAGTGTGCCTATTGTGCGCAGTGTAGGTGGTCTTGCTGATACTGTGCAAGAATACAACCCACACACAGGTGAAGGAAATGGGTTTGCCTTCATAAATTATGATCCCTGGGAATTGTTCGCTGCTATTGTACGTGCTCTTGAAGTCTACCGCTTCAGCGACATCTGGCGCACACTACAACAACGTGGTATGCAAGCAGACCATTCATGGCATGTCTCTGCCATTCGCTATGTAGAAGTCTACCGCAACGCATTACAATTTCATGAAAGCGGAAAATAGCATAGGGGCGGGTACTGTCGAGGGCATAACTCCATAGTTGGGGAGAGGAGCTACGTTCGACAGTACCCTGGTGGGGGAATAGAGCGATTAACTCTTAAAAGAAAACGGTAGAGCGGAGGCTATTTCGTGTATGTCGTATATTGCATATCTTGATTGTCAAGCAGGTATCAGTGGCGAAACACTCCTCGCCGCCTTGCTCGACGTGGGTTTCTCACTTGACACGCTAAAACAAACTTTATCCTTATTCCCTTTGCAAAATTATGATATCTCGCTTGAACATGTTGCCAATAGAGGAGTACAAAGTACTCGTGTTGCGGTCATTCATACCTCACAAGAACATGAAACGTATGCATGGTCAAGAATTGAGGCGCTCCTCTCATCTGTACAAATACCCGCTTATATTCGTAACACCACGTTGAAAATATTGCGACATATAGCAGATGCGGAGGCAATAATACAAAATGCTGGAACTGACTACCAATCATATGTAATAGCAGCATCCGAACTTATTGTCATAATTAGCATTATCATTGCTTTAAAAGAGTTAGACATCACTCAACTTTATGCTTCTGTACTCCCACTGGCAAGTGGGAACAACTCAATATCCTATAGTCAAACATCTGTCCTCTCGCCTGTCACGCTAGAAATTTTGCGGAATAGTAAAGCCATTTGGAAACCTACCTCTATCGAGGGGAAATATGTAACACCCTTGGGTGCTGCACTTCTGGCAACACTGGCACGCTTTGATATGCCAACAATGACTATTGAGCGTGTAGGATATGGATTTGCTGCACAACCGCTACCATCGGCTGATAGCCTTTGTCTTTATCTTGGAAGGTTGCAAGAGACGGAGCAGCAGAATAGTGGAGATGCTGATACAGATTGGGTGACAGTGCTATCAACAAACATCGACAATATGAGTGGCGAATTGCTAGGTGGCCTTATGGAGCGTCTCTTGAGTGCGGGTGCATTGGACGTGAGCTATACGCCTATGCAGATGAAGAAAAATCGCCCTGCGACCATGATTATGGTTGTCTGCCCTCTCGAAAAAGGCAACGAACTGGCGTATATTCTGTTACGTGAAACAACGACGCTTGGTGTACGCATAGAGCAAGTGCAACGCCTCAAGGCTCAACGCACACCTCAAACGATAGATACGCCGTTTGGTCCTATGCTCATCAAAGTCAAACGCCTTGGCACACAAATCATCAGTGCCTCGCCCGAATATGAAGAGTGTCAACGCATAGCTCACGAACACAACATGCCGCTTGCCGATATATATACAATTACCCAAAAATGGATTGCAAATACTCTATTTGATGGACGTACAAAATAAGATGTAAGATAAAGGCTATGGAGGTAATACACATGAGTACAACACAGCGCACAATTCTCATTGTTGCTCGACTCTTTTTCGGCCTCCTTACTCTGGCGGCAATCGTCACCCAACTCTCAATTCACATACGACTTGGTTTCGACGTAGTAAACTTTTTCAGCTACTTTACTAATTTGTCGAATATTTTTGCATTAGTAGTGTTGCTAATTAGTGCTATTTTCTTGATACAGCGTCGTGAATCAACTGCCACCTTTGACCTCGTTCGAGGAGCTTCTGTAGTTAGTATGGCTCTGGTTGGTATCGTTTTTGGGACGTTACTGAGGAACGAGGACCTGGGTTTCCTCTTACCGTGGGTGAATACTGTTGTGCATTACGTGATGCCGGTGATAATGGTACTTGATTGGCTCTATCAGCCACCGAACACAAGACTCGTCTTTGCGCAAACATGGGTGTGGCTCATCTTTCCCTTCCTCTACGTAGTCTATTCGCTAATCCGTGGCTCTATTGTGGGATTCTACCCCTATCCTTTCTTTAATCCTGCTAAAGTAGGCGGTTATGGCGGCGTCGCGCTTTACTGTCTAGCTATTCTCGTGGCCTTCTTGATCTTGATTTGGCTTATCATGCTGGTGGGCAACTGGCGTAAACGGAGTATTGCAGAAGTTCAAGTCTAGTTGCTTTGCACAAGGAATGAGTAGAGGGTATAATAGAGAGTATAGAAAAATACTAAACATACAAGTCTCTTCCAAAGGGCACCTTTCCTCGCTGCTTTGGAATATGAGAGAAGGTTTATGGAATTTATAGATTGGCGCAAAGGGCCGCAAAAGGCTAAGGAAGACTCTAAGAAACAATCCGACATTAATGCACGGAAAAAAGCGCGTATGCATTATGTCGAGGAACAAATACATGACGCGATGGAGCGTGGTCTATTCGATAACCTGCCGGGTTATGGAAAGCCGTTGAAGTTTGATGACAACTCCTATGCTGGCGACAAAGCAATGGGCTATCACCTGCTCAAAAACAATGGGTACGCGCCAGCAGAGGTTGAACTGATAAAAGAAATTCGGACTGAGCGCGAACAGGCAGAAGCAAGAATAGCCAAGGTGTTATGGAGATACAAAACGCTGAAGGCACGTCGTGTCACCCCATTTCCCAGTGAGAAACGCGCGTTTAATACGTCGGTAGAAAAAGCTGCGAAAGAATATGAAGCAACACTACGCAATATCAATAAGAAAATATTGACGCTAAATATTCAAGCTCCTTCAGTGCTACACCAAACACCACTTCAAGTTGAACAGTTAGTTGCACAATTCCGTGAGGCATGCCCACTTTTCGAGAATATCCCAGTACGTACGTCATGGTATTATTAAGAATGGCTATTATGTAGGGACCGATGATGCCGTTTCCTCTGAACATCGCCTATACATGACGCTTTTGCATCACAAACCGCGATGTTCA
>CAZZVE010000005.1:0-19223 GCA_964657325.1 uncultured Ktedonobacterales bacterium
AATTTCTATTTGTTCGCGCCACCGTGTATATTTGAGTTCCCTCTGCCCTTACCAAAATTGTGCAAAAGCTCTCCCTGGAATAGGTTGGCGGTCACGTGTAGGATATTGTTCATATTGTCAACGCTGGCTTGGCTCATCATTAACACGAGTTAGAGAAATATCTTCTTCTCTTGAAGGGAGTGAATTGTCTTGGCAGTTGTGGGTCATAAAAGCATTGGAGGATATGTTTATCCACATTCCAGCTCAACTAGTTCAACTAGAACGGCAACGTATATCTCAAGTAGTAACGTATATCGTTCAGTCTACTTCTAGTGGGAATCTGTCAGCTTTCGCTCGTTCGGTTGATATGTCAAGAAATATGATTGATTATTGGTATCAAGGGAAGAAGCTTCCAGAACTTGATACACTCCTGCGTTTTTGTTTCCGACTTGGACTCTCTTTGGAGGACTTCTTTTTTCTTGAGCTAGCTATGCTTCGTCCAAACCTTAGGGAATTGGTATTACTAGTTTCTGTTGCACCTAGAAAAAAATCGGTAATACAGACAGAGTCTATCTATAATGTTTTGCAAGTGATAGCTACAAGCAACGAATATCCTCCTCCAACGCTAGGAGAAGTTGCTTATCGTGTAGAACGCACCCCACAAATTCTCCGACACATCAATTCTGTTGCTTGCCAAAAGATTGTTAACCGACATAGAGCTTATGTTCAACAGCGAAAAGAGGCAAGATACCAGCGACTTCAGGGTGAAATTAGGAGAATAGCATTTCAACTTCTTTCTGAAGGAGTATTACCGACGCGAAAACAAATTGCCTCGTTTCTTCCTCAACCCGGCATATTACGCGATCGTAGAATACTTAAATATTTACGAGAAATCTGTCAAGAGTTTGAGAAGAATAACTAAAAGCTTTTCTTATACCATCCGATTTGTTGATAGTATACTGACTTGTGTAAAAGAGAGGTCTGGTATCCTGAACTGATAGATAGTTCAACATCATAATGAACTGCACTATTAATTCACTTAATATGGGAAGCATAGTTTTGCAGACTAAAATGGGAAGCATAGTTTTGCAGAATCTGCAAAACCTATGGGTTAAATGACAATATGGAATACAAAATTGTTGGAAAGGAGGCAGAGGCGTATGGGAGTCGAACCCACCGAGGACCGCGCTGAGCGACCCCCCAGCCGTTTTGAAGACGGTGAGACCCACCGGAGTCCCTACACCTCCATGTGGAACGTATTGTGCCATTGATACCGATGCTTGTCAAGCAAGATGCTGGATGCGCTCTACAGTAACCTCGGTCAGGTCTTTGACTACCAAGGTCGCTATCTGTAATCCTGGTAACGTGCGTCCGTAGGCGACGGCGATGCTATACATGCCGCCTGCTCGTGCAGCAGCGACACCAGCAACGGCATCCTCAATCACGAGGCACTGTTTCGGCTCCATGCCTAGTTCTTTGGCCGCCTTGAGAAATATATCAGGCGCGGGCTTGCCGTGTGGTACCGTCTCACCCGAAACGAATGCATTGATATAGCGTTCCAGTCCTAATACCTCTTTTACAAGTTCGATATTTGCGGTAGGTGCGGATGAGCCTATTGCTTGTGGATAGCTAGCTTCATGCAATGCACTCATCAAATCTTGTGCACCCGGTAAAAACGTTACTGTTTGACGTACATAATCCCGGTAATACGCTTCCTTATGGTCCGCGAGTTCCTGTAACTCTTCATTCGATACTGTACCCCACACAGTCGGCACAATAGCATCATTTCGCCAACCGAAGGTCGCAGCAAACTGCTCGTCGCTAAACTCTTTTCCTGTTTCGTGCGCCAAACGTTGCCATGCTTTCTTATGATCCTCTTCACTATCGATAACAACACCATCAAGGTCCCAAATAACTGCCTGTACTGCTCCACTCTTTTGTACCATATTGTCTGCATGCTCCTTAGTGCTTTTCTTTCCCTCAGCATATCACTTTTTACTACCCACTCTCTAAAATCTCGACAGCCATAGTATTATAGAGTATATCCGTCACACACATGGATGTATTGATGCACACTATTTTATACAAATTTGGAGGAACTCGTTACCTGTATGAGTAATCGTAAATTTTTTAATGAAGAGATAGAAACCCTTTCTAAAAGCAAGCTACAGGCACTACAGTTGCAGCGATTGCAAGCGATTGTAGAGCGTGCGTACAACCAGAATCAGTTTTATCACAAATTATATGATGAAGCGGGTGTAAAGCCGACCGATATTCGATCACTAGCCGATATTCGCAAATTACCCTTTCTTGAAAAAAAGACAGTACGGAACGCTTATCCCTATGGTATGGCTTTTGTACCTCCTGGTGGTCCTGGTGGTGCCTTAGAAATTCATGCAACGAGTGGTACAACAGGGAAGAGTGTGCCTGTTTTTGCTACTAAAAAGGACATTGATTATTGGGCCGACCTCAATGCACGCGAATTATGGATGACAGGGCTGCGTCCAGGTGATGTGTTAATGAATTGTTATGGCTATGGTATGGCAACGGGTGGCTTTGGTTTCCATTATGGCGCGATGGCGATGGATGTTATGGCGATTCCCATGGGGTCAGATGCTCGCCAGTATGATCGTATGCTCGATTTTATTCTCGACTTTGGTGTCACTGCTATATGTATGACTCCATCTGTCGGCCTCTATGTTGGTGGTAAAGCGCGTGAGCGCGGTGTCAACTTCAAGGATACAAAGCTCAAAATCGGTCTCTTTGGTGCTGAGCCGTGGCCTTGGGAGACGCGCGTAAAGCTGGAAGAACTCTTCAACTTTACAGCATATGATGAGTTTGGCATGACAGAATTTCTTGGACCTGGCATGACCTGCGAATGTGAGGTACGCGATGGAATGCATGCATGGGCTGACGCATTCCTGGTAGAGTGTATCAATCCTGAAACGGGAGAACCTGTCGAGGAAGGGCAAGACGGTGAACTGGTCTGGACATGGCTCTCCGCCGAGGGTACGGCGATGATTCGCTATCGTAGCCGTGACCTCTCGCGCACATGGTGGGAGGAACGTTGTGCCTGTGGACGATCACACCCCAAGATTGGTGCAATCAAGGGTCGTAGTGATGATGCTGTTTCTATTCGCGGACTCATTGTCTTCCCAAGTCAGGTCGAGGCCGCACTTGTAAGATTTCCTGAGACTGGCGCGAATTTCCGTATCATCGTTGATAAACGCAACAACCTGGATACTTTCGATCTCAAGGTTGAAGTCAAAGACTTGACACTGCTAAATAACCAGGAACATGCGCACACGCTAGGGCGTGAGATGGCAGAAGCTGTGAAAACTATTACAGGTAACTCGCCGAAAGTAGAGCTTGTACCCGCTGATAGCCTACCCCGTGCCAGTGGTGGTGAGTCAAAAACCGCCAGTGCTCGTGTTGAGGATAGACGAAAGAAATAGAAAATGGTCATAAAAGAACCTCCGTGCATTCACATGGAGGTTCTTTTATGACCATTTTCTATTTGTAGCTTTGAAGATGTTGATAGATGTACTGACCCATCGCTTGTGACGGCGTACCATTATAATCTTTAATCAGCAGTGGATAGCCACATGCATCTCCTTGCACCGTCCACGCCCATGCAACCCAGCCTATCTGATGAGCATCGAAGTATGGGAGAAGTTTACTCATATAGTTTGTATTACAATCATACTCTCCACTTTCCGCAGAGATCACCGGATAGGTTGCACTCACATTCCCAAAAGCTGCATTCCATAACTGTGGTTGCTTATCCCCATAGGGATAGGGATGTGTATCATAGACAATATTCGATCCTTTTAGTGCATAATGGGCAAGTTGGCTGAGATCAAATCCCCAGGCCATACCACCAACGATTGCTAGATTATTCTTAGCACCAGTAGCGCGTACCGCGTTGAGAAGAGCTTGCATACCAACACCGTGATAGGTCACTGTTTGGGAATTTGATTTATCGTTCGTCATAGTGCAGGGAGCACTCCAACAAGGCCACTGAGCTGGATGTGGCTCGTTGAATAGCTCGAACAGCACGTTCGGATTACCCTTGTAGAGAGTTGCCACTTGTTGCCAGAATGTCACGCTATCCGCATCTGGCATAGCCCATGCACTACCAGCACCAAGTGATTGACCACCAGCGTCCGACCATTGAAGGTCAAGCATAACGTTGAGATGTAGAGCTGTCAATGCACTGATGGTTTGATTAACTAACTGACGATATTGCGCGACAGAGCACTTTGCCGACGGTTGTCCTTTGAGCCAGAAGCCTTCTGATAGAGGTAAACGAACAGTATTTGCACCCCAATAAGTTGTTGTTTTGGTCGATGTGCCCGAACCTATGTAAGCAAGTTCTTTTTGCGTAAAATGTCCATCGCCAAAGCAACTATATTCTAAACCATCACGTCCAACACCATGAAAATAGTAACGTTTGCCATCTGCACCCAAAATAGCGTTGCCCTTCACCGTATATGGACCCATGGCCTTTGTCTGACGAGGTATGGATGTCGTTTTCGGTGATGGTGTGGCTGATCTCGCCCACGTTGAATACGCTGGATTCGCCAAGATAACACTGAGTGCAACACAAAGCATTACAAAGGTACTAAGACCGAAGATTTTTAAAGAACGCATCAAATAACAATCCTTCTCATACATATTTTTTATAGTAGTATACTGACTTTTGCTAAGCTCTCAAAATAACAAACGAGAGTTTGGTATAAAATACTACTTACTTAGACGTATGAATAAAGGCTTAGTATCTCAAGCATTAAATTTAGATGAACGTCCTATAACACCTCAAAAAATATCGTGACAACATGCCTCACTTAGTGTATAATAGCGGACTTAGAGATGATAGCGATTTTTCTATCCCATTGCGAGAACATACAAACGCTAAGAGAGGCTTGCGCATGACCACAACTACAGCGATTGCACGCGGAAAATATCATATTTGGACAGTAGGCTGCCAGATGAATCAGGCTGACTCACAGCGTGTACAGACACTGCTCGACGACCTTGGCTGGGAAGAGGCAAGCATGGAGCAGGCGAATCTCGTGGTCCTCAATACCTGTAGCGTGCGACAGGCACCCGAAGAAAAAGCACACAATTTGTTGGCAAAACTTCGACGTGCAAAAGAAGAGCGCGGCGATCTTCTTGTAACATTGATGGGATGCATGATTGGTAACCAGAAAACCATTGACGAACTTAGTAAACGCTATCCGCATGTCGATCTCTTCATGAAGGTCGAGCAAGCTGACATTTTGCCTCGCTTCTTAGAGGAGCGTTGGACACCCATCTCTGGCGCGGGCTGTTTGGATATCGAATATATCCCTGACAATGACTCCCCTCTCTCGACTGATCCAGCAATGCCAATCTACGCGACCTCTTTCGAGAGAGGTGGAAGACGCAGTGTGTTGCCAATGGCAATTACTCCGAAACCAGGAGAGCGTATCGCGCACTATCCAACGAAAATTGAGCCTGCTCAGGCTAGTGTGACAGCATGGCTTCCTATTGTACTAGGCTGCAACAAGGTTTGTACATACTGTATCGTACCGTACCGTCGAGGTCGTGAGCGTAGTCGTCCCATTGATGAACTTGTCACTGAGACTCGTTCCCTTGTCAGAAAGGGTGCAAAAGAAGTGACACTGCTTGGGCAGACTGTCGAGTCGTATGGACTGGACTTACCCGATAAACCAAATCTTGCCGATTTGATGACCGACCTAAGCGAGATTGAGGGTTTGGAGCGTATTCGCTTTATGACCTCATACCCACGCTACATGACCGATAGCATAATCGAGCGTATGGCGCACTTGCCAAAGGTATGCGAGCATCTCAATATTCCGGTACAGGCTGGTGACGACGATATGTTAAAGCGCATGAAACGCGGCTACTCGCTGGATGAATATTGTGAGCGCGTGGATCGTGTACGTGAGTTATGGCCTAATATCTCGCTCTCGACAGATGTCATTGTCGGTTTCTGTGGTGAAACTGAGAAAGAATTTCAGCACACACTGGACTTGATAGAAAAGGTGCGCTTTGACATTGTGCATGTAGCAGCTTATTCTGTACGTCCTGGTACAGTTGCAGCGCGTTGGGAAGATGACGTGCCACTGGCGGAAAAGAAGCGACGTTTGCATGCCGTAGAGGACCTGCAAACAAAGATTGCGCTTGAGATCAACCAGTCCTATCTCAATAAAGTTGAGGAGGTGCTTGTCGAGGACGAACACTCCGCGCATGGACTACCACGTTGGCGTGGGCGCAATCGCACGAACAAACTCGTTTTCTTTCCACAACCTGAGTACAAAGAAACAACTCTTATTCAAAATATTCAGCCAGGGAAGCTTGTAAGCGTTCGCGTTGAGCGTGTTACACCCTGGTCATTACAGGGTTGCATGGTTGCGGTATAATAGGCAAACTATACATACAAGGCTTGTATGCCGAATTTCCGATAAAATGGAGGGCGTTGAATGACGCAGTCTGCTGAAGAAAAGACACGAACAAAAAAACAATGGACCGATCTAGCCGTAAAACAGGCACAAGAAGGTCTATGGGAAGAGGCTGTCACTACCAACAAAAATATCTTGAGTCTGTTTCCGCAGGAACAAGAAGCCTTGAATCGTCTGGGCAAAGCACATAGCGAACTAGGACAGTACTCAGAGGCACGTCAGGCGTACTCACAAACACTAAAATTTAACCCGAAGAATGTCATTGCTAAGAAAAACCTGGATCGTCTCTCGCTGATTCAGGAAACGCCGACACCAACACATGTGGTAGCGGAACGCATTGATCCTCGACTCTTTATTGAGGAGACAGGCAAAACAGGCGTTACCGATTTGTTGAACCTTGCTGCACCTGCTATACTTGCGACGGTAGGCGTTGGAGACCGCGTACAACTACAACGCATCGGTCATACTCTACTCGTGCGCAATGCAGCTGGTGAAGACATCGGACAGGTCGAGCCAAGGCTGGCAAACCGCTTGATTACCTTTATGGAAGGTGGCAATCGGTATGCCGCAGCTATTCTCGCGAAGGACAATGATCAGGTTCGACTTATCATGCGCGAAGAGTATCAGCATCCAAGCATGTTTGGCAAAGTGAGTTTCCCATCCCAGGGGAGTGGTGATACCATTCGTGCATACATTAAGGATAGCATGCTACGTTATGACCGTGGTGAAGATGACGATGAGTTGGGCAACGACGACGAGTACTTTGATGGTGGTGATGAGGGTGACGATCTGACCGAAGTTGATTTCGAGAGTACAAACGAACCCGAAGAATAGAGTACAACAAATATATTGTGGCATTCTAATGGATGTCCTGAAAATAGGAAAGGCAATAAAGATGAACAAGACAAAACGTGTAGCATGGCATAAGCACCTTAAAGGCAAAAAGAAGTTTGAAGAAAAGCAGAAGGCACTTAAGGCGAACACAACGACTTCTGTATCTTCCTCAGCACCAGTACGGGCCAGATAAAACGGCATGTCGCGTGTAAGCGAAGAGAGCTATGAGCAGTTCACCACCTATATCATCTGCTTCTGTACGCAGTGTTCTAACGCTGCTCGCTTCACGCGATGCTGTGTTAGTTGCGGGTGCGGAAGGGTTAGAACGTCGGATCACGTGGTCGTGCAGTATGCGAGCACGTCTTCCCGCGTTTGATAGCATACAAGGGGGTGAACTTGCTCTTCTCACACTTGCTAAACTACGGCGACTAAATGAGACGTTACCTCACCTACTCACCAGCTTGCATAAAGAAGGTGTGGCGGCTGTTGCCGTTGCTGCACAGTCACTTGAAACTCTTGATGCAGAGGCGATCACCCTCGCCAATCATCTGCATCTTCCGCTTCTCTTGCTCCCACCGTTAGCACCTATTGAAGAGATCGAACGCGAAGTCATTGCTCTTGTCGTAAGCTTTCGTGATGAGATTGAGCGCAAAGCGACCGAGGTATCCCAACAGCTTATGCAGTTGAGTATTCAAGGTGTAGGTATCGCTGGTGTTTGCGAGTATCTAGCGGTCAGCCGTGGCAAATGGGTGGTTATGCAAGATGCCGAGCAACACATTCGTTTTCAATCTGCGCCGCCTTCTACGAAAACGTTACTTCTTGCTGATCCTCTGACTGACGAATTTCTACGTAGTCATGGCCTTGCGCGTGTGGTCGAGCCAATTCTGATCCGGCATGAAATTGTCGGCTATCTTTCACTTATCGGTGATGAGAGTGCCTTTGATTACTCTGAACGCCTCGTTCTCAATCATGTTACACCTATTTTTGCCATAGAGTTCGCTAGAGAACGTGAACGTAGCGAGGTAGAGAGCCGCTATCACGTAGAAGCCTTTATGAACGTGCTACAAGGGCAATATCAGCAGCCAGAAGAGATACTCGCTCGTGTACGACATCTTGGCTATGATCTCACGGTTCCGCAAATCGTTGTACTTTTTGAAGCCTCGTCAAATGAAGAAGACGCAACGCTGGTACTGTGGGCGCGTCGTGTTCGAGAGGAAATGGTGCGCTTGTGGCCTACGTGCTGGGTGATGAGTGATGCACAGCGTATCACTATAATTGTACCGGTTATCACATTTGCTGAGGAAGAGCAACAAGGTGAGACTGAGGAAGAGCAAACGCTTGTCACACGCATAGAACGCTTCTCTACACGCTTGCAACAAAACCGAGGCAATACTTCCCTTCCTCTCTTTTCGTGTGGTATTGGGCGCATGGCAACACAGGTGCAAGGTATTCCACAGTCATTTCGTGAGGCACAACGTGCGGTAGAAATTGGGCGTCGGCTTTTTGGTGAAGGAAAAATTCATTCTTTTGCACGTCTGGGTATCTATCGTTTACTCTTTTATATTGATGGTCAAAGCGAACTTACTACATTCTATCAAGAGATGCTTGGCCCTCTGCTTGACTATGATGCACGGCATGATGGAACATACATCAAGACGTTAGAGTGCTACTTTCAATATAACGGCAACCTCAGTCAAACGGCGCGCACTATGCACTTTCATCGTAACTCTCTCATCTATCGCCTGGAGCGTATCGAGGAAATTCTGGGACGTTCCCTCGAAGATGCGGAGTTACGCCTCTCGTTGCAGATCGCATTGAAAATACATCATCTGCACCACATAGACTGATGCTTCATTCAAGATGCCATAAAGGTATCTGTGAACATCTCACCTGCTCTATACACAGTTGCCTTTCCCTGACGGTAGAGCGTTACCGCCCCTTGTCCATAGACATGCCACGCACTCTTTTTATCTCCTTCGCCATCATCTATCATCCCTGTATGTTCATCAATACCAACGAGAACTGCATGAGGAAGCAGTTGTGTTAAACGTGATACCCATCCTTTCCCGAAGGTATTGTGATGAGGTAGAACGCACGTATTTGGCACTAAAGCCAACCCATTAACAATCTTTCCTGTACTTGGATCAAAATAGTACTCGCATAAGACCATTGCACCAGCACTACTACCCGCTATCACTGCTCCGCTCTCATAAGCAGCAAGCATAGCTTTCCAGCTATCGCTATCTGCGAGGGTCTGACCAAGATATCCCGTGAAGCCACCTAAAAGATAAATGAGTTGAGATTGACGAACAGCAGTTACAATACTCGCATTATTTGCTGACGCCTTATCTATAAGGGGAATCGCTTCAACGTGAGTAGCACCGAGATGTGTGAACCAATTCACCCCATTTCTTCCTGCACGTTGATGATTGCTATCTGGTGCGGCAGCCGTTGGGATGATACTGATACGAGCCTGTGGACCACCTGCTAGTGCTAGAGCTTGTCGGTCTGGTTCCACCATTTTTCCACCAAACTCGGCCCCACCCTCAAGTACGATATATCCAGCCATATATTCTTTTCTTCTTTCTATGCTTACTAAAAATACTGTAGTTTATAAGAGCGATGGTTCGATTGCAGGAGCTAATCTTGGCTCATGATCGGCAAGAGCACGTAAGAGACCGTAACACCCTGCCAACATCATATCTCCATGCGGAACTGCTTCATAGGGCTGAAGCTGTGAGTTGCGTAAGAGTTCTCGTCGAGGTCCAGTTACTGAAAGAAAAGGGAACGAGTGTGCGGGTGATGAAGATTTTTGCACAATAAGTGCTCCATGCCCACTATCTGCAAATACCTCTTCGTTTGAGAGTGTTCCGTGTGCCAACTTGACAAGTAGTTCTTCCAGCCTTGTCTTGCTAATTTCTCCTGTGTGATGTTCAAAAATACCTGCGATACGTCCTTGCACAAGATGAAATGCAAGCGTATGAAAATTTCCAATATTGCATAACAAGCTCTCGTGTTGCTTGCGTACGAGTGGGTCTTCTAATGAACCAAGAACGGCTGCTGACCCTGTATCCATCAGAAACAATGGCGTATGAGCATCCGAGTGCGTAAGTTCCAGGTAGTGTTTCGCACTCTTTGCCAGAGCTTGCAGACGTGTTAGCTCAATAGGAATATTCTCTATAGAATATGCAAAGGCACTTGGTATAGGATTTGCCTGCACTGTTTTTGCGAGAAAATCAAAACGAAAACGCCGATCACTAACACCAGGAGGGGCTGCACCATGATCAAATGCAGCAAGTGCGAGTGCATCGACACGCGGACTAATATCAAAGGCGTTGAACGCGGTTGTGATTGCTTGCGCGTCAAAGTCCTGTAGCTCGATATGGACAACATTAGAACGTGTGGTACGTTGCGTTGCCTCATCGTCATCAATGATCTCGAAGCCCATTCGCTCAACCATTGTGAGATCGTCATCGAACGTACGCCCAGCTTCAGGTGTAACCGCAACAGCATAACCAGCAAGCGCATGATCGCGCGTTGCCCAGTGTGAAGGACCACCACCCATTGTGACACCAGTAAGAACAATAGGTTGTCCCCGCTTCGTCGCTTGCTTTACGCGGTCCGCAACAATAACCGTTGGTGAGGGCATAACCATCTTGAAACAATTCTCTATTGTTTTTCCGCTCTCGAAGAGCAGAATATCTTGTGTTCCCGTACCAATATCAACTGCGAGAATACGAATGAGTTCCGACATAGACGTACCTCTCAAGAATATATATATGATTTGCTAGCATTATACCACTGTAAAACTCGACACGAAATAGAAGCAATTGATAAAAATTTGCAATTACGTATTTTTGCTGGTATACTTTTTAAAGGAAACACATTTGTTTCTGCCGAATTAATCCTTGTACACACGTCATCCCCCGTAGTGCAAAACAATGCGGCTTGTATCTTCGGCAGTAGAATAGTTTCCACCTTGCCTTCAAGTCGTGCTGCTTAGTATGTTCAGGAGGTTCCATGAGTAGCAGAGCTAGTAGCTTTGGTATTTCAGCCATTACTCGTGTTTTCAACGATAGTCCAAGTGAGTTGCGCAACAAAATTATAGGTATTTATGTGTTTCTCATTGCTTTTAACATTCTTGCATGGGTCTTTGCATTTGCAGGTTTTGGTGTGCGATATCCTGAACTTCTGGGCACGGCTCTCTTAGCCTATACGTTTGGGCTACGTCACTCTGTTGACGCAGACCACATCTCAGCGATTGATAACGTGACGCGTAAGTTGATGCAAGAAAACAAACGACCTATTGGCGTCGGATTTTTTTTCTCGCTTGGTCATTCCACTATTGTAGTAGCATTATCTGTTGCTATCGCACTTGCCGCAACCTTTGTACAAGGGAGTATTCCAGGACTCAAAAATGCTGGTGGTTTGATTGGCACATCGGTATCAGCAACATTTTTGTTTGTTATTGCGCTCATCAATGGCCTTGTACTATGGGAAATTTTCCAGACTTTTCAAAAGGTGAGGCGCGGAGAAGAGTACAGTGAACAGACACTCGATGATTTTTTGAATCAGCGCGGTATCATGGGGCGTTTCTTCCGTCCACTACTCCGCATGGTAGACGCGAGCTGGAAGATGTATCCTGTAGGTCTCCTCTTTGGGCTTGGTTTTGACACTGCAACTGAGGTAGGATTATTGGGTATTGCTGCTACTGCTGCTGGTAAAGGGATGCCTGTCCTCTTTATTCTCATCTTTCCTATGCTCTTTACTGCTGGTATGTGTTTACTTGATACGACGGATGGCATTCTTATGCTTGGTGCATACGGATGGGCCTTTGTCAAACCAGTGCGCAAACTCTACTACAACTTGAATATCACCCTTGTCTCTGTTTTAGTCGCTGTGGTGGTCGGTGCCATTGAAGTCCTGAGCATCATTGCAATGGAGTTTCATCTTACAGGTGGTTTATGGGATTCGTTGAGTAATTTAGATTTTGGGTTTCTAGGAGGCATCATCATTGGCCTCTTCATTCTTAGTTGGGTTATATCGACTGTGATTTATAAGGTGAAGCGATACGATGACCTCGAAGTGAAAACAGCACAACCACTTTTTACACCCTCAAAAGTAGTAAGCGAGACTACAAATACTTCTGTCCCGCTCACCACAGAGGAAGTTGCAAGAAGCAAAGGTCGTTTTTAGAGAAGTATTCAAACGTCAACACGCAGTACGAAGCAGTGGGCTTTGTTGTCTGTGCCTTCTAGTACGTGTTGACGTTGGTGGTACGATATCCGTAGAGAGATTATCGTTGGGAAGCGCGCGAGAGGATATGCATGATGCATCACTATGTTGATTCTAGTAACGATTTATTGCATAAACGCGGTTATCGCTTAACCCCACAACGTTATCTTGTCTTGAGCGTGATTCAGGAAGCAAATGGACATGTTACTCTTGAGCAAATCGCGGAACGTGTGCAAGCGTACAATCCACGAGTGAGTCTCTCAACGATCTATCGTACACTAGAACTGCTCACAGAACTGGGCCTGATACACGAAAACCACTTGCCTGGTGAACCTCCTCACTATGAAATGTCACAAGGGAAGAGTCATCATCACCTCGTCTGTAAGAAGTGCAAAACGATGATACACCTTGATGATGCCCTCTTAGGCGACCTACACGAACGTTTGCAGGAGCAATACCACTACCACACCCTCTCTCTTGGCTTATTAGCCACAGGTTATTGTGATGCATGTTGGCAGCAGATGCAGCAAGAGGCGGAGCATCTGTTTCAGGAAGTAGACGAGCAATAGCTTATTGTTCTGTTGTATACTGAAATGCTAGCTGCATATTTTTGTAGGGACCGATGCATTGCGTCCTCAGTTAGCAGAACACCCATTTTGAGGACGCGATAATGCAGATTAACGAAATAGTGTGGTAATGAGGTCTACGGACGCTCACAAGGGGCTACCCTACTATACTGATGAGTGTAGCCCACAACAAGCGTCGTATAGTAGGGCAGCCCCTTGTGAGCGTCCATAGTATACCCAAAGTAATTCATTCATCTGCATTATCTGTCCCTACACATTTTGATATTACTCATTTCCGTTTGCTCATAACTCTTAAAGAAGAGTAATACTAGTTTGCAAATATTTTCGGTGGAGGTATGACCTCATGAGGATTTATAATACCCTGACACGTGAGATAGAAGAGATTGTTCCTATGGAGCCTGGAAGAATTAAAATGTATTCCTGTGGTCCTACTGTCTATCGCTATATACATATTGGCAATCTACGCACCTTTACGATGGCGGACTGGATAAGAAGAGCCTTTGAGTATCGAGGGATTGAGGTCCTACATGTGAAAAACATTACCGATGTAGGGCATATGCGGCGGGAAGTGGTAGACGAGGGTGAAGATAAGGTAGAGGCGCAGGCACGGAAAGAAGGTAAGTCATCGCTCCAGATTGCCCAATTTTATACAGAAGCGTTTCATGAAGACGAAGCATTATTGAATATTCTACCTGCGCATATTTTTCCGCGTGCCACGCAGCATGTGCCTGAAATGATTGAGATCATCTCAATATTAGAGGCAAAGGGTATCGCGTACGAGGTCAACGGAAATGTGTACTTCGATATTAAACGGTTCCCTGAGTACGGCAAGTTGTCCGGAAATCTGCTTGAACATATGATGGCAGGTGTTCACGAGGGCGTTGATGCTGACCGACATAACGCGGAAGATTTTCCATTGTGGAAGGTGGCTGAACCTGGACGTGAAATGGCATGGGAGAGTCCTTGGGGGCGAGGCTTCCCCGGTTGGCATATTGAATGTAGCGCGATGTCCACGAAGTATCTGGGTACGCATTTTGATTTGCATACAGGTGGTGTTGACAATATTTTCCCACATCATGAGGACGAAATCGCGCAAAGCGAAGGCTTTTCAGGTGAACAGTTTGTCAACTATTGGTTGCACGCCCAGCACCTTCTCGCCGATGGTCAGAAAATGGCAAAGTCTACTGGTAACGCTTATACTCGTGCGGAAGTCGCCTCACGTGGTTTTGAACCAATGGCTCTGCGCTACTTCTACACAACCGCGCTCTATCGTAGTCGTCTCAATTTCACCTTCCGCGCTCTACAAGCTGCACAAACATCACTGGAACGGCTGAGAAATCTTGCCTATCACCTGCTCACGCAAGCAGACGAAAACGCTGTCTTTTCCGATGAACCACTTCAGGACGAGGGACGCCAGTGGCGCGATGCATTTCTTGCTGAGGTTGAGAATGATTTGAATATGCCACGGGCTATGGCTGTTGTTTGGGCTATGTTGCGTTCACAGGAAACACCTGTCACAAAGCTACATATCCTTTTTGATATGGACCGAATTCTTGGCTTTGGCCTCAAAGCATATCTTCACAGTGACCTACCTCGACGCATGAGTGAACCAACTACCTATCTTGCTGCGGTCCCTGAGCCTGTTGCTACTCAGGTGCAGACACGTCAGGCATTGCGTCTTCGAGAGAACTATCAGCAGGCCGATGCTATACGTCAACAGCTGAACCATACAGGATACGTGGTGAGAGATACCGAACGTGGTTCGCTCGTCTTACCGCGTCGTCTGGACGAAGAGTTTCCTGTCCTGGCTCATTCTTCCGATGCTCAAGACAATACGTACCTGTCCGACCTGTTCGAGTTTTCAGTGAACCTACTTGCCCATAATAGTAAGGATGACGTAGCACGTTGTATAGAAAGTATTCGTCGTCATGTTGGAAGCCATACTGTAGAAATCGTTGTGATTGACAATGGTTCAACTGATGAAACACTTTCATATCTTCAGCAACTCGCTCGTCAAGGGGATTTAACCAGCGAGGAGGGGCAGACCATTGGTTTACACGTTCTTTTTGCAGATCATAACATGGGCTTTGCAGCGGGTCGTAATGCAACTATGCGTGTAAGTAGAGGGCATTATGTGATACTTATGGATACCTCTATCGAGGTCAAAGGTGACATTTGGACACCATTAGCTACAGCACTCATGAATGCACGTGTGGGTATTGCAGGTCCCTATGGTTTGGTGACAGAGGACTTGCGTGAATTCCATGAATCTTCGGGACAGGATGCTGATGCAATTGAGGGCTATCTTATGGCCTTCCGTCGGGAACTCTTGCATGAAGTAGGTTGGATTGATGAGAAATTTCGTTTCTACCGTTTGATGGACATTTTCTATAGCTTCTTTTTCAAGGCAGCGGGCTATCGAGCAGTGACGGTCCCCGACGTGGAAACGCTCGTCGAGAAGCATCCCCATCGTGAGTGGTATAGTCTCAGCGAGGAAGAACGTCGCACGAAAAGCAAAAAGAACTATGACATCTTCCGTGATCGCTGGCATCATGGTGAAAGTTTGCTTGTGGCTAATTATCATTCAGAGCAGTTCTGGCATGGTCACAATCACCCCTTCCATCTCGAAGGGACGCACACGCATACATCAGAAGAACTTTCAGCTATCGGTACAATGCATAGCCACATCCATCAGCATTGGCCCGACCACTCTCACGAACATCCTCATACTCATGAGCAATAATAGCCACAAAGAAAAAGGAGTCATATCCCACATGGTTGCGAGAGAAGATGTCTCGATAGTTACAGACCCTGAGATGTTTGCTCATCTCACTCCACCGCACGTCGTGCTGCTCGATGGAAGTGTGGGACCTCTCACTCCTAGACAAGAGAAAGCTCTCTGTACATTTGTTGAAAATGGTGGCGGATTAGTGTGTAGTGGAAACGCAGTGGAGATGTACCACGAATACGATATGCTAGGTACAGTGCTAGGATCGGTTCGTGGAATGTGTACTCCACTCTGTGAAATCATTGTGCGTGTAGCTACCCCCGACTCTTATCTTACACGTCGAGTTGACTCCACCTTCACTATGTTTGCGTCGATCTACCTGTTAGAAAGAATGCCTCCTGATGCTGAAGTGCAATGGCGCACTACGTGGCAGTATGCATCATACGCTGTAGCATATTCACGTTCCTATGGTCGAGGTCGAGTCTTCTGTACAACACTAGGAAATACACCGGAGACACAAGCGCATCCTATGGTTCAACAAATGATGGCACGCGCCATTCGTTATGCCGCAGGTACTGATACGACCGAAAAAGCCGCACGTGTAGCTATGATTGGTTATGGTGCCATCGGTTTAGAACATGGAACCGCCATTACCAATACTCTAGGGCTAGAGTATGCGCTGGTGTGTGACCGCAACGAGGAACGCTTGCTTACGGCACGAATGGCCTTCCCTGGCGTCCGTACCTGCACAAATTTGACAGAAGTGGCAGAGGACCCAAGTATTGACGTAGTGATTATTTCTACTCCACCCAACACGCATGCTGCAATATCTATGCAGATGCTTCATGCAGGGAAGCACGTTGTCAGCGAAAAGCCCTTTTGTTTGACTACCGCCGAAGCTGACGCTATGATCGCGCTCGCCAACGACTTCCAAAGGACACTAACCGTCTACCAGTGTAGACGTTGGGACCCCGATTACCTTGCTATCCAACAAATTGTCAAAAGTGGAAGTATTGGCCCAATTTTCCACATGGAGACATTTATCGGTGGCTATGCGCATCCCTGCGATTATTGGCATTCTCATGAACCTGTCTCTGGTGGCGTCTTTTATGACTGGGGATCGCACTATCTCGATTGGATATTGCAACTTATCCCTGACCGCGTAGTATCTGTGCGGGGTGTGAAACATAAGCGCGTCTGGCATGATGTAACGAATGCCGATCAAGCGAGCGTTTTCTTGCGCTTCGCCAACGGTCAAGAGGCTGAATTTATGCACTCCGATATCGCGGCGGCAATGAAGCCGAAGTGGTATATTCTAGGAGAAAAAGGTGCTATTGTAGGGAACTGGCGACAGGAGACAATTCAGACACGCCGTTGGTCTGGTGATCTTATTGAAGAGCAACTCGCACCATCGGAAGCATTACCCGATCTTATAGTCTCTACCCGTGATAGTAGTGGTATAATTCAGCAGCAGCATCTTGCGCTACCTTCCGCCCCGCTCTATGCCTTTCATCGAAATCTGGCAAATCATCTTCATTCAGGCGAGGTATTAGCTGTTCCACCTGAAGAATCGAGACGCAACATCATGGTGATGGAAGCTGCCAAGCGTTCCGCAGAACAGGGAGGCATCAGTATTGCCCTCGATTGCTAGCTCAACTCCCACATTTTGTTCTTTTTTATTATGAAACTCACAAAAGGAAAAAACAGCAGATGGTATCTGATAGTCAACATTCTGGTCCAGGAGCAGTTGCATTAGTAGGCTCAGGGGAGTATCTCGACGTTATGAACGAGACTGACACATATCTTTTGAATACCATTGGTGGGGCAAGTGCAGCAAAAGTTGCCCTGCTGCCAACTGCGAGTGGATTAGAGCCAAATGGTCCCACTTCGTGGAACAATCTTGGTATGAATCACTTCAAAAAGTTAGGCGTGAAGGATATACGAGCAACACGCATTATCGATCGTAACAGTGCCTCGGATGCAGAGCAACTTGCTTTGTTGCAAGGAGCCGATTTCTACTATTTTTCTGGTGGCAATCCTCAATATACTATAGAGACACTACGCGACTCACCAGCATGGGATATCATTAAAAGCGCATACAATCGTGGAGCGGTTCTCGCGGGATGTAGTGCTGGTGCTATGATGTTGAGCGCGCGCACAATCTCGATACGGCAGGTCATGATGGGAGAGCCTGTGGTCTTTGTCGAGGCAATGGGTATCGTGCCCAACGTTATTGTCTTTCCTCATTTTGATCGTATGGCGGGCTTCTTAGATCAAGAACGTTTCGCGTCTCTGATGCACTCTGTTTCCGAACTGTACACTGTTGTAGGCGTAGACGAGGATACAGCCCTGGTACGCATCGAGCCAAACGAAACCTCTAGTACAATGGCGCGCTGGCGTGTCATGGGTCGGCAGACCGTTAAGGTATTTGGTAGAGATGGAAAGCCACGTGTCCTCCATAGCAGTGACGAGGTAATTTTGTAGTTGAGCAATATTTCCCTTGACAACAAGCTAAGAACAGGGTATTATATGAGCATGCATTCAGATATACATCAGAAACAGGAAGAACAAATACTTGGCTTGACTCCAATTGATCCTGATACAGTCGCAGAGTTAAAAGCTTCGGCTCCATCAGATGCGTTAATCGGTGTCGTCACTGGTACGTTTCAGGCACTCAGCGATCCAACACGAGTAAAAATACTTTATGCATTGGTAAAACATTCTTGCTGTGTTCGAGACCTCTCCATTCTAGTCGGCGTCTCGGAGTCCGCTGTGTCACACCAAATGCGCTTTTTAAAAGATCGACGCTTGGTAAAGCAACGGCGTGAAGGCACGACCATCTACTACTCACTGGATGACAGTCACCTTGCCATCCTCTTTCGAGAAGCAGAAAACCATGCGGATCACGTGTATTATAATCTTCCCGACCATCACAACGCGTAGAACCATATGCGGCTCATTAAGAAGAGCCGCATATATACATGTTTTATATATGAGCAAATGAGCAGATAAGCATATAAAGTTTTCTATCGAGTAGGCACCTTGAAAGAACAGAAAGGCAAGGCGAACGTCATGCACACATCTTTACTTCTCCTTTTGGGGGCAGCGGCGACCGTTGCGATTTTACATTCCATTCTTCCCGACCATTGGGTTCCACTTGCCGTTGTTGCGCGTACACAGCGTTGGAATTTGTTACGTGTGAGCCGTGTCAGCGCATTGGCTTCCGTAGGGCATGTTGTTGCCTCTCTTATCTTAGGAGGGATTGTTGCCATTATCGGATTACAGTTTCAACGTCAATTAGATACGCAACAAGGGCATATCATTGGAGGCATCCTTTTCCTGACTGGACTTGGCTTCTTGCTCTGGGGATTTATTGGTGGTGGGCATGGACAT
>CAZZVE010000005.1:19323-28324 GCA_964657325.1 uncultured Ktedonobacterales bacterium
GCACGATCATGAGCATAGAGAAGAGCATACGCACGATCATTCTTCTCAACACGTCTATGCAACAACGAGACCTGCTAATCAGCAAACACTTGCTGGAAAACTTGCCGCTATTGCTGTACCTTTTGGTGTTGCTGCATCTCCTGATCTGACGATTCTGCCAGTCGCGCTGGCTGCAAGTGCGATTGGAGGAGGAGCGGTAGTCGGCGTACTAGGTGTCTTTGCGGTACTCACGATTGCAACCTTTATTGGTCTAACTGTGCTTGCAACGCTTGCTGGCTATCAAGTCAAAGGCGCATGGCTTGAAAACAACGCAAATACTATTACCTCGCTTGTGCTCATCGCTATTGGCGTTGTTGCATTCGTTGGCTTTTAGAAGCATAATGCACGCTCTCATCTATACCTACTAGACCTGTTCTGCTATAATGAAAAATGAGAGACATATCAGACGACGTATTCTATTGTCAAGGAGAGCGTTTAAGCTATGCAAGATATGCAGAAGGATATTCAACAGGAGCATCAGACTCAGCAAACAAGGCCCGCAGAGCCAACACGTAGCGAGGATAGCACCGTTTTACAAAGCAATCTTTTCGGTGCTCCAACAGTGATAGCAGAACCTCCCGACCCGCTAGAAACTCCGTTTCCACCGTTGGTACGCACAAATCCTCTCACTGATCAATCGAGCCTTGCTGCTTGTGCCATTCCTTACCAGCAAGAATTGATGTTGCGCGGAAAGTCGAACTACACCGTGACATGTTTCCTGTCGGACCTCAAGATGTTCAGTGACTACACGGGGTACGACACTCCGGTTGGACGTCTCTCAAAAGAGCAACTTACTGATTGGCTCATGAAACTCAAGTTTGGGACAAAGGGACAGGTACCTGCTCCAAAGACAATGGCACGTCGTGTCACATTTCTGAAAAACTTCTTTTCATGGCTACATCGTGAATCGGTGATAAAAGAGGATCCAGCCGCGAGCCTGACACTTGAGCGTCCACTACCTCCATTGCCAGAATTATTGTTTGCAGACGAGATACAACGTTTGCTCATCGCTTCTGAAGAAGACCCACGTTGCCATTGTCTTGTCTACCTTGTGTTACATGCTGGCTTGAAAAAAGAAGAGGTCATGGGACTAAAAGTTCACCAAGTTGATCTCTCGGACGAACGAGTTCCTCTGGTAACAGTGCATTTCGCCGCTTCAACAAACAAGCAGCACCGTGAGCGTCGTCTTGCTCTACCACCTGAGTTCACACAGATTTTCCGTGCGTACCAGCAGAAATATCATCTCACTAATGAAGTGTTTGCCTGTACAGATCGTAATCTGAACTATATCCTGGCAAAAGCCGTGAAAGCCGCGAATATCAAGAAGCGCGTCACATTGCAATTACTTCGCGACACCTTTGCTGTGCAGCAACTGAAAGCAGGAGTGACGCCAGAAGCATTACGTGAGAAAATGGGTCTCTCTGATGAGGCGTGGTTAGAGTCCAGAGAAAAATATCGTCGCCTTGCATTTCCAAAATAACAAACTACATTGTCAACGATTCACGAAATAGCCCAACGGACGCCCGCAAGGGGCTACCCTACTATACACAATGTGTTAGGCGTATATGAAAGTATAGTAGGGTAGCCCCTTGTGGGCGTCCGTTGGGAGTATATATCATTCGTTGTATCTATTATTGAGGTCTTTGCATGGGTGGTTGCATTGGCATATGAGGAGGTGGTGTTGACTGCACTACAAACAGTCTTGCTGCTCGACGTTTAAGTGCTTGATTACACAAAATCGCGTTGAGAATGATTGCACCAATCGCAAGTGGTCCAAGACAAATTAGTCCTATACCGAACGTAAACAACGTGCCTAAAATCATCATAGGCCAGTAAATGAAGATGCTGCAGAGCAGAAGAATCACACCTATCGTCGTTTCTCCACCTATTATCCACCCTATACCAAAGATACCAAAGAGTGATAACAAAATCTCCGCTACAAGTGGCGCGTCACTTCCTGTATGCTGTACTACAGTGACATTTACTTGTGGATGGGGAGGAGCGTAAGAGACTTGTGCATATCCCGGCATTTGCTGAGGCAATGATACGTACCCGCTCTGGTGCAATGGAGGTGGAACAGCACTATATCCAGCCTGATACAAAGGTGGTCCACCAAAACTACTGAGATCGTCCTGTGGAGGTCCCTGTTGCACTTGATAGGCAGAGGGTAGTGTGTACTGCACTTCGTGTTCAGTAGGCATTCCACAGAAAGGGCAGCGTGTAGCTGTAGAAGCTATCTCTTTTCCACAACGATCACAGAACATAGTTGTTGTATCCCTTTATTCTAGCATGTTCCCTACAGGAAACAGTCTATTATGTTGTAATATTCGTGCTTGTATACGAAAGAATTATGTTGTATGAATGCTCCAACTACCAGCACTCCCACTAATTTCTAGCGTTCCCACCTGTGCTGTTTGCACAACTTGCATATGTGATATACCGCTAGTTTTCGGCGATAGCGGAGGTGGCAATGCGATAACAGAGGTCGCACCACTTTTGCGTAAATTCGCGCTCAGTATACCGGGTGTGATGACCAGAAGGGAAGGTTGTGCTTGCTGCAATACTTCTGTCAACTCAACGGGAAACTGCTTATCAACTTCTCCTATTACTTGTACGATTGACACATGAAGATAGTTGAGAGGAAGCGTTGCTAGCAAACCTGCTAGTCCATACTTGCTTTGTGCGGTCGCTCCTAGCAGGAGTAGACTAAAATCTCGCCCAACGAGGCGTACTACAAGACCATTATCACGTATTTCACTTGTGCCTCGGTGTAAAGAAGCTGTAGGCCACAATATTTGCAGTTTCACCTGTGTTCCAACAGTAAGAGTTATCCCTTGTGTGACAGAAATATAATGTAGTCCTCTATCTCGAATAGTTCTTCGCCACAGGGCATAGGCAGCACTTGGATGAAGCATTCCCGCATCAACCACTTCTCCGATCTGGAAACGCGTCACGATATCTTGCAGACCCGCAAGATGTTCAGAACGTGGCGAGGTAAGTATTACTGCATCTAACGTACGTTGCCAGGATGGAAGACGGCTATCTAGCTCTTGCGAGAGTGATGTAGCATCCAGACCACCATCAATCAGAATTGTTTTCGCATCAGGTGTATGCACAAGAATAGACTCACCCTGTGGTTGTTGCCCGTCAGGGCCAACATCAAGAAACGTCACAGTGAAACGCCCATCGGGCTGTGTCGCGAGAGCTGTTGTACCTGTTGCTAACACAATAAGTAGTGCTATGCTTACTTGTACAACAAGTCGAGTGCGTTGTGACCACGAGAAGAGTGGCTGATGTCCATGCGTCATTTCAGCAATAGGGAAGATTTGCCTCCGCCGTATGGCATACGTTGCAAGCCCATAACATATGTAGTATATACATGTGATGCCTGTATTAAGTGAGCCAACATTTATATATGATCCAGGTACATTGAAGCATAAGGTAACTATGGTATTCACATATATGAGAAAAGGCCATGCAATATAACCTAGCAGTGTTGCTAGTGGTAGAAAGAACAAACCTGTGATGCATATGAACATACCCAGCATCAGTATAGGACTCAAAAGAGGAACAACAAGAATATTTGTAATAGGCGCAATAAACGACACTTCATTAAAATTCATGGCAAAGAGTGGTAGTGTTGCTGTCTGTGCGGCTAACGTCACGGCAAGTATTTCTGTTAGCTGTGCGCCAAGAGGAAGACGTTGTAAAAAGTGAAGATAGTATTGAAAAAAAGGCGTAAACAAGATAATACCAAGCGTACCAACAAATGAAAGCAAAAACCCTGTATCCCACAAGACGAATGGGTTGAACCCACTTATGAGCAAAGCTGCGAGGGCAAGTGCAGTGTAAACGTTGTAGGTGCGTCCAATACGTGGAGCTATAACGAGTAAAGCACCCATGAGGCCCGCACGGAGGGCAGCAGGTACGGCACCACTGAGCAATGTATACATTACAATACTCATTAGTACAAGGAATGTTGCTAGCCCGCGTCTCCAATTGCCACGTCGTTGTGCAGGTAAGAGTTTTTGAGAAGACTTTGGTGCTTCGTATAGTCTTTTTAGGCTACTATCAACAAGACCCGCCATAATCGTCACCTTGAAACCTGATGGCGCGATAAGATGAGCACATCCTGTTGCATTAAATGCTGGAATAAGAGGTTTTAGGGCAGGAGTACGCAGGCTTAAAAGAATAGCTATGAGCAAAGCGGCTGCAGGTTGGGGAAGTGATTGCTCAATGATTGTTGCCAGCATCACACGTAGGTGGTAGAAAAAAGCAATAATCGGATTGCTCTCGTTTTGATAGACCGTGATACGAGGAAATGCCATGCTCGCAAAGACATTAGGTGTACTAGGCAGTTGTGGTGTCTGAAGCTTTCCTTGTATCTCAACGACATCACCATAGTTTGCTCCATAGGGGTCTTCGATAAGTGTTCCTAAGGTCTGTACTGAAACTTGTCCATCCGCATCTTGCCAGCTAGCAGTTTTGGGATTAAGAACTTGTGTGACTGAGATAACAAGAACACGGCTACGCCCCTGGATTTTAGGTTCATCTGATACAGAACCTTGAATAGTGACGTTCTCGCCATTATGTGCGCTGATAGCTTCGGCATCAGTTAGAGGTGAGGCAAGTGTGTAACGATAGGCTCCGAAAAAAAGGCACGCAATGAGAAGCATAATGAGACGCCCTTGCGGGTTGTACCAGAGCGGAAAGAGGAAAAGTAGTGCTGCTCCTGCACCTACAAGTAGTGCAAGTGCTGGTAAAGGAGCAAGGGAATCAAGCAGTATACCAGCTAGCCATGCACCAGCTACTAGCACAAGCGTTAGCCCATGCAGATTCAAAGAAGCTGTTTTTTGTTGTTGCACAATGACGCTCTACAGAAGAACACTACAAAAACAATAAAGAATTAGACATGCACCGTCTGCATAACATAGGCTGTGATGTGAACCGCAGCATAAACGCCTGCACCGACACCAATTGCAACACCTAGAAATCTTCCAAATTGCTGACCGAGGCGTCCCCCTTTGACAAGACTCTCATCAAGCGAGTTTGCGATCATCCAGCCTAATAGCGTGCCTACTGGTCTTCCTGCTAATGTACCAATACCAGCACCAAGGAGAATACAAACCAGCCATACAACACCACTCAGCAATAAAACAAAACCATTTGTTAATGTCATAGAGCATTCCCGTTTTCGCTATGAAAGAAAATACAATCTATTATACCGTACATTGCGCCTTTATTTTGTTGTATATCGTGCGACTTACAACCTGTGCTAATAAATCTACGCTAGAGAAGTTGCCGTGTTGTGTTCTATAGTCTACAATGGCTTGTGCCGATTTTTTGCTAATATGGAGGTTCTGGCTAAGTTCATCGACACCTGCTGTATTAATATTGACAAGTTGACCACTTGAACCGCTACTACTCCCTACTCCTGATGTGCTACTGCTTGTTGTGCTAGCGACTCCGCCTGTATAAGTTGGAGGTGTTTCGCCCACCTGTGTTATGTACACTTCCTGTCCATCGCTTAGTTTGGCGGCGAGATTGATTGCCACAAGGTTAGCACTAGGCAGTGTGCCACCTGCTGCTTGTATAAGATCATATACTCGTGCCCCTGATGATAATGTGTAAATTCCAGGATGCTTGACTGCTCCCACAACGTATACTCGTATCCCATCCGTTGTTGAGACCGGAGTACTAGAGGTTGAGAAATTTTGTTGACTAACATTTGTACTCGAACCTGTCGTTGTTGTTGTCGCTGAGTGCCAGACACCATAAATTGCTCCTACTAACCCTAGCACAAGAGATACAGCGATAATGCGGGCTATAAGTTGTTTCTTTGGTAGTGGTGCAGGTGGCATAGGTCCCGCAAGAGGTACAGGTGGCTGCAAGTTTGGTATATTGCTAGAAGGAAGCACAGGACCTAGTGGTGGCGAAAAGGGAATAGGTTGCGGAAGTGTTTGCTGTTGCGCTATATACTGACGGCGCATCCCAACATGATAATTATTGTTTGCAGGCGGTAGCTGTTGCTGCATCATAAAAATTATACTCGCTTATTTGATATATTATATACAACAGAGAATATAACAAATACATTGGTAGTTGTCAATGGTGAAGTAGGGAAACTTTTATGGATACTCAGGCGTGCTATTAGATGAAATATTGTCATTACGATACTATATAGTGGAGTATAACCATATGAAGTACGAAGAGTTTATTGCACAAGTTCGTCGTCGTGCCCGTCTTGGCACCAGTGAAGAGGCGGAGAGGGCGACAAAGGCTACGCTTGAAACGTTAGCGGGACGTTTGCAAGGCAATGAGGCTACACAACTCGCGGCACAACTACCGCAGGAGATCGCGTTGTATCTACAGCCAGCCTATGCTGGTATTGGTGATAGTTATGGTCTCGACGAGTTCTTTTACCGTATCAGCGAACGTGAGGGTGTCGAGCTAACAGAATCAACCTTCCATGCCCGTGTCGTCTGTGCTCTGTTGAGTGAAGCTGTCTCTATTGGGGAGATAGACGATGTGCGTGCGCAACTTCCACCCGACTTCGCCAAACTATTCGATGTACAAAACGAAGGCGAAATTCCTGATTTGGGGGATGTAGTTTCAGAGTAAGTTGATTTGTGGTCAGTAAAAAGCTGTGGCAGTTCTGCCACAGCTTTTTAC
The DNA here is from genome assembly GCA_964657325.1 of uncultured Ktedonobacterales bacterium. Taxonomy (GTDB): domain Bacteria; phylum Chloroflexota; class Ktedonobacteria; order Ktedonobacterales; family Ktedonobacteraceae; genus JBBQVS01. Next base: position 26,035 of record CAZZVE010000005.1, read on the forward strand.
TGACCACAAATCAACAAAAAACTTGAGATTGTTTGACAAGTGTGCTATTATCGCAGTAATGTTCCCGTAGCTCAGTGGATAGAGCATTGGCCTCCGAAGCCATGTGCGCAGGTTCGATTCCTGTCGGGAACGCCTTTCCCTAGAAAAAAGCTGGTTTATCCAGCTTTTTTTATGCTTTGTAGCTTGTTACTTCCACACCCACTCGTTAGGGCATGTAAAGTCAAGTACTGCAACGCTACCTGTACCGAGTGAACTGACAATGAACTGTGGAATACCAGAATGTTGAGCGTGGTTCTCTTTATCCGGTAGCAGGACTGAAATTCCATCAAGTTCATGTACATAGCTAATGGACTCGTGGAAAGTTGCAACTTGATTGACGACAACATCGACGACGAAGTTGACGGTTCCAGTCGATGCATCGTAATCCATCAAGCGTGGAGTGATAGAATCGTTGGAGTGCCGAAATGGGTCAGCAAAGCTATATTCTGTTTTGTAAGGGTTACTTGCATCTGCGTGTGCAAATGCAAATGCCTCTGTACACAAGTCATATTTGTATGCGCTATTAGGCGTACGCAGAAGTCCAGAATGTGGCGATGTTGGAAATAAAACATGCTGTACAGGCTTCCAAAACACAAAACAACTTGCTAGCACAATGCCAAATACTATAACAGAGAGAAGCCAGCGTTTCATATTCTATTCTCCTCACAAAGTTAACAAGAAGCGGGATAGGCTTATACATTATGCCCATCTACTGATCCGCATTACAATAACAACATAGTAAGGAGACCGTGAGACATGTTATCCACGCCTGGAAACGACGGATGGCTTCTCTTCCTCCTCTTCAATCTCTTCCAATTCTGAACTCGATTGCTGTACCTGTATAACCGTGATGAGGAGCATAGCAAGAATAATGACATGCAGTCCTGTACACCACGCGCAAATGGTATGTAGGCGTACAAGTTCTACAAAAACAAGGTAGAGTACTGTCACAATACCAGCTATCGCCCAGACAAGTTCAGCTATCAGCAAGCGCCGTCTTTCAGGCAAAATACGCCATGCGGTAAATGCCAACGCACCCATAACTGCGCACCAGAGGAGTCCAGGCACACTAATAGGTATCGTCGTTCCTGGAACAACAGAATAAGGGCTAGCAAGGACACGTGCACAATCAACAACGCCACTCGCAGAGCAGACAAGCGGAGCATTATCATAGTGAACGGAGGTCAAGTAAATGGAGATACCCACCCCGACGAGTGCCAGAACTAGAAGCGTCAATTGTCCCCGGGAGCGTCGTATATCTATCATCAATGTTCTCTCTTTTTCATATCTCAACATAACTGGTATACATGTAGCGACCGATTATGCTGCTTGATAAAATAATGTGGATAAGTCGCCTGTAAGGACCGATGAATCACGTCCTTCTCGGCACTCGAAATGCTAAGAGGACGCGATACATCGGTCCTTGCAAATAGCATAGCTTCAACGTAGTCTCGTGTCAATAAGAAATTCTAAAGAAAGTATGAAGTCAGGATTATCTACATGATACAATATGCCCTATGCAAGTAAAAAAACACTCTCTAAGAAAAACTATACCTGTTGAGACAGGAAACACGTTCCTCTATGGTTATCGACTGCATTATAGAATTATGGGCACGGGAAGTCCGCTTGTCCTCATTCACGGTTTTGGGGTTTCTGGTCATGTCTGGCAGCGTGTTTTGCCCTATCTTGCGCAAGAGCATCAAGTCTTTATTGTTGACCTCCCTGGTTATGGGCGGAGCACGTATAGAGAAACGCGTGCACCCTGGCGATTACGCGAAATGGCTCCGTTACTTGCTGCATGGCTGCAACGAATGAGTCTTTCATCTGTTCATCTCATAGGGCATTCAATGGGTGGAGCAATCGCTATTCACCTTGCTGCCCATGCACCTGAATTAGTCAAAAGTCTGACGCTCGTCGATGCCGCAGGTATGCCATTTCGCTCAACCTTCCCTGCACTTGCCGCTCGTTCGGCTCACTCCTTTGTACAGCTTAAGAATGGAGGCTATCCGCTACCGCTGGTGCGTGATGTCCTACGACCAAGAGTGCGCCTTTTCTGGCAAGGAGCAACGCAGTTGACTAACTGTGATTTTCGCGCTGAAATTGCGACATTAACTATGCCTACACTTATTATCTGGGGTGAACAAGATATTCTCGTTCCCATCTCGCTCGGCTACGAACTTCGTGACGCCTTGCCACGTGCGATATTCGTTCCCATCTCTGACAGTGGACATCGCCCCATGTTGGCACAACC
>CAZZVE010000005.1:28424-81192 GCA_964657325.1 uncultured Ktedonobacterales bacterium
CCACGCTCTACACAGGTGTAAGCAGATTATACTCAACCACGACTTCCACCGCGAGCGTCTTATAGCCTACGCTATCAAAGAGAACAACCATCTTATCGCCTTCATAACGTAGCACGAGGCCGTTGCCCCATATATTGTGCATGACTTCCGTATTGATTGGAAATGGCATGTTCTCTTCATCTTCTGCAATAGTAATGCCAGCGTCACAGTTGTCGCAGAAACCACATGGATCGTCGATCTCTTCGCCGAAGTAGTTTAGCAGATATTCGCGACGACAATCTTGCACTTCAGCATAGCCAGCCATCATATCGAGACGCGACTTGTCATATTGACGATGGGCTTCATGTTCGTTTATGACCTGTATTACTACCTCATCTAACGCAGCATGTTCGTTGCCCGCAACAATTTCTCCCGATGCAAGCGTTTTGACGACCCCCGCTTCTTCAAGGCGGCTGAGAGCTTCAGCGAGTTTTGATCGGGAGAGATGCGTTTTGTCGTTTAACTCGCGCAGGACAACCGGTTCCTCACTCTCCTGTACAACCTGCGCTACCTGCTCCACCTGATCGATATCAATATGTCCACTTCCAGCGAAGAAGCGATGAATGCGCATATCCTCTGGTCGATAAAACAGAATTGCTTTTGCATCGTTGCCATCACGTCCCGCCCTCCCAATTTCCTGATAATAGGAATCGATAGACTCACTAATATCATAGTGAAAGACAAAGCGTACATTTGGCTTATCAATACCCATACCAAAAGCGGTGGTGGCGACAATTACCTCAATCTCATCGCTCATGAATTGTTTCTGCACTTGTTCGCGCTCGACTGGTCGCATACCAGCATGATAAAAGGCCGCCTTCACCTGTTGTCCACGTAACGCCTCCGCGATCTCCTCTGCATGCTTCCGTGTTGCTGCATACACGATGCCAGGTCTCTCTGTAGAGACAACACGTTCAATCAAAGCCTTCTTTTTGTCGTGCTCTTCGTGGAAGGTCTCGATGCCGAGCCAGATGTTGGGGCGATCAAAGCCTTGCACTATGACATGTGGCTCGCGCATGTCAAGTCGCTCAAGAATTTCTTTACGCACTGTGGGGGCAGCCGTTGCGGTAAGTGCTAGGATAGGAGGCCGCCCGATAGCTTCGATAATAGCACCAAGGCGCAGGTATTCAGGACGAAAATCATGTCCCCATTCGCTGATACAGTGTGCTTCATCGACAACAAAAAGGGCGGGGTGAGCAACTTTAATCTGTTGTAGCACCTCTTCGTTACTGAATTGTTCAGGGGCAAGGAAGAGATAGTTGAGTTTGCCTTGTTCGAGGTCCTGCAATACCTCTTCACGTTTTGCCTCACGCATCGTAGAGTTTACCAGAGCAGCTTTACCAACATCGCTTTCTTCTATCGACTCAACTTGATCGCGCTGTAACGCAATAAGGGGTGAGACAACCACTGTTGGACCATGCAATACCTGTTCTGCCATCTGGTAAATCATGGATTTGCCCAGACCGGTGGGCAACACAGCTAGCGTATCATGTCCCTCAATAATTGACTTGATTGCCGCCTCTTGTCCAGGTCGAAAGTCCGCAAAGCCAAACTTCTCACGCATGATGCGACGCACTTGTCGCTTATCCGTCTTCATTTATCCCTCTATTCCAGGTGTTTGAGCTACACGGCATACATGGGAGGGTCCATCCATCGTATGTGAGGCGCGTGAGTAGCTCTTACCATTCTCTAGTTTTTTGTAATAGTAACACGCATAGCAGTAGCAGCAGTGTTACATCGCAAGTACTCATCGTATATGACACAGAGGGAAGCTTTTGGATGTCTAGCCTTGTTGTCTTAGATAGAGTTACAAATAACAAAGGGAACCAACATGCATTATAAAGCAGCTGAGGATGTGGTACAAACTGAACCGCAAGCACCGATAGTTGAGCCAAAGAGTTCTAGTATAAATCAGAAAATGGTATGGATATTGTCTGTGGCGTGTGCGATGACTGCTGCCAACCTCTATTATAACCAGCCTTTACTTGCGGATATGGCACATACCTTTTCCGTTTCAGAAAGCGCAGTTGGCTTCATCGCGACACTGGCACAACTCGGCTATGCAGCAGGATTACTATTTATCGTCCCTCTTGGCGACTCTTTTGATCGGCGTAATCTGATTACACTTACGCTTGTAGCGGTAACGCTTTCACTCATTGCTGTCGCCCTTGCGCCCTCTATTGGATTTCTGGCAATTGTCAGCTTTGTAGTTGGGGTCACAACGGTTGCCCCACAAATTATCGTGCCGTTTGCCGCGAGCCTTGCTCACCCCGAGCAGCGTGGACGTGTTGTTGGCACAGTGATGAGTGGCTTATTGATTGGCATCTTGCTTGCGCGTACAGTGAGTGGCTTTGTAGGCGCGCACTTCGGTTGGCGTGTGATGTATTGGATTGCTGCTGCTATGATGGTTGCACTTGCAGTTATGTTACGTGTGCTTTTACCAAAGGAAGAACCTCGTACTAGCACAAGCTATCCACGTCTACTGCGTTCGCTTTGGGGATTGATTCGTACTGAGCCTGTCATCCGTGAAACAAGTGTGTTTGGCGCACTTATCTTCGCCGCGTTTAGTGTTTTCTGGGTAACGCTTGTCTTCTTTCTTGGTGCACCACCCTATCGTTATGGTAGCGAAGTCGTTGGCCTCTTCGGACTGGTTGGAGTCGTTGGCGCATTGGCGGCTTCCAACGTTGGTAAAATCGCAGATCGTGTTGACGCACGTATCATCACGGGCATCATGATTGGAATAGCCTTGGCCGCGTTTCTCATCTTCTGGTTGTTTGGGCAGATGCTCTGGGGACTTATCATTGGCGTTATATTACTTGATCTCGGTACACAGGGAACGCAGGTCTCTAATCAGACGCGTGTGTATAGCCTGAATGCGGAGGTCAGAAGTAGACTTAACACCATTTACATGGTTTCGTACTTCGTTGGTGGTTCGCTTGGTTCGTTGCTAGGTGCGTATGCATGGAGTATCTGGCGTTGGAACGGTGTTTGCGCAGTCGGAACACTCTTGTTAGTTGCGGCACTTGGAGTATACACACTAAGAGGTAGACACGTTAAAAGTGCATGATGAGAGGCAGGATAATGAACAAGTTATTAAACCTAGAGCTGTTCGCATGACAGGGGCAAGCCCATCGAATCCAACTAACTCGTAAAACGGCTTGGTGAAGGGCATGACAGGGGCAAGCCCTGTCACTACTATATGACCCCTCCAATCCGCGTGGCTTTGCCACGCGGCACTGTGTATAGTAGTGACAGGGCTTGCCCCTGTCATGCCGCCGATCCTTACTGTAGGCTCTTTTGTAAGTTAGTTGGATTCAATGGGCAAGCTGCTGCACAACTTTTAATAGCTTTAAATAAGGAGAGAGCATGATAGATGGCCCCGACGAACCGGGAGTATTGTGGATACCCTCAAATAACTACTTCCCGTATCGCTCTGGACATACTCCACGATGGATTATTGTACACGGTACTGCTGGCTTTACCAGTGCGGAGGAGGTTGGTTACTACTTCCAGAAAGCAGATGTAGCAACACACTACACGGTAGACCGCGAGGCTGTAATAGTTCAGCACGTAAGCGAGTTTCATGGTGCTTGGGGCAATGGTGGTGTAACAGACGGGCACGATGCATGGTGGTCAAAATCGCTTAACCCGAATCTTATAACAATTTCAATTGAACATGTCAAACCAAGTAGGGATAATTCCGACGAACTTACGCAGGTGCAAAAAGAAGCAAGTTTTTTGCTGATTCGGCATATCTGTGAACGTTATGCTATTCCACGTCGCTGGGCAGATGCACAGGGTGGTATCACAGGTCACTATTCGATGGACCCTGTATATCGCAGTTTCTGCCCGGGTCCCTACAGATGTGTCAAATGGTATTGGCCATTCATTATCTATGTTCCAAACCGTAGTTTGGAGCTTCTTTGGTTACGATGACATCGTGTGGATGGCTTTCACGTAAGCCTGCACCTGTGATGCGGGTGAAGCGTGTCTTCTCCTGCATCTCTTTGATTGTCGCAGACCCTGTGTAACCCATTGCCTGTCGTAGACCACCAACGAGTTGGTAAACCAGAGGTCCAAGCATTCCCTTGTACGGTACACGCGCCTCGATACCCTCGGCAATCAACATGGACTCATCACGCGTCTCGCTTTGGAAGTAGCGACCCTTGCTATGGCTACGCTGCTTCATTGCTCCAATCGACCCCATACCGCGATAATCTTTGAAACGTTCGCCATGCGAGATAAGCAATTCACCAGGACTCTCATCGACGCCAGCAAGCAAGCTTCCTAGCATAACCGTGTCTGCCCCTGCCGCGATTGCTTTGGCAATATCGCCAGAGTACTGAATGCCTCCATCCGCAATTATCGGAATATCGTATTGGTGTGCAATCTGAGCGCACTCGTAGATCGCCGTGATTTGTGGCATGCCAATACCTGCAATGACACGCGTGGTACAGATCGCTCCCGCACCGATGCCAACCTTTACCGCGTCCACACCTGCTTGAATAAGTGCTTCAGTTGCCTCGGCAGTCACGACATTGCCCGCGATGAGTTGCGCACGCTTGCCGAAGCGGTCTTTCACCCGTGCCACTGTTTCAAGCACCATACGTGAGTGTGCGTGTGAGGTATCGACGACTAGCACATCTACGCCCTCTTCGATAAGTGCCTCACAACGCTTATCGGTGTCGGCTCCTACGCCAATCGCTGCACCAACACGGAGTCGCCCAAACTCATCTTTTGCCGCCTGCGGATAGAGCAGCTTTTTTTGAATATCCTTCATCGTGATGAGACCTTTGAGCATACCATGCTCATCCACCACAGGCAATTTCTCGATTTTATAGCGGTGCAGGCTGTCGCGTGCCTGCTCCAAGGTCGTGCCTACTGGTACTGTTATCAGGTGGTCGCGTGTCATCAATTCAGAGATGGGGCGATTCAGGTTTGTCTCGAAACGGATGTCACGGTTCGTGAGAATACCAACCAGTTTGCCATCTTCTGTCAGGGGAATGCCCGAAATGTGAAAGCGTTCCATTGCTGTGAGTGCTTCACGCAGCGAGGCACTTGGCTCCATCGTAATTGGGTCGGTAATCATGCCCGATTCTGAACGCTTTACTTTATCAACTTCGTCGGCTTGTTGTTCGATGGGTAGATTATAGTGAACGATGCCAATACCGCCTTCACGCGCCAGGGCGATTGCTAATCGTCCTTCCGTCACGGTGTCCATCGCGGCACTCACAATAGGGACATTGAGTGCGATAGAGCGTGTCAGGCACGTTTGGGTAGAGACATCACGAGGTAGTACGGAAGAGGCAGCAGGAACAATAAGAACATCGTCGAACGTCAGACCTTCCGCGACAAACTTGTCGCTGAAAGAGTCCGATTTCTGTACCAGAGACATGATGAGGGCTTCCTCCTTATAAAAATGCCCAGCACACAAGGACACGCGTGCTGGGCCTCCCCGATTGGGATGGCAAAACATACTGTTTTCATAATTCAAAAAGTATTTTCTTTAGTGTAGCACGTTGTTTCAGGTAACGTCAAATGCCATGTAAGAATAAAAAATACGTTGCAGAGTTTTGTATACAAAACTCTGCAACGTATTTTTTATTCTTGAGCTATGCTAGAGCGTGCGTCGTGCGCGACTCCCAACGAACAAATTATAGAGCAATACAATTATTGCAATCACTAACAGAATGTGTATCAAGCCACCAGCGATGTGAAAGACGAGTCCAAGTACCCAGAAAAGAACGAGAAGAACAATAACGCCCCAAAGAATGCTTCCTAACATTGTAAAACTCCTTTTTTGATTTGTTGGATGGCAACAAACCATACTAATTTCAGTGTATTGATAGCCTTGTATAACCTCTGTTATAAACACGTTTCAGACGAAGAAAAAGATGTAGGTTACACATTCCCATTTTCGGGGGTTGTCATCAACGCACAACTGCTGTACTGTATGTACAGCAACTATTCCATAATACTCTTGTAAGGAGCATACTATATGTCTGCTGACGCGCAGACAACGACGACTCGCCAGAACGTACCGGACAGGTATATACGCGGCAATGAGGCTATCGTCGTTGACTCTTTCAGTAAAAGCTACGGCCCAACACGGGTTGTTGATAACGTACAATTTACCGTGCAGCGTGGCGAGGTCTTCGCCTTGCTTGGCCCTAATGGTGCTGGTAAAACTACAACTGTTGAGACACTTGAGGGCTATCGAAAACCTGATGTGGGAACTATTCGTGTCTTAGGGCGCGACCCTATTCGAGAGGCACAAGCCCTTAAACCATATATTGGCGTAATGCTACAACAGGATGGCCTCTATCCAGCACTTACTGCTCGTGAGGTGTTACGCCTTTTCGCGGGCTACTATGAACATTCACAGAACGTTGATGCATTGCTAGAGCGTGTAGGGCTTGCTACAGCCGCAAAGACACGTTGTCGCCGACTATCGGGCGGTCAGAAGCGTCGGCTCGCGCTTGCCGTTGCCCTTGTTGGCAATCCGTCGCTTGTCTTTCTGGATGAGCCAACGGCAGGCATGGATCCACAGGCGCGCCTTGCTACCTGGGAAATTATTCGTGATCTCAAACGCAATGGTGCCACCGTGCTGCTGACAACACATCTGATGGATGAGGCCGAGCGACTTGCGGATCGCGTGGCTATCATCGACCACGGACGCTTAATCGCGCTTGATACTCCTGGCAATTTGACTGGCACACAGAACGCGAATGTTGTGCGCTTCGTTGCTCCTGCTGGACTTGATACTGTAGCATTAGCAAAACTTTCATCAGCAACAAGCGTTGAAGAGGTTCGCCTTGGTAGTTACGTTATCGAGACTTCCAATGTTCCGACGCTACTTATCGAATTGACCACATGGTTGCGCGACTCCAATATCGCTCTCTCAGAATTAAGAGTAGGACATGGTTCGCTTGAAGACTTGTTCCTACGCCTTACTGGATCAGAAGTAAGAGAATAATATAATTATGGCTACACAGACGAACGCAACAACAATAGATTATGAAACGGGGAGTAGCAAGGCGGCTCCATTGGGTCGCCAAGTACTGACACAGGTACAATATGAATTGCTTCTCACGCTACGGCGTGGTGAGAATATTCTGGTAACGCTGATTGTGCCGGTGATGTTACTCATTTTCTTTACATCGCTCAACATCGTGCCCTCTGTTAATGGGAGTGCAATTAACTTTTTGCTTCCTGGCATATTGGCGATAGCGATTATGGCGGCTGGTATGGTCAATCTCGGTATTGCCACTGCTTATGAACGCTACTACGGAGTGCTAAAGCGCCTTGGCAGTTCGCCTCTGCCTCGTAGCGGCCTAATCGCTGCAAAGGTTATCTCAATCCTTATCCTCGAGGTTGTTCAGGTGCTTCTACTTGTCGGTGTCGCGGTCCTTTTGTACCGATGGCAACCCGCAGGCTCTCCACTACTCACATTGCTGGCAATAGCACTTGGTACAATCACGTTTGCCGCTTTCGGATTGGCAATGGCGGGTGCATTACGTGCGGAGTTAACGCTAGCTGGAGCAAATGCCCTGTTTCTTGTCTTTGTCTTTCTTGGCGGTGGTGTACTCCCACTCACCCGTCTGCCTGGACCACTCGCCGCCCTTGCTGAATTGCTTCCCGCGACAGCACTAACACAAGCTCTACAAGCAACAATGACGCGGAGTGGCGGCTTTCCAGGTTCTCCTCTGCTAGTACTTACTATTTGGGCTGTGATTATGCTCATTATTGCTATTCGCACCTTCAAGTGGGAATAAGGACGTGATAATGCAAATATGTTACCTGTAGATCCCAGCTTGACTGTCACCTCCTCAGTCATTTCATTGCAGTGCTTTCATTTATTATGCCCTTGCCGACATTGTTTGTTAGGACCAGGGTATAATGAATGAAAGCCTACATCCGCGGAGGCTATACCACTTCTAAAACACATTCGGGGTCTTTTATGCTCAGCTTCTGATGTACGAACCACTTTGTGGCAGGGCAGCCACCGTGACAGGTACTATATTGTCCACAGCCAGTACATGCACCTCCACCCATTTTGCGGTAATAGTCGAATAGCATCGAGTCCTGCCAGATCTCCTTGAACGTTCTGTCATGAAGATTGCCTGCCTCGAACTCCGGTGCTTGAAAGAATGCACAGGGATAGACTTCACCTTCTGGACAGATACAGCATGTAGCGGTAGCCGCACCGCATACATCCAGACCCGCGAGCTTGTTGCCAAAGGCGTTGAGATGAAAGAACGAATCTGCAGTCAACACGTCGGGATGCATTGTCAACCAATCTGTGAACTCGCGGTATTGTTCTTGTGTTGGGTGCAGATCGGCCCATACATCTTGTCCACGTCCCGAAGGTCGTAGCCGTGTGACGCGAAGTTTAGAACCAAAGCTTGCCGCAATATCATAAAGTTTATCTAATTCGGAGAAACTATAGCGCGTCAACACACTATTGACCGTCAAGCTATGGTTTTCTGCCGCCAATAGTTCTAAACCACGTAAAGCACGCTTGAATACACCTTGTCCGCGAATACGATCATTCGTGTATTCCGTGCCTCCGTCTAAACTGACCTGGAAATAAAGTGGGTCAAACTGTTTCAAGCGTTTCGCGCGGTCTGCCGTGATCAGCGTACCATTTGTGCTGATACACATAACGAGGTTTCGCTCTGTACAGCGTTCAAGCACCTGCCATATGCCAGGATAAATAAATGGTTCGCCTCCCCCAAAGTGAATCTGAAAGACCTGCATCTCTGCGAACTCATCAACGAGTGCCAGTGCCTGTTGCGTCTTTAGCTCGCCTGGTCTGCGCCGTCCTGATGCTGAAAGGCAATGGACACAGGCGATATTACAGGCCGCAGTGATCTCCCATGTTATCGTAATGGGTGCTGACAACCCGCCTTGCAAAAAGCGTTGTGAGCCACGCCCCTTTGTTTGCGCTACCATCTTCCCCGTTTGTTGCATCGCTGTCAGTGCGAGTGGATTGACCGTTCCAACGCTTTTTTTTGCTGAACGATCAGGACGTTCCATGAAGCGCACAAGTTCCACCATTAGAAATACTCCTCTTCCTAATCTTCAACGGGTATTAATGTCTGCATATAGCCACGTTTTACAAGATCATCAAGAGCAACATATAACTTTTGCTTGCTTGTCTCGGAGTAGCGACTGCTAGCAATCGCAGCACTGACATCACTCGCGTGCTGTTCTTGACTCGCAATAAGTAGTTCAATGAGTTGGGGAGAGTTGATAAACGAGAGCGCGCCTCTATCGGCGCAACCATACTTGTAGAGAATACCACCAAATGACTCACGCCGAATCTTGACTTCTTCAATGAGCCTGTAGTGTACAGGGGATTGAGGCATCGGGTTCTCCTTGTGAGGAATAAAGCGACGACATATTCCGTATCAGCAAGCATACCCAGTGAAGAGGCAAGAAGTCAAGCTAGCAACTTGCCTCATCCAGATCAACTGTAAATATTCCAGCTTTTCCAAAACCCTTGTACTCTGGAAAATCTGATGGTATGCTATCAACACATCGTTTCGTATTTCATAGTCAGAACGAGGTACAGCAATGCCAGATAGCACTTCCACACTTCACCCCACAAACACCGTCGTAGAAGAGACCTCTACCATAGACGAAACCTCGTCAGAAGAAATGGAACTTGAGGAACTGGACGAAGAACTGATCATTGAGGATTTCACTATTGATGGCATCTGTGGCGTCTACTAACTCCTTTCGTTCGCGTTTTCAAGATCGTACTGTCTTTATCACTGGTGCCGCACGTGGCATGGGACGCTCTCACGCTCTTGCATTTGCGCGTGAGGGTGCTCGTCTTGTGCTTTGTGATGTCTGTAGCCAGTACAAAACCATTCCCTATCCACTTGCGATACCAGAAGAGCTAATGTCACTTGTGCATGAAATTGAGGCGTTAGGCCGTCCTGTAATTGCGGAGCAAGTAGATGTGACAAATCTTTCTGCTCTGCAAATGCTTGTTGAGCGTGCACGAACCGAACTAGGACCAATCGACATCGTAGTTGCTAATGCTGGTGCGTACTCCTTCGCGCCAAGTTGGGAATTAACAGAGGCGCAGTGGGATGAAACGGTTAATGTCTGTCTCAAGGGTGTCTGGATGACATGTAAGGTTGCTATTCCACACATGCTCGACAGACGGAGTGGCAAAATTATCTGTATTTCGTCTACCGCAGGACAAAAAGGTATGGCGAATCTTGCTCACTATGTTGCCGCAAAACATGGTGTGCTTGGCCTGGTCAAAACGCTTGCGATAGAATTAGCTCAATACGATATCAACGTCAACGCTATTTGTCCTACAAGCGTTGATACCACTATGGTGAACAATCAAGGCTTATACGATATCTTCGCAGGTGGTCCAGGTCCAAATGCAACACATGAACACATGCTACAATTGATGAACCAGCTTAATCTTTTTCCAAATCGAAACCTATTGCCACCGGAAGCTATCAGCAATGTTGTTCTCTGGCTGGCTTCGGAAGAGGCGCGTCACATGACAGGCTGTGCCTTACCTGTTGATGCTGGCTATTGGACGAAATAACAAATGTAGACATTATCACAACAATATGTTGACATGTAACGTTTTGTTGTGATACCATTCGGCAATCTTAGCATATCTTAGTTGAAATACATGTTTGGGTCCAGGGCACCCGCAAGGGGATGCCCCTCCCATACATGAAACGAGCCCACGGCTTACATCGTATGGGAGGGGCATCCCCTTGCGGGTGCCCTGGTTTCTTACAATAAGTGAGCGACAACAAAGGCGGGGGACCTATGACGACCTTCCCGTTTAGTGCTATGGTTGGACAACAGAAGATGCGACTCGCGCTGATCCTCAATGCCATCGACCCGTCGATTGGCGGTGTCCTCGTTTGTGGACGCAGAGGCACAGGTAAATCCACTGCTGTGCGTGCGCTTACCAACTTGTTGCCTACTATCACAGGTGTCGCTGACTGCCCCTATTTTTGTGATCCCACGTCTCAACGCTGGATGTGTACCTCGTGTCAGTCTCGCCTCGCACAAAACGAAATTTTGCCACTCGCACAGCGTTCCGTGCCACTTGTTACTCTTCCACTGAATGCGAGTGAAGACCGCGTTGCTGGCAGCTTTGACCTCGCAGCCGCACTTGAGAGTGGCAAAAGTCATTTCGCTCCTGGGTTGCTTGCTCTCGCCAATCGAGGCTTTCTGTATGTTGATGAAATAAATTTGCTTAATGACTCTACTGTAGACCTGCTGCTTGATGCCGCCGCGCTCGGCGTGAATCGCGTAGAACGCGACACGATTTCTACAACGCATCCAGCACGTTTCGTTTTGATTGGCACCATGAATCCAGAAGAGGGTGGACTACGGCCTCAATTGCTGGATAGAATTGGACTCTACGCCGATGCTGAAGATGTGCGTGAGCCAGCTATACGTGCAACCGTAGTAGAGCGACGCCTCGCCTTCGATACTGACCCTCTTGCATTCTGTGAGAAATGGATTGAGGCAGAGCAAATCTTGCATAATCGCATTCAACGCGCACAACTCCTGCTACCTTCTGTTCGCATCTCAGCGTATCACCGTCAAGTTATCGCGGTCCTGGTTGACAAAAGACTGCATGCTGAGGGACATCGTGGAGATATTGTTGTCTTGCGAACCGCCCGTGCCCTGGCTACCTGGGACAATCGTGTCGAGATAATCTTGGAGGATATAGAGCAAGCTGCCAATCTCGCTATGCCTCATCGTATGCGCAACGATATGACAATTAAACAGCAGCTTGTACGTACTCTTGAGCAAGTTCCAGCAGCTTCAGACAACAATGATACGCCGGAGGAGTTAGCAACCGTCGATGATGATGTTGAGGTCGAAGAGCGCACAGACGAGCAAGAAGGTCCTTCTGGCGTCACTCGTCATATACGCGGTGACTCCGATGTGGCGCAAATTCAGCATCTCATCAACGTCGTACGAGACCGCGTCACGCGCCAGGACGCCGGACGCCGCTTTCTCTCGCTTACAGCCCGTCATAGTGGACGCTTCACGCGTAGTCGTCAGGCCAATCCTGTGAGTGATGTCGCCTTTGGTGCAACTATTCGTGCGGCCGCTCCCTACCAACGCACGCGAGGGCGAGTCAACGGCGGTAAGCTTGAATTGCATGTGAGCGATCTACGTCAAAAGGTGCGTGAGCGTAAAACACGTTCCCTTGTTATTCTCGTCGTTGACGGTAGCGACTCCGTGATGGCGCGCCAACTGATGCAAAAAACTAAACGTATTCTCCTTGCGTTGTTACAGAACGCCTATGAAAAACGTGATCGCGTCGCTATGCTCGTCTTCCGTTTTGCGCAGGGACGCATCGTTCTGCCACCGACACGCAATTTCACCAATGCGCGTCAGTGTGTAGACGAACTCTACGTTGGTGGCTGTACTCCACTGGCAACAGGGTTGCTAGAGGGGCTACGGCTCGCCGAACTTGAACGGTATCGTAACTCGACCGTCAAGCCAATCCTGGTCATCCTGACGGATGGTATTGCGAATATTGATCTTTCTGGCAATATGCGGAGTGGCACACCGCAACGTGACGCTTTAGATGTTGCCCAGGAGATTGCTGTACGTCGCATTCCCACCGTCATGATTGATACAAATCCACTGCCAACCGTGACGAATGAGAAAGGTGAGAGGGTACCTAGCCCATGCCCTGAATTGGCACGCGTGCTGGATGCTGACTACTACCAGTATCGTTTAGCTCACGAGCAACAACTACTACGAAAGGGGTTTGCATAAGAAGCTGTTACACATTGTCCTTGAAAAAGCTAACCTGTTTAGTTATGAGGGGTAACAACTCTCAAGGAAAGGTCCGTTTTCGATGAAGACACGAGCCGCAGTAATTTACGAACCAGGTCAACCCATTCAGGTCGAAGAGGTCGAACTAGATGCTCCAAAGGCGCACGAAGTACAGATTAAGATGGTCGCGGCTGGCATATGCCACTCCGACTATCACATTATCGCTGGTGAACTTCCAGGCTATTTACCAATGGCCCTCGGTCATGAAGGCGCAGGCATCGTTGAAGCCGTCGGTCCAGAAGTGACAAACTGCAAGGTTGGCGATCACGTCGTTCTTACCTTCATCCCCTCCTGTGGCACCTGCTACTATTGCACCACTGGTCATGCCAATTTGTGTAACATGGGCGCAGCTATTCTGATGGGTCCTCAACTTGATGGCACATTCCGCGTCCATGGTCCAAAGGGCGAGGATATCGGTCAGATGTGTGTTGTTGGTACGTTTGCTGAGCATACCGTGGTGCCCGATGCCTCTGTTGTCAAAGTAGAGGATTATTATCCACTCAACAAGGCTGTGCTTGTTGGTTGTGGTGTGCCAACGGGTATTGGTGCTGTTATTCACCGCGCAAAAGTCGAGGCTGGTAGTACTGTTATGGTTATTGGCTGTGGTGGTATTGGTATGAACGCTGTTCAAGGTGCAGCTCTTGCTGGTGCACGTATGGTTATCGCTGTGGACACTGTTGACTACAAGCTCGAACGCGCAAAAGAATTTGGGGCAACACACACTATCAATCCCAAAAATCAGGACCTTGTACAAACCGTCAAGGACCTGACCTATGGTGAAGGAGTGCGTTACGCCTTTGAAGCCATTGCTACCCCTGCTACCATTGGACAAGCCTACGCCTGTACCGCTAAGAATGGCACCGTTGTTGTGATCGGTCTCTCTCCCGCTACCGCGGAGTCTATACCGATACCTCCACTCGACCTCGTGCTGTATCAGAAGACGTTGATGGGCACCCTTTATGGCGACTCACAGCCTCGTAAGGATATCCCCGAATTACTCGCGCTTTATCACGTTGGCAAGATCAAACTGGACGAGATGATTACAAAGGTATATACACTCGATCAGGTGAACGAAGCCTACGCTGATCTGCTAGCAGGCAAAAACATTCGTGGCGTCATCGAGTTCGCGCAATAACATATAGAAATATTCTGTAGGGACCGATTTATTGCGTCCTTGTCGGCATCGAACGTGCCAAGAGGACGCGATAAATCGGTCCCTATAGATGTATCCTTATCATCCACCCATACGAAACGGACAGGCAACATGTTTACATACCCATTCAGCGCAATTGTCGGTCAAGAACAGATGAAGCTCGCACTCATCCTTAATGCTATTCAACCCTCTATTGGCGGTGTACTTATTCGGGGCGAAAAAGGTACAGCAAAATCAACCGCCGTTCGTGCGCTTGCAGCTGTGTTGCCAGAACTTTCCATTGTGAGCGATTGTCCTTTTTCCTGTCCACCTGACTCACCTACATTAATGTGTACATCGTGCCGTAGTCGTCTTGAGCAAGGCGAGTCGTTACCAGTGGCACAAAGACGTATGCGCGTTGTCGATCTGCCGATTAATGCGTCGGAAGACCGCGTTGTTGGCACGCTTGACCTTGAACACGCTCTTCGTGAAGGTCAACGCCGCTTTGAGCCAGGAGTTCTTGCGGAGGCTAACCGAGGCATTCTCTATGTTGATGAAGTCAATTTGCTCGATGATTATGTTGTCGATGTATTGCTCGACTCTGCTGCAATGGGAACGAACATCGTTGAGCGCGAAGGTGTTTCGTTCGCGCATCCCGCACGTTTTTTACTTGTTGGAACAATGAACCCCGAAGAAGGCGAATTGCGTCCACAATTAACTGACCGTTTTGGTCTTTGTGTTGATATTACCTCTATTCATGATATTCGTCAGCGTGTCTCTATTGTCGAATTGCGCGAACGCTTCGAGTCTGCACCAGAGGCGTTTATCGCAGATTATGCACCCTCTGAACAAGCACTACGTACTCGTATTGTGCAAGCCTCACAAGCCGAGCGACATATCTCTGTACCAAGTTCCGTTGCTGAATTAATTGCACATATCAATATTGAATTAGATATCGACGGCCATCGTGGTGATATCGTGATGCGTCGTGCTGCTCAGACGTACGCCGCCTATTTAGGTGTTACAGAAGTGACACCCGATCACATTTACACTATTGCACCTATGGCACTTGCTCATCGTCTCAAACGTCTCCCATTACAACAAGCTTCACGTACTATTACAGATGCATTAAATAGTGTCAAGAAAAAATTAGCGTAAGGAAAGACTCCATTATGAATATTGCGCAGGGACTTGCACATGCAAAAAAGGTGTATGGCAACCGCGAGGCCGTCACATGTGGCACTACCCGCTATACCTGGAAAGAATTTGATCAGCGTACCGACTATCTCGCACGCGGTTTAGCAGCTCTAGGCATTCAGCGTGGAGACCGGGTAGCCGTGCTGATGCTCAATTGTCATCGGTATTTAGAACTGTATTATGCTACCGCTCGCATGGGTGCCGTTATCGTTCCGCTTAACATTCGTCTGGCCCGCCCTGAAATTGTTTTTATTCTCAATGATAGCGGCTCTAAAGCACTCGTTGTTGACAAAACATTCGCTCCTTATACCACTGGACGTGATACCTACGAAACCGTCGAGCATATCGTCTATACTGCCGACGAAGCTCCCGATGCCACTCATAATTATGAGGAGCTGATTACACGTGGTTCACAGATGTTAGAGACCGTCGATCAACAGATGGACGATGAAGACCTCTCTGGCCTCTACTATACGGGTGGTACAACGGGTCGTGCTAAAGGCGTTATGCTCTCGCACAAAAATATCGTCTCGAACGCGATGAACGTCGCTATCGCCGGACGCTATACCGACCAGGATTCTTTCTTGCATACCGCGCCGATGTTTCATCTTGGCAACACTGGCTCAGCATTTTCACTTGTGATGCTTGGTGCGCGCAATGTCTTTAACCCTATGTTCAATCCAACGCACTTTCTCCAAACGGTGCAGGATGAGAAAGTAACGCTGACATTCATGGTTCCCACAATGATTAACGCTGTGTTGAACCATCCTGATATCGACAAGTATGACCTGTCTAGTTTGCGCCGACTTGCGTATGGTGCATCACCGATGCCTGTTGAACTGCTCAAAAAAGGGCTAAAGCGTTTGGGTCAGGTCTTTGGGCAAGGCTATGGCATGACTGAAACCTCGCCACTTTTAACGGGTTTAGATTTGAACGAACATATTACCGAAGGCACTCCTGAACAGGTGCGCCGCCTTGCCTCAGCTGGCAAAGAGGTTGTCGGTGTCGAAGTGCGCGTCGTCAACGTTGAAGGGGAGGACGTACAACCGGGCGAGATTGGCGAAGTCATCGCACGTGGCCCTAACATTATGATGGGCTACTGGCATATGCCTGAAGCAACAGCGTCCGCCGTTGTGGATGGCTGGATGCATACGGGCGATCTTGCCACCGTGGATGACGAAAACTACATCTTTATTATTGACCGTGCCAAAGACATGATTATCTCCGGTGGCGAAAACATCTACTCAGTAGAAGTCGAGAACGCACTTTATACTCATCCTTCTGTGTTGGAAGCTGCTGTAATCGGTATTCCACACCCAGCGTGGGGTGAGGCTGTTCATGCTGTCGTCGTTCTCAAACCCGCAGCAAGTGCAAGTGAAGATGATCTAATCACCCATACCCGTACATTGATTGCAGGGTATAAAGTGCCACGCAGCATAGAAATAGCTACTGAGGCATTACCTAAGAGCGGTGCCGGAAAAATTCTCAAACGCAACCTACGCGACAAATATTGGTCTGCCAACAGCAGAAACGTGAACTAGGGGAAGCATAGTTCGTTGTAGGGACCGATGTATCACGTCCTCCTTGGCGTTTCAATTGCTGAGAAGGACGTGATAAATCGGTCCCTACCTCATTGTTTTATCTCTTTCCGCTTGTGCTGGACCATTCTCGTTTAGATCATACAAAGGATTGAGCCAACGCAAAAATCCGATGCGGCTCGCACCTAGCAACTCCCACGCTCGCACGATCCCAAGCCCATAGGCACTCATAACTATTGTTGTCAATTCAGAAACAAGCCCTGCATCATTAGGGGAACGCGCGAGTAGTACAGCAAAATAAAACTCAAGTCCATAAAGCACTAAACCTATTAAAATTAGGATAGCTCGTCGTACTCCTGTTTGCCAGTTAGGTAGTTTCAACAACGCGGTAAACGCTAAAAAGATGCTATTTGTGAAGCCTAATCCAGCCATAACAAGCGTGAACCATGCTATATTTGAATGTGGAACTAATGCGTTAAATGAAATGAAAAAGGCATTCAGTAAAGCTGTAAACGAACTCGACGCTACCGCACGACGTTCTGACGGTGCTCCACCCGTAATGAAACGCTCTGGTGCCACCGCGATAGCTACAAAAAGCAAGCCAACTAGTGCTGCACCAGCACCAGTACTGGCAACAAAAAAGTCTTTGAATTCAGGAGGAACCATAGGCCAACAGCGTCCTTTGCGATAAAAATACTCATGCATAGTATACGATATTTCTATCAGCTTATTTGACAGATACATTCGCTCCTTCTTACAATGAGAACAGATACACTCGTATATATCTTTTGCAACGTGTTCAACTACTGACATAGAAAGCACAGGTTCATGACCACCGCCGAACAAGACCAGAGGCTCAACCCTTATCCATGGTATCGGACCATGCGTACCAATAGCCCTATTGCTCATAACGAGAGTTACAACTCATGGAGTGTTTTTAGCTATGACGCCGTACAGCGCGTCTTGACCGACTACAACGACTTCTCGTCTCAAATTATGGGTGATGGCTCTGGCTTACCGCTTGGTACAAGCTTGATTAATTCAGACCCCCCACGTCATCGCAAACTACGTAATATTGTCACACAAGCATTTACACCACGCACCATTGCACAACTCGCACCGCGTATAACACAGATTGTGAATGAACTGTTGGACAAGGTGGCGGCAAAGGGTACGATGGATGTGATGGAAGACCTTGCCTATCCTCTACCTGTGATCGTCATCGCGGAACTACTCGGCGTTCCCGTCAAGGATCGTAACCAATTCAAACACTGGTCCGATGTCATTGTTGGCTCGGAAAATCCTGCTGGTGGTGAACCGCAGCAAGAAATGATTGACTACTTCTCTGTACTGATTGAGGAGCGTCGGCGCGAACCGAAAGACGATTTGATCAGTTCTCTTCTCTCCGCACAGGTCGATGGTGAGTATCTGAATGAAAAAGAACTTATGGGCTTCTTTATTCTGTTGCTTGTGGCGGGCAATGTTACAACAACAAACCTGATTGGTAATGCGTTTCTCTGTTTTGATGAATACCCAGACGCATTGCAGCAACTATATGCAGACCCTTCGCTCATACCAAGTGCTCTTGAAGAAGTGTTGCGTTATCGTTCTCCTGTAAGTCATATGTACCGCGTTGTGCGCGAAATAACAACGCTTGATGACAAACAAATTACTCCTGGAAGTTTCATGGTGGCTTGGATTGCTTCCGCGAACCGCGACGAGACGCAGTTCCCACATGCTGACAAATTTGATGTTACGCGTTCCCCCAATCGTCATCTTGCGTTTGGACACGGCATTCACTTTTGTCTTGGCGCACCACTGGCGCGGCTCGAAGCCAAGATCGCACTCGAAATTATGCTAGCGCGTCTACCAGAGATTCGACGCACACCGAATATCTCGCTCGAAGCCATCACAAGCATGATTCTGTACGGCGTCAAAAACTTCCCTATCACCTTTAAGGCATCATAAGTAAGGAGTAACGAGCTATGCCCGATGCGACACCACAATTCAAGCAGCAGTTAAAGGAAGCCTTTAACGCCATTCAGGAGGGACAAGTCTTCACCTTCCGCCGTACCTTTACCTCTGGTGATGTTGCCCTATTTTGTGGTGTCACCGGCGACTACAATCCCTATCACATCGACCAGGCGTTTCTCGAAGAAAGTTGGTTCAAGCGTCCCATCATTCCTGGTCTACTTACCGCCAGTATGATAACGCACATCGGTGGCATGATTGGCTTTCTCGCCTCGGAAATGGAGTTCAAATTCGTCTCGCCAGTATATGTTGGGGACACCATCACCTGTACAGTTACTTTCGATCAGAGAGATGAGGTCAAACGCAAATTACGAGCAATCGCGACGTATGTCAATCAGAGTGGCGAGGAAGTCCTACAATGTAAATTCGCAGGCTTCCCCGCCGATGTACGGCTCGCCCATTAATGAACTGAGAGGGGTGGTAAGCACTATGCATATACCGGAGTGGTTACAATTCTTTCAACGACCCTACCCCAGTGCCAACATGGTGCTTATTCACAGTACGAAACCAGTCTTGATTGATACAGGCTTTGGTAGCGATATAGGTGCTACCGAGGCACTGTTGCAAGAGGCAGGCGTACTGCCACAATCGCTGACGCTTATTGCAAATACGCACTATCATTGCGATCATGTTGGCGGCAATCATGCGCTTCAACAACGCTATAACATACCAGTTGCCGCGCATCGTTGGGATGCTGCGATGGTCAACCAGCGTGACCGTGAAGCTTGTGGTGTCGAATGGCTCAATCAATCCGTCGAGTCCTATCAGGTCAACATTGCGCTTACCGAAGACGATGAGATTGACGCGGGTGACGTAAAACTACAGGTCATTCATACACCAGGGCATACGCTGAGCCATCTCGCATACTATGAACCGCAAGATCAAATACTTATCTGTGGTGATACCTTTCATCGTGACGATGTGGCATGGCTCAATATCTTTCGTGAAGGCGTGGGAGCTATACAACGCATGCAAGACACACTTGATCGGTTGGCACGTCTACCAATGCGCTATGCCTGCTCTGGACATGGGCCTGCAATGGACAACCCGAAAGCT
Source organism: uncultured Ktedonobacterales bacterium (assembly GCA_964657325.1). Classification (GTDB taxonomy): domain Bacteria; phylum Chloroflexota; class Ktedonobacteria; order Ktedonobacterales; family Ktedonobacteraceae; genus JBBQVS01. The sequence goes on from CAZZVE010000005.1 coordinate 48,273, forward strand.
TCGCTTGATGCGGCACGTCGTCGCTACGACAAATGGTTTGCCGACCCCGAAAAGCTCGCATGGCATGCCTGTAAGCGTATCTTTACGTATGCCCTTATGCTTTCCAGTGGTATGACCCTGGAAGAGATAACGTCCTACCTTTTAGAAAGCCCCTGGTACCACGACTACACGCGTTACACCTTCAAATGTGAACCTGGTGATTTCGTACAACCGCTTATCGACGAAACACTTCGTGCTCATGCAACTGCATGGCAAAACGGACGCCTCATGCCAATCACACCTTATACGCCATTACCTGCTGGTTGGCCTCAAGGGGCTACACGTCCTGTCGATTGGCCTCGTCTTGCGCAAGAAGTGTTGTTTTTGATGTAGACTTATTTTTGGAAGGGATAGATTATGAGGAAGCTTCTAGTATGTCTAATGACTCACTAAACAATGGCTACCTTCTGGACAATCAGCAAGTCGAGGCTGGAACCCGTTTTGACGCCTTGTCAACACTTTTCAATACGTCAACATTTCGACACATGAGCGATCTTGGTATCACGCAGGGATGGCGATGTTGGGAAGTTGGAGCGGGTGGACCATCGGTACCAAGGTGGCTTGCAGTACAAGTGGGTACACAGGGACGCGTGCTTGCTACAGATATTGATGTGTCCTGGACTCAAGAGGTTGCAAGCTCAATAATCGAGGTTCGTCGCCATGATATAGCTCATGATGAACCGCCGTCAGAAACCTTCGACCTTGTACATGCACGACTCGTCTTGGTGCATGTAGTGAACCGCGAGAAGGCTCTACAGCTAATGATTCAGGCTCTACGTCCCGGTGGCTGGCTGCTTTTGGAAGATGCAGACCCAGCATTACAACCACTTATATGTCCAGATGAGTATGGTCCTCAACAGCAACTAGCTAACAAACTACGCTTCGGTTTTCGTAAGATGCTAGCGCAGCGTGGAGCAGATCTCAGCTATGGACGTAAATTGCCACGACTTCTTCGTGAAGCGGGTCTGTCCGATGTGGAAGCTGACGCCTTCTTTCCAATAACCTCTCCTGCTTGCAGCCTATTAGAAACTGCAACGGTCAATCAGGTTCGGGAAGGATTGATCGCCAATGGTTATGCGACCACTGAGGAAATCGACCTTCACCTAGCAAACATTGCCACTGGTCAACTCGACCTCGCCACGTCACCCATGATTTCTGCTTGGGGTCGCCGCTCTTAGGTCGTCATCAATCATTATTCCGTGAATATTCGGCTGGTGCAAAGAAGACAAGCACAGTTAGGTCTTCTGTAATACTATGAAAGCGATGGTCAACGTTTGCCGCGACGAAGACAATTGAGCCTGCCTTGACGGGTGTATGTTCCATAGCAACCTGTATCTGTGCCTGTCCTTGCACGACGTAATAAATTTCATCCTCTGTATGCGGCTCCTGCGGGTCCGTTGTTCCTGCGGCTAGCTGATAGACGCCAGCACTGATCGTTGGTACACGTAGAAACTCATGGTAGAGTTCCCCTGTTTGCTCTCGTGCTGCTATGACACCTGAAACTGTAAATGCGTTCATCATAACCTTTCCTTCTTATTCTTGTATGTATTGAGTATGCTGGAAGCAAAGCATTTGTACAAGTGCCAATTAATATAAAAAGATAAGCCAATATTATTTTGGAGTGCCTCCCCATAATTTCAGTCGTAGATCGTAAAGCGGTAACTGAGTTTTCGTTGCAATCAGCGCCAGTACAGCTTGCATCTGCTTGTCGTATTCTTCAAAGGGTTGCGTTGCCACTAAAGAGTTGTACCAGCGTTTCTTCACTGGTATTGTCCAACGTACCATTCCATTCGCGCCAGCTATCTCATAGGCACGCATAGATTTCGACTTTCCACCCCACAAGGCAAAAAGCTTGATCTCATCCCAGCGTAGACTACTCTCCTCGCCTAGAAAACGACCTTGTATGCCATCCTCGCTTACTTGAATGTACTGTCGCATTCTCCGTACAAAAATTAGCAGTGTTACACCTATTACAATTACAAGAAAGAGGCTAGTTCCTACGATGATAGCCAAAAGAAGACCTGTCGGCATGTTAGAGAAAAGAGGAAATTCCCGTAGAAGGAAGTAGTACAATACGAGAAAGGCAATGACAAGCCCTAGACAGAAAGGAAGTATAACGAAACTTACAATAAAACGCCAATTAGCACGAACTGCTAACGTTACAGGTAGTCTGAGTGTGAACGTGTTTGCGATGGGTTGCTCCTCTGCGATTTTGCCTGAAATGTTGCCTTGAATAGCGGCAATACGCTGTTGCTCGGCTTTTTTATAGAAGCGTCGTGTTAGGACAAACAAAGGTAGCGAGAACAAAGCACAAAAGAGTATAAGACCAAAATCTATAACGTAAAAGTTTGTAGGAAGGGAGTCTTTGCTTGGTCCCAAACGACTACTAATAAATGTGAGTGTCAGGCCGATCAAAGCAAGAGCAAGACAAATTCCTAATACTATACTTGATTTATTCAACCGTTTCAGTGTAGGATCAGTATTTTCCATGAAGTGTTCCCTAATATTTTGTGTGAAATGTATAGCAAATGATCAGTATAGAAGAAACGTACAATAAATTTTCTGTAGAAACAAGAATATAAGAGTTCAGAATGTGTATACCAACGTATCATGTCCTGAGAAATAAACTTTTAACATGTAAGATTTTTATACTACAAGCCATAATTATTCACCATCTACTCCTTGTATGTTCCCAAGCATATCCATGTATTTTGCGAATGGTGCGTAAGGACCGATGAAGGGAATCTCTTTGCTCAATCCCTGTAGGTCTGCTGGTGGAAAACCTTGTTTTGAGAGTGTTTGCAGCCATGCTTTCGCTTTTTGTACACGACTCCTATCGTCCTCGCTGAGGGGCTGATGCCGCAATCCACGTCCATAGTTATAGCGTCGTAACAGATCGGGGTCACGCACATAGGCTTGCAACAATGGTACTACAATGCGCTGTATAGTGTCTGCCTCAATGCGCTGACGTAAGTATGCTACAAGCAGAGCTTCATCGAGTGTTGAGGATGTATTCAGTGCTCGCCGTAATTGCGCTTGTTGCTCTAATGAGGTACGTAGGGAATGGACAAAATAGCCTTGAGCGTCTAAATGAATATCTTGTAAGGAACCAGAAAGCGTTGCACCATAGCCATGTCTGCCAACCCAGCCTTCAAGTGCGGGATGTTGTGCTGTGTCATGTTCCCACTCTTGTGCCAGTGTGCGTGTAATGGGCCAGCGTAACCATGTGCGAGGAGGCATCCCTTGTGGGTCGAGAAAAAGGACTTCACGTGCTGAGGCAATAACTGCTTCGATAAATGCCTCTTGTTTCTCCCGTCGGTTGACCCCGATAATCCATATGTCGAGAATACTCGCTTTACGGTACGCGGTATGGCGGTGTGTCCACTCACTAACATCAAGCGGAGCACATTGAAACTCAACCGCCCAGCGTCTTCCATCGGGGTGTTCAACAAAGATGTCCGCAATGCGGTTAGGTTCAGGAAGTCGCACTTCTAATCGCACGTTTGCTTGTGGAAATTGCTTTTGTAACCATTGTGACAGGACAACTTTGCCTTGTGCGTGGCGCACCGACTCTGACTCAGTACTCCATGCACACTCACCACGTTGGTGCGCAAAGTGTAACTGCATGTGCTTGTCTGGTCCTCCACGTACGTGTACAATGCCGCGACAATTGGGACAATGCAGCGCATGCTCATGTGACCATTGCTGCAATACTGCTAATGGCGTCTCTTCCGCTACTATTGGTCGTCCATCGGGACCATAGGCAACAAGCATGTATCTGCTCTCCTTAATAAAGGGTGTTGCAAAAAGTATATCATGTGCTTTTGTTCTAAGATGAGCATTGTCTGATGAACGTTGACACTCGAACACGACAATGGCGGTAGGGGCAGCAATTCATTGCGCCCGAAGATGGGTCTGGAGGGGTTCGCATTGGGAGCGTGAGTCATTGCCGACGCGTTGCCCCGCCACCCTCATCTTTGGGCGCAATGAATTGCTGCCCCTACCGAGACGGGTTACCGTTTTTGGTTGTCAATATTCATTAGGGGCCGATGTATCACGTCCTCGTAGCAATTGATAGACCAAGAGGACGTGATACATCGGTCCCTACAAACCAATCAACAGTAACAACATAAGGACAGGAGCCAATCCTAAAAAGCTCAGTCCTGCTAGAAGGCCATAACGGTCTGCTATGATACTGACGATACCAGGAATGGCTACGTCAACGGCGACGAACAAACTCATCACCGTCCGTACAATGCTAGCATGTCCTGGCATCCTGGCATAGGCTTGCCCGTTTGCTACTGGATACCATCCTGATGCGCCAAGTCCAATTACAAAAAGCGCAAGTGTAGCAACCCATACTGTATGAATGGCGAGAAGGCATATCATTCCAACAAGAACCAAAAGTGAGAGCCATAACAACAGTGCTTGTTGAGTGATCCGCTTCAAAAGGAAACGGTCGAGTATAAAGAGACCAAGTAATGCGCCAAAGGTATGGATTGCTACAATAAGCCCAATCGTTATTTGACTAACATGCAGCACATGACGTAAGTAGAGTGCTGTAAAGCCAAGAAACACTTCATCAACCATTGTAGGAATAGCAGCAAGTGCTACCCAACGAAGCAGAACTGTATCGCGTAAGGCGGCTCGTAATCTGCCTAGAAGTGTCATGAACGAGGTAGGCTCGTCGTCCGACATAGCATCTGAACGTGGAAAACGTTGCGTGCCAATAATTATAGCAAGCACAAGCCAGATACTCGCTGCCAACCAGCACAATCCCGTCCATCCCACTCGGAAGCTCACTAATGCGGTAACGAGCAGTGGACCCAGAAAATCGCCAATGCTACTCAAAAGCTCATAGCGTGTCATCACTTGTGTTTCTTGCGTCGGATTAAGTTCAATCAAGACGGCTTGTGAAATTCCCACTGCCATTTCGTCTGCTGGAAACAGTACACCAAATGCCAGCAGTAACACGACGAAAGAATGTGTATTCGCTCTCAAGATGAAGCTTAGTGTAAGTATCAGGAGTCCGCCTAAAATCCAGAACTTTTTGTAGCCCTGATCGGTAAGCAAGTTAAGCAGTGGATCGAGCAGTATACTTGCGAGTGATTGCACCACAAAAAGCAAGCCTATCTGTGTATAGCTCAGTCCTAACTGGTCACGTAGGAGTGGCAAGCCAACAATCGTAAAACCTGTGATAATTTCGTCAAACATGCCCATACTGAGCAGCGTCATGCGCAAGAGTGGTAGTCGTTTGAGTCGTGAAAAGCGTGCTCGTGTGTGCATTCTATATCGTCCTTTCTTAAACATGCGAGATGTAACTATGGAGGAGTGTGCATGCTAGCAAAGGAGGCGCACGAATGCGCTGGACAAGAAAGCAAAACGCTGTCCAGTCGTAGAGGTACTTGTTCTTATGCGAGTCGTTTAGGAAATGAAAGAGTTAGCAGGGACTACGTAGATACATACATGCCATCTTTCTTGTTGATCTATAACATGTGTGGTAGGGACCGATGTATCGCGTCCTCGTTGGTGACCAATTTCTCACAAGGACGCGATACATCGGTCCCTACTAGTATATATAAAAAAAGAGCAAATTGCGAACATAGGAAAGAACGTGTTATGCTGTGATAACTATCATCTAGGAGAGTTGTATGCTTGATTTCACTACAATTCCTGTCGTAGACAATCATTGTCACCCGGTCTTATTGCAGCAACAGTTGGATGTTGCAACCTTTCGTGGCTATTTTACTGAGTCACCCGAAGCGAGTATTGCTGAACAGCATGTACCACATACTATTTACTATCTGTGGATGCTTCGCCAACTTGCAGCCTTCTATAATTGTGAACGAAGCGAAGAAACTGTAGTCGCGGCACATAATAGTATGAGTGCTGAAATGTTGATTGAACGCCTTATCACCTCGGCCCATATTGACACACTTGTTCTTGATCCCGCTTTTCCGCTTCCTGACGTATGTTACTCACCTCAGCAGATGAGCCAGATTGGACAGTGCAAGACCGTAAAAATGTTCCGTCTCGAAACGCTTATGCAACGTCTGGTTGTTGCACACAACGACTTCGACGACGTTGTTAACCACTTCTCAGCCGAGATAAGCGATATTCGTGCGAAGGGTTATTGTGCATACAAAAGCATCGTTGCCTATCGTACTGGTCTTCAGATAGCTGAATGGAGTAAAGATGAGGCGGCTCGCTCGTTTCAGCACGCACGCACCGAGGCTGTAGAAAAGCAACAGCAGTTTCGCATTGCGCATAAACCACTGATTGACTATTTGCTCCATATTGCCTTTGCACAAGCCGCAGAGCAACACGTTCCTATTCAGTTTCATACGGGCTATGGTGATAATGATACGGATATGCGGCTCGGCAACCCGCTTCACTTACGTGATGTGTTGGAACGGCGCGATTATCAAACTATGCCGATTGTGCTGTTGCACGAAAGCTACCCGTATACTCAACTTGGTGCATATCTGGCAGCCGTCTATCCGCATGTCTATTTTGATCTCTCCTATACAATTCCATTTGTCGAGAAATTAGAGATGCTTGCATTCACTCGTCAAGCTCTGAGTGTTGCACCTGCTAGTAAACTGATGTATAGTTCAGACGGTATCAACATTCCTGAGATGCATTGGGCTGGTGCTATTCGTGGCAGAAGTGTACTTGCTCAAGTCCTACAAGAGATGATTAATGCTGATGAGCTTGACGAGCAACAAGCTTTTTCAATCGCTACGCAAATCCTCCATGATAATGCCTATAAAGTCTATCAGCTTTAAAAAGTCATCAAGAGAGGTGTACTATGATAGAAGCAAGTGATGCATCTAGTAGTCCAGGACAATTTCGTATCGCGGTATACGCACTGATTTTCAATCCAGAACATGAAATTTTACTGGCATTGCGACGTGATATTAATTGGTGGAACCTTCCTGGTGGTGGATTAGAACTAGGAGAAACCGTCGAAGAGGGCATATGTCGTGAGGTACGTGAGGAAACTGGACTTGAGGTTGAGGTAGATCATCTTGTGGGCGTCTATTCAAAGCCACAAAAACAAGAGATTGTGTTGACATTTTTATGTCGCGCGCTCGGAGGCGTACTTACTACTACCGAAGAGTCGCGTGAGTGTCGCTATTTCTCGCCGGACGCAATACCTGTAAACACGTTACCGAAGCACAAAGAACGTATCATGGATGTATTACTCAACTCAACTTATGCAGTACTACGTACTCAGAGGAGTTCATCGGAAGAGGATCAGCGTCTTCCACCAACGTAAAGGCATGATGTATTTGAACAGTATTAAGATTTGTCGTGTCTTAGTTTAATAAGGAGCAAAAATAACATGGCGACAACAACCCACTACGACGCTATTATCATTGGTGCTGGACAATCCGGCGGTCCACTCGCGACTGCTTTAGGGCAGTCGGGCAAGAAAACGGCGATCATTGAGCGCGAGCATGTCGGTGGCACATGTATCAACGAAGGCTGTACGCCTACAAAAACAATGGTTGCTAGTGCTAGAGCGGCGTATGTTGCCAGACGTGGTGCTGATTTCGGCGTACACACTGGACCCATTAGTGTTGATATGACTGTTGTTAGGAAACGCAAACGCGATATAGTAAATAGCTTTCGTGGTGGCAGTCAGGGGCGCCTTGAAAAGTCCGAAAATGTGGACTTGCTGATGGGCGAGGCCGCTTTTATCGCTCCTAAAGCCATAGAAGTGCATCTCAACGATGGAAGCGTACAACAACTTACTGGTGATTTGTTCTTTATAAACGCGGGGGAGCGTCCATCTGCTCCCCATATTGAAGGTATAGAGAATGTTCCTTACCTCAACTCTACCTCGATTATGGAACTTGATGTTGTGCCTGAGCACCTGTTAATAATTGGTGGCGGCTATATCGGGCTAGAATTTGGGCAAATGTTCCGTCGTTTTGGGAGCGAGGTCACGATTGTGCAACGTGGCAAGCAGTTGTTAGCGCGTGAAGACTCCGATATTGCAGAGGAAGTGGCGAAGATTCTGCGCGAAGATGGCATCGAAATACTGCTTGAAACCAATACATCACATGTCACAAAAGACGCGAACGGCGCCATTCAATTAGTTGTCAAAACGCCTGATGGAGAGCGTACTCTAACTGGTTCACACTTGCTCGCCGGAACGGGTAGGACGCCGAATACCGACAAGTTGAACCTTGACGCAACAGGAGTGCAAATTGACAAGAAAGGCTATATTCCTACCAGCGATACTCTGGAAACAAACGTTCCTGGTATCTATGCGCTTGGAGACATAAAGGGGCCGCCAGCCTTTACGCACATCTCCTATGACGATTTTCGCATTATTCGTACAAATCTGATTGAGCATGGCAAAGCGAGTATCGCGGACCGTATCGTCCCCTATACCGTTTTTATTGACCCACAACTTGGGCGTGTTGGCCTCAGTGAGAACGAGGCAAAGCAGCAAGGCAAAAACTTCAAAGTTGCCAAAATGCCTATGAACTACGTTGCACGTGCGCTTGAGATTGATGAGCCAAGAGGCGTGATGAAAGTTCTCGTTGACCCAGACACGAAGCTCATTCTCGGCTGCGCTATCCTGGGTATAGATGGTGGTGAAGTTATGGCGATGCTCCAAATCGCTATGCTAGGTAAACTTCCTTACAACGTTTTGGAAGAGGGCGTGTTTGCTCATCCAACACTCGCCGAGTCGTTGAACAACTTGTTCGGCATGATTGAGTAGGAGATGGAAAAGTATGTATGTCCAATAATTCAGTTGTAACTACTCTTGTCGGAGTACCAATCGACTGTACCGGACGTGATATTGGGGTGGAACGTATGCCAGCGGCTCTTAGAGCTGCTGGTCTCGTCACGTCACTTAACATACGGGATAATGGCGATTTGGCGACACGTATAAATGACTCGCGGCGCGATCCTGTAACTGGTATGATAGGCTTTCAACAAGTTTGTGTTGCCTCGTCAATCATCCGTGAGGAGATAGGAGCTATACTTGCACGTCAGGAACGCCCACTTGTAATTGGTGGATGTTGTACCTTGCTTGTTGGTGTATCTGCGGCATTGCAAGATCAATTTGGTCGTGTTAGTCTCGCTTTCGTCGATGGCCATCAAGACTTTTATAATGGTAAATCGTCGTCTACTGGTGAGGCCGCCGACATGGACCTTGCGATTCTGACAGGCAACGGACCCAGTGGTCTTGTTGATATTGCTCGTGTCGTGCCTCTGGTACAACCCGAAGATGTGTTTGTGTTAGGGTATCGTGATGCCGATGAAGCAAGCCGAGAGCATGCTCTTGAGCCAACGGTAGTTGCGCCAGGAATACACTTGTTTGATGCTCAAATGGTGCGAAAAGAAGGTCCTGCAGTTTTAGGCACGAACACCGCAAATGCGTTAAGCACAAATCCAGGACGTTTCTGGTTACACCTCGACCTTGATGTGTTAGATCAAGATATATTGCCAGCCGTTGATTATCTCATGCCGAATGGTTTGAATTGGGATGAAGTAACTGCTCTTGTTCGTCCACTCGCAACATCACCAGCACTTATCGGTGCAGACGTAACCATTTACAATCCAACCCTTGACCCTGATGGAAGGTATGCAAAACGCATTGTGCAGTTGTTGAGCGATATTTTTATGGTGTGAGTGCCAAATCATAGTGATAGTATTATCGCGCCCTGTAACTCAAGTCCTTCTGCTCTAAATCAGTTAGCTCCGCACTGGCATGCCATACCTTTTCAGCAGTAGTCTTATCATAAGAGGCTGGTGATGAGCGCACGATCTTCTTGCGGAAATTCACGTACTTGCCCGTGAGTCCTTCCACATCTGGCGAGGATGCTAGATAAATTGAACTCTGCGCTGCATGCTTGGTTGTCAACCAGTATGAAAAGAAAGGCAGGATGAGCCGAACCGCAAGGGGCAATGGTACAGCTTTGGTTCCTTCGAGAGTCCCACCGGGATCAGCCGCATTGACGGTCACATTGGTGCTGCTAAGACGACGTGCTAATTCATACGTGAAGAATAGATTTGCGAGTTTTGCCTGTTGATAGGCATGCATCATGTTATAATCTTTTTCAGATTGCAGATCATCAAAGTCGATGTGACCAGAGCGATGCTGTATCGAATTGACATTCACGATCCGCGCAGGTGCGCTAGCTTCTAACAAGGGGAGCAGCAGATTCGTCAGGAGGAAGGGGGCTAGATGGTTTGTCGCAAAGGTTGCTTCCAGGCCATCAGCAGTCACTTTCCTCTGAGCGTTAGCCCCACCTGCATTATTCACGAGTATATGCAACTGCGGATAGTGAGTGATAATATGCTCTGCCAGACGACGCACCTCGGCAAGAGACGAGAGATCTGCCTGTAACAATGAAATCTTTGTATTGCCCGTGTACTGCTGTATGCTAGCAACCGCCTCTGCTCCACGCGTTGCATCACGACCAACAATAATTACAGAGGCACCAAGTACGCTCAGTCCAAGTGCTGTCTGATAACCTATGCCTTTAGTTCCTCCCGTCACTAACGCGATCTTCTCTTGCATATTCCAGGTTGTGCTCATCCTTTTAAATCTCCTCTTGAGTTTCCTCTAATGCTATTATCTTTAATCAGTACTTCGATACGGTGTTCATATACTTTCTTTGGTTCTTTCACAGTGAATATAGGTGTGCTATACTCACTGACAGTACAATCACTACTGAACACGATGTTTATTTTTCAACGAATTTATCGTAACATAACTAGATGACAAGTCTCAAGCTATAGCTGTCCTACAAAATTTTGCCGAACAAAACAGTAGAAAATGTTCACTAAGAGACAGAGGAAGAACAGTGGAACAGGTTAAAAACGAGCTAAATGATGTTTCCAAACAAAACAATAGAAAATGTTTCTTTAGCCGTACTGGAACAATACAGGATATACAAGACCAACCTTTAGACCGACGTATTCAGAGAACACGACAATTGCTTCATAACGCGTTGTTTCTGCTCATTATCGAACGGGGCTATGAAAGAATTGCGATTCAGGATATCACAGAACGAGCTAACATCGGACGAACCACATTTTACCTTCATTACCAGGATAAAGAGGAACTTCTGAAGGCAGGTGTCAAAACACTCATGCAGGAACTCCAACTCGATGTTGAGCCGAGTGCCGAGGAAATATGTCCTTACTCCGTTCGATGCGTTCGCATCTTCCAGCACGTAGCCCAGCACCAGCAATTGTATCAAGCTTTGTTGAGAGAAACGGGACCGATCAACATAGGAAACTTAATGAGAACCTATTTCGCAGAACTCTTTCAACGATACACGCTAGAGCCTCTGGAGAGAGAAAATTTCTCGCCTTTAAAAAACGAACTCATCGCGGCTCACGCAGCAGGGTCGTTGTTCGGCTTGATCTCCTGGTGGCTCAACCATGAGGTCTGCCCTTCCGCCGAGCAAATGGGCGCGGTCTACTTTCAGTTGATGGCAAACGGAGGCGAGGACATCCCTCTCTAGCAAGAGAAAAATTAGTTCAACCTTCATTTGTTCCTCATCGTCGAAAGCGATGAGGAACAAATGAAGGTTGAACTATAGGCTACTGCAACAAAACTACTGCATCCACCGCGTCTACCTCAACCTGTCCTGTAATATGCTTCCCATCGAGTAATGAAGCAAAAGTGCCGCTTGGCAACATCACATGTTGTAGCTGTTCAGTATGATTGAGCAAGAAGTAGATAGACTTCCCATCTGCTCTTACGCGTTTTGTGACTTCAACGCCTATGGGTGCTTCCAATACTGGTGCAATTCCCGCTTGCAGACAAAGCTGCTGTGTGAGCTTGTCAAGCAATTCGTTGTTGCTTTGCGTAGCTAGATAATAGGCGTGTCCTTGCCCAAAAGAATTGACCGTCAAGGCGGGATTATTGGCGTAATAATCGTTCGTAAAGACACCAAGAGCTTGCGCACTCTCTACATGAATAAGTTCACCCCATACGCTAGCTGAATATGTTCCTTGTAACGCACCTTCTTGAATAAGAACCTGATTGGTCATCTCCGGCGTTAAGGGATCAAACTCTTCGACGTGAATACCCAGTAGCTTCCGAAGTTCAGCAGGATAACCACCTAGACAAACATGATTGCTTTCATCAACGATACCGCTAAAGAAGGTCGTCAAGAAAGTACCACCTTGCTCGACAAATTGCTCAAAGTTTTTCGCAACACTTGGACGCAGCATATATAAGAGAGGAGCAACGACAAGCTTATACTTGCTCAGATCGCTATCGGGTGATACAACATCAACGGCAATATTGAACTTGTGAAATGCGCGATAGTAGGTTAAGAGTTGCTCCCAATAGTGTAAGCGGTTACTTGGTCCTGGCAAATATTCAACTGCCCACCAGTTTTGCCAATCCATCACAATTGCCACCTGAGCGGGAACATGAGAATTCACAACATCGGGTGAGAGTTTTTGCAGGTCTGACCCTACCTGTGCCACTTGCTGAAAAATGCGCGTATGCTCACTGCCTTCATGTGGTACCATTGCGCTATGGAACTGCTCGGCACCTGCTAGAGATTGTCGCCATTGAAAGAATAGGACGCCATCAGCACCGTGTGCGAGTGCCTGTAAGCTATGCAAGCGCATCCGTCCTGGACGCTTATGTGGATTTTGTGGCTGCCAGTTGACTTGACTGGGACTTTGCTCCATGATGAGATGAGGCTTTCCACTTTTTAGTGAACGCATAAGGTCATGTGGAAAGGCAACTTCCCACGCTTGCGCAGAGATTGGAGGGTACATGTCAAACGAAATAACATCCATATGTGGTGCCCATGCAAAACCGTCAACGGGCTTGAAACCAACCATCAAGTTTGTTGTCAGAGGAATCGCTGGCGTGATTGCGCGTAGTATATCCTCTTCGACACGATAGCAAGCAAGAAGCGAGTCGGACATAAAACGCCAGTAGTCCAAGCTTTGCGTTGGATTGTTTTGTGCAGGCGTAATGCGTGGCGGAAGAATGTCTTCCCAGTCGTAGTAGCGTTGACTCCAAAAACTTGTGCCCCATGCTGAATTGACAGCCTCTAGCGATTGATAACGTTCTTGCAGCCAGACACGGAACGCCTCAGCACAATTATCGCAATAACACACAGATGTATGACAACCGTACTCGTTGTTTAAGTGCCACATAGTGAGTGCGGGATGCTTTGCGTATCTTTCGGCAAGCTGTTGAACCAATGCCCCTGATTTACGTCGAAAATCGGGACTGTTTGGGCAATAATGTTGCCGTGAGCCATGGGACATGCGTCTACCATTGCGTGTCACTGGCAGCATTGAGGGATACAGACGACTCATCCACGTTGGCGGTGACGCTGTTCCCGTTGCGAGGTCGGCTGCGATACCATTTTGTGCCAGCATGTCCATGATGCGATCTAATTGCTCAAAGGAATACTGATCTGGTTTAGGTTCGAGCATAGCCCACGAGAAAATATTGATAGATGTCATGTTGACGTGGGCTAGCTTCATGAGCCGCATATCTTCGGTCCATATAGCTTCGGGCCACTGCTCAGGGTTATAATCTCCACCATAGAAAAGGGTACCAGGAAAAATAGTGTTCTGCATGCGGAAAAGCTCCACCTGTACTAAGAAGAGATACAAGTTCTCTTCTGATTATCTTTGCGTGTCACGTAACGCGTCGTGCATAGCTTGCTCGACTTCAATAAGAAGGCGCGTACGAAGTTGTGTTGCCCATTCTTCGTCCCATGCATTCTGTGTCTGAAGCATATGTTTGCAATGTACAAGTGGGTCCTGTACATCTTCGTCTCTAGACTGCTGAGGAAATAGAGCAGGGGCAATGAATACTTCAAGTAAAACTGATCCCTGTCCCTCGCGCGCATGCTGTATAGCATGTTGCATTGTTTCATAGACAGAAAGCACATCATTTCCTTCTATGACGTAATGGGCTAAAGCTTCTGGTAGTACATCTACTGAAAGGCAAGAGCTTTTGCTGGTAAGCGTATTCTGACAGCTATGCTCACAGATGAAAATAATGGGAAGGGAATGATGAGCCGAAAAACGTATGCCTTCGAGGAAATCTGCTTCTGTAACAACATCATCGCCACAGTAGGCGATAGTGACAACAGGCACCTTGCGTAACTTTGAGGCGAACGCAATTCCAGAAGCATGCAAAATCTGTGTTGCGACAGGCGCGGAGCCTGTAACTGTATTATGCTTATGATAGCTCCAATGAACCTGTCCTGCTTCCTGACTTCCATCTGCCTGGCCTTGTACATGTGTGCAAAAGACCTCATACGGCGACATTCCTATAGCCATAATAACACCAAGGTCACGGTAGTGGGGCAGAGTAAAATCTTTCCCCACCTCGATGCAAACCGCGCTTCCAACTTGCGCAGCCTCGTAGCCCCGACAACTTACATAGGTCGTCGGGTCTTCTGCATATAATTGACAGATGTATTCATCAACAAGCCTTGTGAGCAACATGCGCTCATACAAGTTCTTTGCGAGCTGAATTTGTGAGTTAGAAGAGGATAGCATAGGTACTCTTATAGGTAATTCTTATAGCCAAAGGCTCTCGTCTTTCATAACAAGCACAGTCATTATATGCTGAATTCAGTACCGGAAGCAACAAGAAATATGTTGTCATGCATATCTCTTATTAACAATAGCTTCCACTTTGCCGCCTGGACGTAGAGCGAGATTGTGAGCTGGATCAGGTTCTATAGTTTGTCCAGGAATGAGTGTAAGTGCTGTGTGTTGGGCGAGTGTTGCTATGAGCAACTGTCCTTCCATAAGTGCAAAGTAGTTGCCGATACAGATACGAGGCCCAGCACCAAAGGGTATATAGGCATAGCGAGGAAGCAGTTTCTCATGTTCAAGTGTGAAATGTTCAGGGTTGAACACCTCAGGGTCAGGAAAGTACAATGAATTTCGTTGTATCGTGTAAGGTGATAAAAAGACATTATATCCCTTTGGTATTAGATAGCCATCAATCTCAATGTCATGTAATGCCTCTCGCAATATTGCGGCGGCTGGTGGATAGAGGCGCATCGTTTCTTTGAAGACCTGTAAGCAGTAGGGTAAATGTACGAGGTCATCGTACGTTGGTGTTCGTCCCTGTAGCACCGTATCAACCTCTTGTTGTACTTTCGTATAGATATCCGAGTGCTGACAGAGAAAGTACCATGTCCAGGTAAGAGCGGCAGCTGTCGTCTCATGTCCAGCACCAAAGAGGGTCAAGCATTCATCCATGAGTTGCCCGTTGCTCATGACCTTGCCATCCTCATCTTTGGCTTGTAACAAGACAGATAAAAAGTTATTGTGTTCAGTCTTACTTTGACGCTGTTCTGCGATCATCTCCTGAATGTGACCTTCTACCACTTGCGTTGATTTACGAACACGAAGATTGCGTTGTGTAGGCCAACTAAGTGGAGGCGTAAAAAGTGAGGTAAGCTTATGCACTGTATGCTCAAAGCCAATACCCATTGCTGCACCAAGCTCGTCAGCTTCGCTAAATACATCTGCATCGAAGAGAACTTTGCCAATGATGCTCATTGTCAGGCTAATCATTTGCTTGTTCAGGTCAATTGTCTCGCCTTCACTCCACTCTTGCTGAATGCGTTCTCCATAGCGAACGATAGTATCCGCATAACTCGCAATATGTCGAGGTTGAAAAACTGGAGCCATGAGCTTACGTTGATGACGATGAAACTCACCTTCACTGATAAAGAGGCCATTACCATCCATCGCCTTGTGCAGTATCCGACCTTTGCTAAATTCATACGCATGGTCAACCAAAATGCTTTGTATATGCTCTGCTCTGTTGAACATAATAACAGGCACTGGTCCTATGTGAAAACCACAAACATCATTCGCTTGAGCTACTTGCAAAAGGAAGCTCATACGCTTCCTCATGAAAGCTGGTAAGCTCCCGACGAGAGGTGGCTCACGAAGATATGGAATTGTTTTAGACGATTTCGTCTTGCTTGCAGCTACCATATCTATTCTCCTTTGCTGTTTTAATCCTACAATTTCTTTCTTACACCTATTACGAAGTGCAAGGCTCTGCTGTTGCTACCCGATTTTCTAGCAACATTGCTTTTCCTGTGTGCCGATTTTATAATGAAGCGATGAAATGTAGTGTGTCTACGAAATGAAAGCCAACAATGTCAATGACGACATCAAAGAGAGGCGGCATATATAATATGACAGTAAATATTCGAGAGGTAGAGGCGAATACAGCAGCATTGTCGCTGGATGTAGTCGCGCTCTATCGCACAATGGTTACGGCGAGAGTTACAAACGATCTTCTAAAAACACGTAAAACGCAGGGCAAATATCCTTTTTATATTGGCTGTGCTGGTCATGAAACGATGGCGGCGGTTGTTGCGGCCCTTGAGCCAACGGATTGGCTCGCGTTATATTATCGAGATTTGGGCGCATGGTTGCAACGAACGGGCGATATAGCTGGACCAATACGCGAAGCCTATTCGCGTATTACTGGCCCTATGGGTGCTGGACGAAATATGCCATCGCATTATAGCAGTCGGCGTCATCGCATCCTACCAGGCTTTAGTGAGATTGCAGGCCTTGCACCGTTTGCGGGTGGCTTTGGTTTTTCCATTAAGCGACATGGTGAGAACGAACTAATTCTCTATACAGGTGGCGATGGCTCTGTTGCCACAAACGACTTCAATGTATTGCTCCGTCAGGCAGGAGTACATCAACTCCCTGTGTTTATGGTTGTCGAGGACAATGGATGGGCAATCACTGCTGAGTCTTCTATTCAATGGGGTGGCTCACTTGTTGAGTACGCGAATGGTGCTGGCCTGTACGCCGAAGAAGTTGACGGGACTGACGTAATGGCGACCTATGAAGCGGCACGTCGGCTTGCACAGCATATACGCGCTGGTCAAGGGCCTGTATTGATGCATCTCCGTCTTGGTCTGCTTGACCCGCATTCAAGTAGTACAGATATTAAAGCATATCGCAAGAAAGAAGAGATCGAGTATACCTCGGCGACAAAGGACCCTGTGAAGAACTTTGCGCGTTGGCTTGTTGAACATGGACACATGCAAGAGAGCGATATCGATGCCATTCGTCGCGAGATTCGTACAGAACTAGAGCGTATTGAGCAGGAGGTGTTGCAAGAGCCAGAGCCAACGGCTGACCGTGTGCTGGATCATGTGCTGTATGTTCCACAATGGCAACAAAATACGCCTCGCGGCCCAAGGCGCGCGACAACGATGCTTGGTGCTATTAATGAAGCTCTGGCGGAATTAGCGCAA
Organism: uncultured Ktedonobacterales bacterium; assembly: GCA_964657325.1. Taxonomy (GTDB): domain Bacteria; phylum Chloroflexota; class Ktedonobacteria; order Ktedonobacterales; family Ktedonobacteraceae; genus JBBQVS01. Next base: position 65,591 of record CAZZVE010000005.1, read on the forward strand.
CGCGACCCCGACTTCTTTGTCTATGGACAAGATGTTGGTAGTCCAAAAGGTGGCGTCTTTGGAGCTACTGCCACACTCGTTACGCAGTATCCAGGACGAGCGATTAGTAGTCCTCTTAACGAGCAATTGATTGTTGGTATTGCTGCTGGTGCTAGCATGAAAGATGGCAAGTCACGGTGTGCCGAACTGCAATTTGTTGACTATCATCAATCCGCGACTCAGACCCTTCGGCTGGCAGCCCGTGTCTCGTATCAGACCTATGGTGACTGGAACGTGCCGCTACTCATTCGTACAAAGTCGGGCAGTGGCGGTGGTGGCCCCATTTCAAGTAGTGGCTCTGGCGGTGGTGCTTACGGACATTCTAATGCTGGTGAGCAGTGGTTTACGACAGTCCCAGGAATGATTACCGTCTGTCCCTCGACACCGTTTGATGCGAAGGGACTCTTGTTAGAGTCTGCACGAGCGCAATCACCCGTTGTCTTTCTGGAACGTGGACGCCTCTATCGCTCTGAGCCACCAAAGGACAGTGCTGGTAATCTTATTCCAGCTATGGCAGAGTTCTGGAGTGTACCCGAAGGCTACTATACACAACCTTTAGGAAAAGCACGTCGCTTGCGTATCGGTGAGGGACCAACAAGCCTTGCTATCATTGCGTGGGGCGTCATGGTGCTAGAGGCGTGTACAGCTGCCGCTGATATCGTCAAACAACACGGTGGAGCTATTGAGGTCGTAGACTTACGTACCCTTGCACCGTTTGACGAAGAGACAGTGCGGACGGCTGTGAAAGAAGCGAATCGTGTGCTTGTCGTCACGGAGGAAGCTGACTTGACCAGCTTTGGACGTCATATTCATTCCTGGATCGTCGAAAACTGCTTCTATGACCTGGACAGCACTCCCGCCTTCATCTCTGCCATTAATGCGCCTGCTGCTCCCTATAACGTCGCGGAAGAAGAGGCTTTCTTTCCTTCGGCTGTCACCATCGAAGAGAAAATCGAAGAATTATTAGCGGAGTAATGCACTTGTAAGCCCAATGGAAGCCCACAAGAGGCTTCCATTGGGCTTACAAGTGCATAAACGAACCAATGAAGTACTCTTGTATCAATATCGTAGCAAATAATCTCGACGAATTGGAGAAATTATGCTACACTGCGTCCAATAAAGAAGACGAAGCAATACTTCTTGCGTGTACGAAAGGCAGGAAAAATATATGACAACCTGTGTATCTTGTGGTAACGATGTCACTGGAAAGAAATTCTGTCAACACTGCGGAACTCCTGTACAGTCTACGGTAGCTTCTGCTAGCAATACATCTATAACAACATGTCCCCGTTGTGGCGAGGAAGTCAACGCGCACTCCGCATTTTGTATGCACTGCGGTTCGGCACTACAGGCGGCTCAATCAACTGCTTCTCCTGTGCAGCCACGCCCTACAGCGCGTCCTTGTCCAGCTTGTCAGCAGGCGGTGCCAATAGATAGCGCATTTTGTATTCATTGTGGGCAGAATATGAATACTCCTGTAGCTCAGCCCGTCGCTGCCGCGCCTGTCTATTGCAATACTTGTGGCAGACAAAATGCTCCGGGTACGCGTTTTTGTGGAGGATGTGGTAGCCCACTTTCGGCACCTCAGCCGGGACAATATGTACCACAACAATCATATGGACAACAACAAGGTCAGCCGGGACAATATCCACAACCAGTCTATGGACAAGCATCATATCAGCAACCTCAGTATCCACAACAATATAATCAGGGAAGCTATCAACAGCAACCGATGATGGGTCAGCAACCAATGACCTTACGTTGTCCTGTGTGTATGGCGATGGCCCCTATGGGTACTCCTAATTGCCCAAGTTGCCGTACAAGTCTTGCAGGTGTTGTACCTACACCTGCAAATATGCAAGTGCAAGGACAACAAGGAATGCTTGGTGGTATAGGCAACCTCTTGCAAGGCAACAATGGTAATATGGCAATGGGTGCTCTAGGTGGTGCCGCCGCGGTTATTGGAGGAGAAATGCTTCTGCATGGTGTCGAGAACTCCATAGAAAACCGTGTCGAGGGTGACATGGGCTATGGTGGCTATGAACATCATCGTCATCACCATCGTCGTGAAGATGAAGGGCTACTCGGCGGTCTTGGTGATATAGCAAATGATGTGGGTCTCTTCTAAGAGCTTGTAAATTTGTATACGATGCGCGGACGCTCACTTTCGACTGTCCATACTCACCCGTCCGCGCAAACCACGTCCCTCATCCTATCCAGCTTGAGCTGTTCCCTCGAACTGTCTGTTTGTTTCCTTTACTTCCTGTAGGCGCCTTCCTCCTATAACAAGGAGGCTTAGAGCCATCAACCCTAACCAGATGATACCAACAATTCCAGTCACAACCATCCAGCCTCCTCCATTGTTAGTTGTTACTAATGAACCAATTGTGATTCTTAAAGGTACCGTTAGAGGCACAAGTAGAGCAGTTATACAGAACACAGCCACCGTGAGGTACTGACGCTTTTCGTCAAAGGCAAGCGCAAGAAAGAGGAAATGCAGACCTACCGCCAGCGTTGCTACTGGAATCACAAATTCTGGATGATGAAGTGAATGTGCAATGACAATTGCTAGTATATATCCAACAAGTGATAACGCGACTCCAATGCTATAGAGCCAAACCATGCGGCTATTTACAAAGAGTTTAGGGCCTGTAAGCCCGTGCAAACGCATGGAGAAACGAAGCGTGAGAAACAGGAGAGGTAGGGACACAAGCAGAGGTAGAAGCAGCGAGACAACTAATGGAAATCCTTTAATATTAGTTAGGGCAAGGTATCCCCAGCCCCAGACCATGACGGTATACACAAAAAGCGAAAATCTCATACTTCGTAGTGCTCGAATTTCGTTTTTCATAACGTAAAAAAATCCCTTCGTTGTAGTTCATCACTGTTTTTAGGCAAACACAATACGCATTACGAGGTACTATCTTGCTCCTCCGGCAAGAGGCGTTCGAGTTCCTGTTTCTGCCATGCACGGATAGCTCGTAGTATACGTGCTGTTTCGGTCAGTTCTTCTACAGGAAAATCAATGACTTGGGCCGCAACGATCTTCATTTCGCGTTGAAGCATGTTCGACATGTACGACCTGCCTTCCTTCGTGAGTTGCACGAAGTGAGAGCGTTTATGCGCTGGATTTTCAGAAAACGCGACATACCCTTCTTCAACAAGCTTACCAATCAACTTCTGAATGTACTGGCGAGAAACGGATTGTGCGTGAGCAAGCTGAGGCATCGTTTGAGGCTTCTTAAAGAAAAGAGAAAGCAAAACGCTTCTCCTTCCCAGAGATATTTCCTCATGTCCGTAAATGCGTGCGATGAACTCGTTGGACTGGTGATACAGTTTCTCTGTTTCAATGTAGATTTCTTGCAAAGCTATTAACGCTTCGCGGCTAGATAGAGCACCAGGTGGAGTATTTCGTTGTTCTTCAGCTTGACTACTCATTAATGTCTTTTCTCTCCAACGAATCCTCTTATTTGACAACCGAGTTGTCAAATAAGTATAAGGTATTGACAACCGAGTTGTCAATACCTGGACGAAAGCGAAACTAGTCTTCCTACTCAAGAGTACCCAAATTGGCTATTCTTCTTCCTGTTTTGATGGGTATGTGTTGCGATGGTGCTAGAAACCGTCTATAATACTGCGAGATAAGACAGATCGTGCCTGAAACAATACAGTTGTGACCGTTGATATGTATATATGCTTTCATCAGCTAGGACAACAATGAACTACGAGCGAACAACGCTACCAAATGGCCTACGTCTACTCACTGCCTCTATGCCTGGTATGCGCTCTGCCAGCATTGCTTTCTTTTTCAAAAGCGGTTCGCGCTATGAACAAGATCGTATTGCGGGTGTGTCGCATTTTATTGAACATATGCTTTTCAAAGGCACAAAAAACTACCCTACTGCTCGCCTCATCTCGGAGGCGATTGAAGGCGTTGGTGGTACGTTTAATGGAAGTACGGGTAAAGAGATCACAAGTTATACAGCCCGCGTTCCTGGTGAAGAATTGGAAGCTGTCATGACTGTGCTGGCGGATATGATACGTTACTCGCTGTTTGACTCAGCAGAAATCGAGAAAGAGCGCAGCGTTATCATTGAAGAACTGAGCGCGACACGGGATGACCCACAAGAATGGGTGAATCTTCTTGTGGATGAGGCGATGTGGCCTGAACTTCCGTTAGGCAGAGATGATGCTGGTACAATAGAGTCGGTAACAGGACTGCAACGTCAGGATATGCTTGCGTATTTAGAAACCCATTATTGTCCTAATTCGCTTGTGATTAGCGTTGCAGGCAATGTAGACCATCAGCAAACTGTTTCACTTGTTCAACGTCTGTTTGGGGACTGGAAACAACACGATGTTCCTTCATACACTGAAAGTCTACCACCACGCAATGCTATGCCTTTACGTATGATACAGAAAGACACCGAGCAAACCAATGTATGTTTAGCGACGCTAGGAACCGCGTATGCCTCGCCTGACTACTATCCTTTGCTGCTTATAAATGCGCTGCTTGGTGACGGAATGAGTTCACGTCTTTTCCAATCTATAAGGGAAGAGCAAGGCTTGGCATATGACATCGGTAGCTACCTTAATAGTTATGCTGAAACGGGAAGCCTTGTTGTGAGTGCAGGTGTTGATCCTTCGCAAACAGAAGGAGTCATACGGGCTATTCTCATCGAATTACAACGCTTACAAGATGTGCCTGTGCCAGCCGATGAACTGAGACGGATCAAAGCTTATGTACGAGGAGGCATTTTACTCGGTTTAGAAGGGACACAACAAGTCGCTTCATGGCTGGGCAGTCAAGAATGTTTACATGCTAGAGTGCGCGATATTGACGAGGTGATAGCTCTTGTTGAAGCAGTCACTCTACATGATATTACTCGTGTCGCGCGAACCTGTTTTGCTCCCGAATGGCGTCGTTTGGCTATTATTGGACCAGGTGAGACAGCACAGGCCGACGTATTTAGGAAACTGCTTACACAAGAGTAAAGCGGGAAGAGGAGATTCAAGTTTTATGGCACAGGTAACGCTTCGTGAGTACTTACAAGGAATAGAAGACACGCTTAGTGCGGGTCATGTTGATGATGCAGTGAATAAGTGCCAACATGTTCTTACGCGCTTCCCGGAGTCTTTAGAGGTACAACGGCTTTTGGGCGAAGTGTACCTTGCACGGGGACAGATGGAGGACGCACAACAGGCACTTGACTGGATATTGACTAACGACCCAGAGAATGTAATTGCCTACTGTGATCGTGCGCTCATCAGTGAACGTCTCTCAGACTTTGATACGGCTCTAGACTGCTATCAACAGGCATACGAGTTAAGCCGAGGCAACCGCGATATTCGCCAACAGTTTAATATGCTGAGTGCGAAAGCGGGACAGCAAGGCTTTATGTTTTCACGTGCGGGCCTTGCACGGCTCTACATGCGTGGAGGGTTGCTACCTCAAGCCATACAGGAATGGGATGCGGTACTTTCCGTCAGTCCTGATCGTCTCGATGCCAGAACAGGACTTCTCGAAGCATACTGGCGCGAAGGCTTATACGACGAAGCTGAACAACTTGCACTACAAACGCTTCAAGATGTACCAGGATGCGCGAAAGCGTTGCTGATTCTGGCTCATATCACCGCTCCCAAAAATATGCAGCAGGCGAAAGAATACGTGCAACGTGCAGAATTGTTAGATCCTGATCTCTTAATGGCACAAGAACTCTTTGAAGACATGATGATGAGTCAGCCGGGACACCCTTTTCTCAAGCTTTTGAGGAAGGCTCCAACCATGCTTGATACAAAACAGGTTTCCACAGAACCAACCTCTACAAAGGTCTCTGCTGAACCAGTATTTGCTCATGTTTCAGCCTCACAAGAAATACCTTATGCACCTGAGGTACCTGTATACGAAATGCCGACTGCTATCAATTTCTTTGAGTGGAACAATTTGGACTCCTGGAATAGTGCTATCGAGACACCTGCTAAATCAGAAGTGCAAGAACAACCAAACAATGATGTAGCTGCACTACCCACATGGTCACACGATACGTTCTCCGATGCATGGACGCTACCTGTACAACCACCACAGACACAAGAACCACAAAAACAAGAAACATCTTCTACCGCTGAGCAAAAGCTTGAAAGCTTCCTTATCGAGCCTGAGCCTCAAATTGCTTACAATGTTGAACAAACTGCACCTGTTCAACCAGAGGATCAGATATGGAATAGTCTAAGTCCAATTGTAGAGCCGAATGTAGACGAAGTATGGCAAAATGGACGCGAGATGCATCAAGCACCTGAAGCCTCATGGATGTCAGCTGTGCAAGATGAAAATGTGTCAGCACCACCTGCATGGTTGAGTATGTTGACGCAAGATGAACTGTTGGGGCAACGACAATCAGACGAGAAAACACCATCTGTAATCGAAGAACGTGAACTTCAGCAATCCTCAATAGAGACACCTGCATTGCCAGGGTCTCAGTTGTATGGAGAGATTGCTCCTATTGACGAGACTACAGAGGATGTATCTTGGCGCGATGCGTTACAAGCCTCTTTGAATACTACAACAGACGAAGAAGAGCAGTTTTCCTTTGGTCCTGAATGGTTAAAATCTCTTGGTGCAACGGAACTAGAGCCTAAGCAGCCAGTATCAACGTCAGTAGTGTCTCAGGATCAACCAGAAGCTGTAAAAAAGCATGTGGAACACACACAGCCATTATATGAAGAGCCAGAACAACTGCAGGCGACATTTGAACAGTCAGAGTCTGTCAATGCCTCTCTTCAAGAGCCAGCATCAGGCACACATGCATGGTTAGATGCCCTTTCTGCTGATCCTGAGCAAGTGCAATCCTCCGAGCAAACTGTTGTCAATACGTTAGAAGATTTAGAGCATAGCTTGCTTTCAGCAGGCTTTGTACCTTTGGAGCCAAATTCACTGTCAGCCATTGCGCAGTCGCAAGACGCTCCTTTTGATACGCCTTCAGTATCTGAACTCTACAGTTATCGAGAGGAGACGACATACGAAGAGGAACCTTTCTCTTCATCAACGCTCTCTTCTGCTTTGGAGCAACTGGGAAACTTAGCAACTCCTCACACACCCTATCAAGCTCCTGAGCCGCTTCTACCTATCGCACAACAAACATCTACACAACCGTTAGAAGAACTCTCCTGGGCTTCTAGTTTTCGTAGTGTTCCCGCTTTACCACAAGAGGAAACACATAACACCACATCATCTCCTGTTGAAGCTTTACATGAGGTAGTTACAACCAATCCAACTCCTGATGTGCAGAGTATCACGTCACAAGAGCAAGGTTTTACTTTGCCTGACTCCATTGAAATTTTCCCTAAGTCCGTTTTTGAGCCAACGCAGGAGCCACAGCGAGCGGAAGGACTAGATATGCCTGTGGCACCAGTAGGGCGTGCAGATGCTTTCTTTGAGAGTGAACTTGAAACAACGATGAAGCGGCCTGCCGTTCGCTTGCAAGCGATGAAACAACCGCAACACTCGTCAGTGTATGCAACACCGTATCAATCAGCTAGTAAAGGACGTGGTAACGAACACAAGTCAACATCTGCGAGTGGTAGTGGAAAAGAGGGAGCGCGACATCTGCAAGAGCGATTGATACAGGGTTATCAACATCAGCTTGTTGGCGATTACGACGAAGCAATGCAGGAGTACCGCATCATCATCAAAAGTGCGCCTGAACTGCTTGACGAGGTTGTCAGTAATGTACGTGCATTACTAAAGCTTGCTCCAACGTATTCCGCTGGCTACCGGGTGCTGGGTGATGCTTACATGCGTCAAGGCGAGTACTTGCAAGCGATGGAGGCATATAATAAAGCACTGACAATGGCAAAGAAGGCAAAAGTCTAAAGCGTCGGAAGGAGGGAGTCAATCATGGAAACAATTCTGCAACGCTTGACCGATCTGGATGATGTATATGGGGCAATTATTGTTGGGAAGGATGGCCTCATCGTTTCGGGAACACTGCATAGCGAAGATGAGGAAGTGATTGGGGCAATGTCGGCAGCCGCCTTTGGCTCTACCACAAACTATACGGCGCAGATCAGTCAAGGTGAAACGCACCGTATCATTATTGAGACTCAAGACGGGACCATTCAAATGGAAGAGGCGGGTGATCTCATTCTCGTCGTGACAACGCGGAGTTCCGGTAACATCGGGCGCATCCGCTTAGAAATGAAAAAAGTTTGTCGCCAGATCATGCAACTGGTGGCAAGCTATTAAACAATAACGAAGGAGCTAGCAATAGCCATATGGAGCAGACACTTATTATCGTAAAACCCGAAGGGGTACAGCGAGGCATTATTGGTAATGTACTCGCACGTTTTGAGCAACGCGGGCTTAAGTTCGCCGCGCTGAAACTTATTCACATTACGCCAGAACTCGCCGAGGAACACTACGGCGTACATAAAGGCAAGGGCTTTTATCCTGGTCTCGTTAAGCACATTACCTCTGGACCAGTTGTTGTTGGTGTGGTAGAGGGACCAAAGGCTATTAGCGTTGTACGCACAACGATGGGTGCCACTAATGCAGCCGAGGCCATTCCTGGCACTATTCGCGGTGATTATGCTATTGAAATTGGTTTCAATATCATTCACGGCTCAGATAGTCCAGAGAATGCTGCAAAGGAAATTAGCCTGTTCTTCAAGCCAGAAGAGTTGGTAAGCTATACGGTTGTTACAGAACCTTGGGTTCACGAATAGCTGTCGCACAAGCACAGAAGAATGGAAATATGGGTTGCATTCGATGTATCGAATGCAACCCATATTTCCATTCTTCTGTGCTTAAAATGATGCTAGAGGTGTTTCTTCAGGAGTGGAGGCTTGTTTCGCTCGCTTTTTCTCTGCGAGTCGCCAGCAGCATGTTTTACTCCGAAAGCACTTTTCTTGCTCTTCTTGTGTGACTGGAGGAGTGTTTTTCAGACAAAAGACCTGATACATTGGCTCACCAGCGTTCACATCATTGCAAGGAAACCAACGCTCACGATAGAATGGACAGGCATTCCTATGCTTACGCCAATTTGAGTTTTCAGATGGATTTGTGTTTATTGTGCCCGCCAACCGGATATCCTTCCTAACTTATGGGAGTAGTGGTTATAGTCTATTTTACTACGAACTGCCTGGACGTTATTGGCAGTTTGTATGATAATAAATTTGCAATGAACGTAGTATACCACATCATCTTGAGAACAATAGAAGTATGACTACAGACAAAGAGGCACCTTTTATGGTATACTTGTATATGGAAAGACGAGAGAGAAACAGTGGTTGAGCAAAAATTAGAGCAAACACCTTGGTCCCTTCGACAAACACTGGTTGGTACGTTCTTCACTCTTGTTCCCTGGATAATTCTTGCGCTGAGTCTTGCTGGTCTTAACACAAGTGGAAAGCCAACACAACCTCGGCATCTTTCACCACAAGCGGACCTAATTAGTGCCATCGTTACCTTTCTCTTCTCCGTCCTGGTCGAAGGTGCATTTCTTATTGCGCCATTTTACTTCGCTAACCGTACTGTTTCAGCTTTTAGTAATCACCGCCGCTCGGTTTTTAACGCGTTAGGCTTCAGACGCTTTCAATGGTTGAGTACGTTGAGTATGATCGTCTTGCTATTCCTCGCTTTTTATCTCGTCAATGGCTTTTACCAGTATGTTATCACCGTGTTTCATCTGAATTTACAGACGAACGATCAAGTAATTCTACAGCAAAGCAAAGATGCGCCATTAACGACGTATGCAACACTTATCGCAAGTGTGCTGGTTGCTCCTGTTTGCGAGGAAACTTTCTTTCGTGGCTTCGTCTTCGCTGGCTTCCTCAATCGCATGCCTGTCACTGTAGCAATTCTCCTGAGTTCACTGCTCTTTGCAATCGCGCACGCCGACCTCGGCTCCTTTGCCGTTCTCTTTTTCATTGGCCTTGCGCTGGCCTTTGTACGTTGGCGTACACGTTCAATCTGGCCCGGAATTTTGCTCCACCTGCTCAATAATGGTGTGGGTGCTCTAGTGATCGTCCTTGTCATGACGGGCGTGCTGAAGCAGTAACAAGGATTGTTCGTGAATTTGGACTGCATCACTCTTCAATTGAAGAGCGTTTTACTGGTTGTCTGAGAACAGTATGCATCTTTTCAGGTGCTATTTTGCGAGGATCGTTGAGATAGATTTCGTGATGTTTGCCTTGGGTGAAATAGTGGTGTTCTTCGATAAACCGTTCAATCCTCTCGATAGTTTGCCCCTCGGTCGCAAACGGGCCGACATGCATAATCTGAACTGCTGTCCCTTCGTAAAGGCTTTCCAAGCGCATTTTGTCCAATATAGGCAGGTTTTTCTTCCGTTTCGCCTGTGTCAGAGCAGTAGTAAACCATTCATCTTTGATAACATTCGGTTGCATAATCATCATTGTCCACTGCCAGTTCTCCCGACTGACGTTCATCCCTCCTTCTGCTTCTGTCCACCATAAACCCTCAAGAGGCATGACAGCATAATCGAGCGAAACTTCTTTCTTGAGCAGAAACTTTATCGTATAAGCTACTGAGTAGAGAGCTTCAACAGCATCTTTATATTCCTGAGCAGTATTTGGGTCGCCCGTACCGTCCAACATTAAAAAGGTCATCTTGGGAACTTCAACTACTGTCACCTCTCGTGGTGAGGGATTGTATAAGTGTTTGAGGTCTTTTTTGAAGTCTTGTTTTGTTGTGCCAAGTTCTTTGCTCATAACTCTCCTGCTTGTTGACACTGTAATAAGCACAATTACTATGTTACATATTACAACCACTGTTCACTTTGAGACAATAGAAAACGTGTTATTATCATGAAATATTTAAGGAGGATGTGTGCACATGAGAAACGTAGAAATCCAGAATAAACGAACCGTGTTCGATGACAAGTTCAAAATAGATGAGGCTACTCTACGCTTCCAAAAATTTAACGGTCAAATGAGTGATACAGTACATCGGCTTGTATTCGAGCGTGGTGACTCGGCGGCAGCCTTGCTCTTAAATAAAGATACGCAAAAAGTTCTGCTTATAGAGCAATTCCGATATCCCACCTACGAAAAAGGGCTAGGCTGGATACAAGAGGTGGTTGCTGGCGTCATTGACAAGGGCGAGCAACCCGAAGAGACGATTCGACGCGAAATCCGTGAAGAAATTGGCTACGAGGTACACGAACCATTGACACATATCGCCACGTTCTACGTCTCTCCAGGAGGGACATCTGAACGCAACATGCTCTACTACGCCGAGGTTAGCAACTCAGATCGTGTTTCTGCAGGTGGAGGAAAAGTATCTGAGCACGAAGATATCGAGCTGGTAGAAATGACGCTCCCCGAACTCTGGCAAGCATTAGACAATGGCGATATCGTGGATGCTAAGACGCTGATTGCTGTGCAATGGTTGCGAAACAGAATGGATAAGTTATAGATGTAAGAAGGTGTAAAAATCCTCTTTACTCATCTTCTAAAGATGTTGTATCTCGCCCTGTAACACTCTCATCACTCCTAACAAAACACAAAGCAAAAGCACTTGCGAGAAAAAGAAGGGGGTACCGAGCGTATCGTTACTCATGAATGGTACAAATAAAAGCAGGAGTGCAACTATACCAAAAAGAAATGTAACACAGGTTTGGCTTCTCCAACACGAGGGGCGTAGCCACCAAATTGCAACACAAAGAGAAAGTAAAACAGTAATTGTCACACTAGCAAGTACCCTTGTATGATGTGGATCATTTCGAGAGAGTATGTAGAGCACTCCAACTGCTCCTCCACCTACAAGTGGGACAAGCCAAAAAAATAGACTATCCCAACGTCGAAACGGAATACGATGTGTAGAAAAACAGATAAAGGTTGCGAGGAGTGTACATGCCATTACAGCTTGAAATTGCAGAGCGATGAGTGAACGTCCACTTATGCCAAGTAGTGTTGCCACATAACTCGCACCTGTGAATACTGCCCAAATACTCCCAAAGGTACTTCCTATACGTATCCACGTAGAACGTCCTTTTATGCTAAGGACAATAAAGCTTATCAATATAAGTAGTACATGGATGAGAAGCACCCATTCGGCTTTGTACGCTTTGTTCAGCCACCCTTGTGTGAGCACGCTTTCGACGCTTAAACCGCCGACTACAGTCAAGAAAAAGACCATGATGAAGCGTGGTGTCCAGACAGTGGGCGAAGAAAGAATTTTCTTCTCTTCATCCCGTAGTGGTTGAATACCGTTCTCTTGTGTTTCCTCAACTATTACAGCCGAAGTATTGGAAGTGACGTTCTCAGGTTGTGTAACAAAATCTGCCATAGCAAGGGCACTCTCTTTATTTTTTATGGTCCTTTTTGATAACGAACAAACATATGTATCAGGTACAAATGTAACTGTATCATACTACCGTATTGGTGGCCAAAGCCACTCGTAGAGTGCGGGATGTACTTTGAGCAGGTAAAGAATGCGAATGAGGACAACAGTGAGCTGCGTACGGAGCAAACCCCAACGCTGATGACGGCGTGCAGAGGTCTCGACTTCGGCGTTGAGCAACACGACACTTCCCACTTTTCCCATCCGTTCGCTGTAGTCAACGTCTTCCATGAAAGGCCACTCCCGATACCCTTCTAACCTTTGAAAAACACTGCGTCGAGTGAAAATAGCTTGATCGCCTGTATAACTCTTTGTACGCAACGAGCGTTGTGTGATATTCTCGCAGATACGCCGATAGATAGGACGTGTATCATCGAAACGCATCCGAAATGCACCACCGTCTACGTTTTCATCTTGCATCATATCAAGCAATTCAGCGATGCCAGTTTGCTCAGGAAATGTATCGGCATGCAGAAAAAGTAGAATGTTTCCTTGAGTTGCTGCTACGCCTGCATTCAATTGTCCTCCACGTCCACGCTTCGTGATAATGACACGCACATGCTGACTTGAAACAGCAACGGTCTTATCCGTACTTTCGCCATCAACAACAAGAATTTCGGCATCGGGAGCGCATTCCTGTATACGCAAAAGTGTTTTCTCAATGCAGGCTTCCTCGTTGAATGTTGGAATGATAATCGAAAGCTGTGGCATAGACAAACCCTTTAGCGAATATCGAGGTACATCTGTTGTAGGCGCAAAGGCGATGCGCCGAATTTGTAGAGCGTGCGGAGATACCACATAAAGAGCACACTACGTAACAAGCCTGTCTTTTCGTGCCGTCGTGCTGATGTTGTCACATAGGAAGGCACCAACACAACTCTCCCAATTGAGCGCAAGCGTGTGATGATTTCCAGGTCTTCCATTAATGGCTGGTCAGGATAACCACCCACCGCTCGAAAACTTTCAGTACGAATAAAATATGCCTGATCCCCTGTAAACACGTTGGTGATGCGTGAACGCAGATTGGTAGCGAAGGCAACAAGCCTGTAGAGCAGTTTATCACAATTAAAACAGAGTTTGAATGCACCAGCTACAACTCTTGGTGACGCGAGCGCTTGCTCGATAGCAGCAAAAGCATTATCAGGTAGCAGTGTGTCAGCATGGAGAAACAGAAGAATATCACCTCTTGCTGCCTTTGCTCCACAGTTCATCTGTGTGGCGCGACCTCGTGCTGAATGAATGACTGTGCCGTAGTGTTCAGCAACAGTCACGGTAGCATCTGTACTACCACCGTCTACAATAAGCAACTCGTACTCATGAGGGGCGCATTGTTGTGTGAGGGGCAGAAGATATCGTTCTAATACAGCCTCCTCATTCAACACTGGCATGATAATCGAGTAGAGCATGTTCAGTTTTTGCCTTTCAAAAGAACATTACACATACCCTACAAAAAGAAATCTTGTAGGGTATGTGTGTAACCTCATAACATCTTTTCGCTGCGTCCTTTTGGAGATGTCTCCGTCTTTGTTATGGTGTATTATATGAGAGTCCAGGAGAGGAAAACAAATTGTATGCTGACAACAGAGCAAGCTTGGGATACTTTTCGAATACCCATTAATCATTTCATTCTCAAATATATACATAATGAAGCTGTCGCGGAAGACATTCTGCAAGATGTCTTTCTCAAAATCCATATGCACATTGAAACACTCCATGACGAAGAAAAGCTTCAAGCATGGCTATACCAAATTGCACGTCGTACTATCTATGATTACTATCGTTCTCAAAAGATTACGCAGACTCTTCCAGAAACATTTGATATACCACAAGAACCTACGCAGGAAGGCGTAGAACAACTATTGCTTCCTTGCCTCAAGGATATGGTTGATCAACTTCCCTCACTTTATCGAGATGCACTCCTCCTAACAGAGTATCAGGGTCTAACACAACGAGAGCTTGCCGAACAATTACATCTCTCCTTCTCTGGTGCAAAATCGAGAGTACAAAGAGCACGGGAGAAGCTAAAGCAGAAGTTACTCGAATGTTGTCATTTTGTGCTTGACCGTCGCGGAGGCATTATTGAGTATCATCCTAGAAACGAGTGTTGTTTGTCCTGTTCTTGTACTATGTAACAAGCATGACAAAAGAACTCTTCATACTTGCGTCCTTTTAGGTTCCTCATCGTCTATAAGGACAGAAATAAGCAAGATGCCAGTGGTTTACTACAATATTGGCATCTCATGAAAAACATAGACGTAAAGGATGACGAACATGTCAACAAAACCAACCAATGATGAGCAGTTACGTAGTCTTGTCAAGGAGCGATACACGCAGAGCATTGTACAGATAACAAAATCTGACAATGCATCCCAACGTGGTTGTTGTGGGAGCGATTGTTGTACGTCAACAATGGATGATCCAATTACTCGTAATTTATATAGCACAACAGAACTCGATGGTTTACCAATTGCGGCAACCCTTGCCTCTCGCGGCTGTGGAAACCCAACGGCTCTCGCGGAACTGCATGCAGGTGAGAAAGTGCTTGACCTCGGCAGCGGGGGAGGAATTGACGTTTTATTGTCGGCACAGCGTGTTGGCCCCACAGGGTTTGCCTACGGTCTCGATATGACAGATGCTATGCTTGAGGTAGCAGAACGCAATCGGGTTGAGGCAGGCGTTAAAAATGTAACATTCCTCAAGGGGATCATTGAAGCGATACCACTCCCTGATCAAAGTGTAGATGTTATCATTTCCAACTGTGTGATTAATCTTTCTGCTGATAAACATCAGGTTTTGCGAGAGGCATACCGTGTACTGACTCCTGGTGGACGTTTCGCGGTCTCTGATATCGTGATACAGGGTCATTTGCCGTCTGTTATTCAAAAAGACATGGAGGCATGGGCTGGTTGTATTGCTGGAGCACTGGAAGAAGAGGTGTACAGGCGTCTATTAAACGAAGCAGGGTTTACTGCTATCGAGATTGAGGTTACACGACGCTATAGTCTACAAGAGGCCGCAGAAAGTGGAGCAAGTGCGGCTATCGCTGAATTGTCTCAAGCCGAGCGCGATGAACTGGACGGAAAATTTGTCAGTGCATTCATCCGTGCTCAGAAACCTATGTAAATTTCTAAAAGGGTGCATGGGAGACATGACAGGGGCAAGCCTCATAGGCGTTAACGTAAGGCTTCAAAGAGGGACCAGGGCA
>CAZZVE010000005.1:81292-82803 GCA_964657325.1 uncultured Ktedonobacterales bacterium
TTTAACCACTTATCGGTTGTACCAGCTTCACACGGCGTGTTGGTAATGGCACGAACGCGCTTTCTTGGGCATGTGGTTGCGCTGGTCGCATCTTGGCATTTAACGCACAGAACGACATCACCCCGCGAGGTGATGCGTTATGGAAGCAGCAGCGTTCGATACGGCTCATGTCGATGTCGCTTTCATCCATGAAAGGTTTGACGAAGAGCGTTAACGTCTTACGACTTGTCCAGAACGAAGGGTCGGTACCAATGTGAGGCCAGAGCGTCTTCATGAGCTTGAGACTACCCCCAATATTTGTTACCAGTTGTGGCAAGATGGCGGCGCGACCACGTGTGAGCATACGTAGCGTCATATTTGGACGTGGCCCGACGACCTCCATAAACTCCTTAAGCGTGAAGTTTGGCGCGATAGGTTTGTAGCCGTCCTTTGTGTGCTTGAGAAGCGAGAAGGTATTGCAGAGTGGTGATCCCTCACCAACGGGGAAGAAGAGGTCTTGCGAGACGCCCGCTTGCTCTTCGATCAGTTTAAGTATTTCGGGCATGCGCAATTTACGTAGCGGCTTCTGTTCTCCCTCTGTGCCATCTGTATTATCCACCTGGAAACGACCAAAGGGTGTTGCAGCCTGAAACGCAATGGCGCATACAGTATCTGGATGTTGCCATGCGAAGTGTATGACCTGCTGAATCTGGTCGGTATTTAATCCATCATATAAAGACACGGCAAGCGTTGAGGGCAGATGAGCACGTTCAAGGGCGGCAATAGCTTTTACGCGTACATCCCACAAGTCTTCGTTGCGTAGTTTGATGATATCTTCTGGTCGTGTGCTATCAAATTGCAGGTACACGGAGGTAAAGCCCCACTCCATAAGCTTTTGTGCAAACTCTGGTTCACGTGCCAAACGGATGCCATTGCTCACCATCTCTAACTGCCCGAAGCCTTTGCGCTTGACCATTGCCGCGATTTGATCGAGGTCCTTACGTACAGATGGTTCACCACCGGAGATTTGCAGCGAGATACCTTTGCCCTCAACCGCTATGAGTTGATCCAGACGCATCTCGATCTCTTCAAGTGAATAGTCACGCTCAGATGGACTTGAGTAGGCATAGCACATGGGACAGGTCAGGTTACAACGTTCCGTCACTTCTATGATCGCAAGACCCGCAGGCTTACGTAGCGGGAAGGGCGAAAGTCCCTGCGAAATATCTGTATTGCCACCGTCACCATAACGGGCAATCATGAGCTTCTCTACCTGAAACGATTTACGATAGAAGTCTGCATGATAGCCTAGATCAGTATCGACGACACCATGTGTGGGACATGTACGTGTGAAGAAGACTTGTTCATGCTCTCGCACTTCGTATGAGGCGGGAACAATTTCTCCACATATGGAACAAATACTACGTGTTTGTTTCATGATTTCAGTCATGATGATACTTTCTCCCTCTGTAGTAAATGCTACGTAGCTTGCCTATTGTAAGCATTATAGAGAGTATACACTATTGATCTTT
>CAZZVE010000006.1:0-77602 GCA_964657325.1 uncultured Ktedonobacterales bacterium
TAAGAGGACGTGATACATCGGTCCCTACAGACAATTCATCTGTTCCTTAAAAACCTCTTGGTGAAAGGAGAGTCAAGGGAGATAGGAATTAAAAATGAAATGAACTTGCTATTCCCTCTTTATCGTGTTATAAATATAGAACGTACTGTATTAGCAGTACGTTCTATATTTATGTGAGGAGAATGAAACATGGAAAGCAAAGAAACCGAAGAGGTGTTGGCAGAAGACGTACCTGTCGTAATGCCCGAAATTCCGGTGCGGCTCACAGTCAATACAGTGCAGCAACTGAAAGCACTTGGCGATACTACACGTTCACGTATCCTGGGTATTATTCAACTGCAACCAGCGACGGCCAAACAAATCGCGGACAAATTAGGTATCGCACCTGGAACGATTGGGCATCATCTCCAGGTGCTTGAAGTTGCCGGACTCGCGCAAATCGCTGCGCGTCGCCTTGTTCATGGCATTGTTGCGAAGTACTACACGCGTACAGCGCGTATCTTCGTCTATGATTTTCCATTAGAGGTCGGAGACAAAGCGACCATTGTACTAGATATGCATACAAAGGCACGAGATGAGTTAGTTGAAACGCTCTCCGAGAATGCAAACAACAAGCGAGATACAGCATCCCCAGATAAATACTGTACCAATGCTTTTCCACATGCACGCTTATCAGCAGCACGCGCAGAGGAGTATAGCAAGCGTATATCCGCAATTATTGACGATCTTATACAGGAATCACCTGATCCTGATGGGCAGGTGTATGGTTTCTACTCCGCAATATTTGTAGCACCATCATACTTACAGCACGATAACAAGCACCCTTCTAGCGAAGAAAGCGAAGCATAAATAAGCAGGAGGCCAATATGAGCAACAAAAACACAGGAGTTGCAGGCATAAAGCAGCCGTTCAGCAGTGACTTTTGGAAATATTGGGCGGGGCAAACCATCTCCAATCTTGGTAGTTCGGTGACACAGTTCGCGCTACCATTACTGATCTATAAACTTACTGGTTCCGCACTCAATCTTGGCATTGCAACCGCTGCAGAGTTCGTTCCATACTTACTCTTTGGGCTGCTGTTAGGCGCATGGGTAGATCGCGTAGATCGTAAGCGCATGATGATTTTCACCGATATAGCACGCGCATTGATTATCGCTTCAATCCCCTTGTTAGCCGCATTTGGTACCCTTTCGATCTGGTGGATTTATGTCGTGGGCTTCATACAATCGACACTTACCATTTGCTTCGAGGCTGGACAGTTCGCGGCTATCCCCAATCTTGTTAACAAGGACGATTTGGTTACAGCGAACGGACGTATACAAGCTAGCTATTCGGCGGCAAGTGTGCTCGGTCCATTATTAGCTGGATTGCTAGTAGCACTCGTCCCGCTCTCGACGCTCCTGCTTGTAGATGCCTCCTCATTTATTCTATCGGCATGTTCGTTAGCTTTGATTAGCATGAGTTTCAACCCTCTCAAGGGCGAGATGCAAGAAGAGCCAAAAAGTATTATGCGTGATGTCATGGATGGCTTGCGCTACGTGCTTGGACATCCTGTCTTACGCAACATTTCACTGATGATGGCCTTGGTGAATTTTGTAGCAACGACGGTCAGTACACAACTTGTCCTCTTCGCAAAAGTGCAATTTCAGGCTAATGATACACAGGTAGGTTTGCTTTACTCGGCGGGTAGTGTTGGTATTGTCGTTCTTTCGTTGCTGGCAGGCCCACTCCGCAAACGCTGGTCGTTCAGCACGGTAGCACTCGGTGCACTTATGACGGAAGGAATACTTGTCGTTGTACTAGCGTTTACGCATTGGTATTGGATTGGGATACTCCTGTGGGCATGTATAGGAGGACTTGGGATACTCTTCAACATCAACACGGGTAGCCTGCGACAAGTTATCGTCCCCAACAGCATGCTAGGTCGTGTTATGAGCATCGCGGGTGTCCTGGCATGGTCGGCTATTCCTCTAGGGTCTCTACTTGGAGGGTTTGTTATTAGTTGGACTCACAATATCGCCCTTATATATGGTATCATTGGCATCCTCATTTCCCTCATTGCATTCTCATTCTCGTTTACGCCTCTGGGACATGCTGATAAATACCTCCCTGAGAAGGCATCTGTCTGATATATCTTGATTAACCAAATCACATGAATTGTAGGGATCGATTTATCGCGTCCTGGGAAGGGGCTGGGGAAACACATTGGAAATGCATCGTTACCAACGTGTTGCGCACCAGCCCCACCCCAGGACGCGATAAATCGGTCCCTACAGTAATGCATCGACACATACCGATTTTTGTAGTGCTTATAGTGAGAGGGAAAGGAGCGGTGTAACAATTATGAGCATAACATCACCAACACACATCACTATACAGCGACATGCACTACACGGAAGGACGAACACGATGCGTTTGAAACCATACATATATAAACATATTGTACTCATTGTTTGTACAGTTGTCCTGTTGTTTGGTTCTCTTTTACTCACTCACAATGTACAACCCAATGCACATGCAGCAAACCCTGGGAGTGGACATGCTTGTTCCTGGTACACCATTCGCTTTGGCGATACGTTAGCCAATATTGCAGCTAGTCATCATATAAATATCTGGACATTGGCACAAGTAAATGGTATAGGTAATATCAATCTCATCTTTGCGGGACGCCAAGTTTGTATCCCCTATGCAGTAGGAAGTGCTACGACAAGTGGGGGTTCGGGCTATTCAGGTGTAACTAGTGGCGTAAGCGGTATCTATGGTAGCGGTGTTGTTCCATGGTACAACTACAATGCGTTGGATTGGTCATCACGAAGTCAGGTCGCGGCACAACTACGACAGCTTGCTGCGAACTACGGTTTACCTGCCAATCTTGTTCTCGCCATTGGTTGGCAAGAGAGCGGCTGGACACAGCATGTAATTGCGCGTGATGGCGGCATTGGCGTTATGCAACTTATGCCCTATACAGCAATGACCATCAACAGCAGTACAGGAATACGGCGTGACCCCTACAAATTGTGGGACAATCTCAATCTCGGTGTCACGTACCTGAGTTGGCTCTGGAATACCTTTCACGGCAATCTCTATCAAGTCATCAGTGCCTACAACGAAGGCGGTTGGGCAGTACAGCATCGTGGCATCTTCAACTGGAACTACGTCAATAGCGTGATGTATCTCATGCGCACGCTCTAATACAACAATCGTGCAATGTCGTTGGGGAACGAGGATATCTAGCAATTAGATATCCTCGTTCTTCTTTTGGGAACCTTTTGGCTCACTCCTGCCGTAATGCATTATGAAAAGAGGAAACGATTGTGGACACCTGCGAAGATGAGTTCATTAGAGAGGCAGTGTATGGAGACCAGGAGGCATTTCGCCATCTCTGGGATGCTCATCATGCCCTAGCAATGGCAACGGCTCTACGCCTCTGTCATTCTCGCCCACTCGCAGAGGAGATCACGCAGGGTGCGTTTGTTCTTGCATGGCGCGGACTTCCACGTTTCCAGTTAGGGCAACCATTTCGTCCCTGGTTTCTACGTATCCTTTATCGGCATGCACTCGATGTGATGGAGCGACAACATAGCTATAAGGTTCCAATCTCTTTGGAAGCACTTCGTGAGTATGAGCAGGTAGACGCGAATACAAATCTACAAGAGCAAGTCGCACAACGCGAAGAAATACGACACATTCTGGCACAATTGAGCGCAGATCATCGCCGTGTGATTGCTTTACGCTATGGTGCCGACTTGACTGAGGCAGATATCGCAATGGTGTTAGACTGGCCTATCGGAACTGTAAAATCACGATTGAACCGTGCTCGTGAACGTTGTCGTATCTTGCTGTTGAAAGAAAGGAAGTGAAAGACGATGCCAGAGCAGTATTCAGAGCATGAAACAGATGATGAGCAAGGGATGCTAGAAGAGCAGCTTAGTATGTATTACGGACCGGCTTTACCAGAGCAACCACTTCCTCCGTCGTCCTGGTCACATCTTTCATCACAGCTATCCCCTCGTCGCCCTAGCAGACCCTGGCTTCGTCCCAAGTGGCAGCGGGCTACTCAGGCGTTTCCTTTCACTGTGCAAGAGAGACTTACGCACATCGCCTTTCAAGCAGATATACAAGAGAGGATTAGACACATCGCTTTTCAAGCGGATATACCTCGTGTTACACAAAGTGTACAATGGGCATTCCAACAGCGCGTTGACGTTCCCTTTGTCTCTGTTTCTCTGCTCAAAAGACGTGCAATTCGGCTCACACTCCCAGCACATGGAGGATTTTCGCTTAGTCAAGCTGAACTTGATGTCCTCTTGGCAAGTGGTGTCGCACGCTACAAGTATATGCATCACGCTGCTTACGCACTACCACAGATTCTGCTGTCAACACTACTGTTTACACCCTTACTTGCCATTGCACTCGTTTTCGTATTCTTGCGCACGATTCCCACTCCTGTCATGCTTTCGCTTATTGGAAGTTTATGTGTACTAAGTATTGCCTTCTTCTGGCTTCTCGGTTATCAAACACGCCGAACAGCACGTCGAGCAGACACAATGGTTGTGCAATGGATTGGACGCGAACAAATGTGTCAAGGTTTACACGCATTGGCAGCACGTAGTCATACACCCTCTCGTAAAAAGTGGGGCGAACTTTCACTCGATGAACGCATTCATGCTATCTGCCATACTCCTGTCGCTGTAGAAGATGAACGTTTTACGCTTGTAAGATAAACGAGGTCCATATATGGGTCTCAATATGCATTGAGAGGTTCAGGTAATAAATATGCTCAACACAACATCAGAAGTAACAGAAACAGAGAGATCTCCACTTCAAACATCGCCACAACGTTCTGGTGGTTGGTTGGGACGCGTACTTCGTCGTGTGCGTCTGCGTTTTGCGGGTGATAACGAGGCATTGATGGTAGAAAATACGACGCAGCTTTCATGGCGTATCTATCACAATTACCACCTGCTAGGTATCTTAGATGCTCATGAAGAACGCACCTTTCGACTCACCAAACATGGTACGCTCAATGTCCGCCCCTTAGACGGCGACAACGTAGAGTATCTTGTGTTGTCGCTCAACGACAGCATTCATTATGTGCGTATTTATCGGCGTCACTTGAGCAAAGAGGTGGAGGTGTATGATATGCGCCATGTGGCGTGAAATATGCACTTGACACAACGCCATGACAGGGGCAAGCCCTGTCACTACTATACTGACCGACGTAGCCATGCAGCTTCATATATAGTAGTGACAGGGCTTGCCCCTGTCATGCTCCCCACAATGCGCTACGTGGCGTAAAAGCGTAAAAACTCGTACTTGACACATTTGGCAAACACCTCTATACTGGATGTATACACAACTGAATATGGAACGCATCGAACAGGAAGAGTACATAGCCTTACAAAGGGCACAGAGAGTTGGGCTGGTGGAAACCGACACCATTGCGGTTATGGAATGGACCTGGGAGCGAAAGACGAACATTTCTCACGAGAGTGACGAACAAGTAGTGCTTTATCGGAATGTCCCCCGTTATCGAGGACAGGATATCTACGTATCTGCTCATAACAGCATTGCGCTATGTATCCGGCAAATGAAGAGAGTACCCACAACAGAAAAAGTATATATGTGGGTAGTCTGAATGAGGGTGGTACCACGAAAGCTATACGCTTCTCGTCCCTGTGTGGATGAGGGGCGTTTTTTATTGGTCTTTTTCCGGTCTTTTCTATTGTTGAGGGAGGATGCATTATGTCAATCGAAATTCATCAAGATGTACAATCTGCTGCCAACTCGACACCCGTCAAGAAGCGTGTCTTCTCTGGCGTACAGCCAACAGGCAACATTCACTTAGGCAACTACCTGGGAGCTATTCGCAATTGGGTCACGGCACAGGCAGAATACGACAACATTTTTTGTATCGTCGATCTACACGCCATCACGTTACCAATTGACCCACAAGAGTTGCACATGAATACGCGTAAACTTGCCGCACTCTATCTTGCCTGTGGTCTGGATACACGTTACTGTAAATTGTTTGTACAATCACACGTTCATGAACACGCCGAAGCAAGCTGGATTATGAATTGCTTCACGCCGATGGGCTGGTTGAATCGTATGACCCAGTTCAAAACAAAGGCTGGCGACCATGCGGACAGCGTAGACACTGGTTTATACTGCTATCCCGTTTTGATGGCATGTGACATTCTGCTTTACCAGACACATTATGTACCCGTCGGCGACGATCAGCGTCAGCATATCGAGCTAACACGCGATCTCGCGCAACGCTTCAACGCACGCTACAACAAAGAAGTGTTCACCATTCCAGAGGGGCAAATCCGTCAGGTAGGTGCACGCATCATGTCCCTTGACGACCCAACGAGCAAAATGAGCAAGAGTGCGGTCAATCCGGCTTCACGTATCAATCTACTCGACGACGCGAAAACGATTAAACAAAAGATTGGACGCGCCACCACCGATTCTGATCGTCTTGCCAAATTTGACCCACAGCGTCCTGGTATCACCAACCTTCTGACCATTTACCAGATGCTTACGGGCAAGTCACAGGAGGATATCGAGACCGAGTTTGCAGGAAGTGGCTATGGTGCCGTCAAAACCGCCGTTACCGATCAGCTTGTAGCGACACTCGAACCAATTCAGAAACGCTACTACGAACTCGTCAACGATCTGCCAATACTGGAAGGTATTCTCAAGCAGGGAGCCGATGCAGTACGTCCACTCGCTGAGGCAACCATGCGTGATATCAAAAATGTCGTCGGATTAGGATAAATTCTCTCCCTTCGTAGGGACTACGTTTACGGCGTCCGAGGCGCACTTCATTGCGCGAAATTGTGCTCCCATATGAAATAACGAAAAGATTACCGCCGATACATCGGCCGAAGACGCGATAAATCTGGTCGCTACGAAGGAAACATAAGAAGGATACTATATGTATTATCCAACATTTGAGGAGACGCAACGGCTACGCAATGTCTCAAGCATTCACACTGAGAAACGCCCGTTGCTCCCACTGTACCGCGATATTCTCGCGGATATGGAAACGCCTGTTTCAGCGTATTGTAAAACGGCGCAACGCCCGTATAGCTTTCTGCTTGAGAGCGTAAGCGGAGGCGAACGTGTTGCTCGCTACTCGTTCATCGGCATCGATCCCTATATGGTCATGACACACCGGGACGAAACAGCAACACTACGTAGAATGCATGGCGACACCTCTACAAGTGAAGATGTTCCTTGCCGTGATCCACTCGCGTTTATCGAGTCTGAGCTTGGACAATTTCAGCTTATGGACTATCGAGGAGCCGCACGCGATGAGTTGCCTCAGTTTCACGGTGGTGCTGTTGGCTATCTGTCGTATGACTCCGTGGCACGTTTTGAGCGTCTTCCCGTACCTGAAAAGAGCGAACTTGGTCTACCACTAGCGGTCTTTTGTTTTACTGAGACCCTGCTCATCTTCGATCACGTCAAGCATCGTGTTCGCATTGTCACACACCTGCACCTTGACGCGCCCGATCTTGAGGCCGAATACAAGCGCGGCATGGCGATTATTGATGATGTACAACATCGCTTGAGCCAGCCTGTACATGTGCCCGAAGAGCCAGAACCAACGCATGATACGGCAGCGTTGCGCGTCACATCCAACCGCACACAGGACGAGTTTGAAGATATGGTACGTCGCTCGATAGAATACATCAAAGCGGGCGATGTCTTTCAAGTTGTGCCGTCTCAACGCCTGAGCCGACATGTCAACGCATCACCATTCACAGTATACCGTGCGTTACGCGCCATCAATCCTTCGCCGTATATGTTCTATCTCGACCTGGACGATTTTCATATCGTTGGAGCCTCACCCGAATTGCTTGTACGGTTCGAGGATAACGAAGTGACCATCCGCCCCATCGCAGGCACACGCCCACGCGGAGTGGATAGACAAAGCGACGAAGCGTTAGCCAAAGAACTGCAAAGCGACCCAAAGGAACGAGCCGAGCATGTCATGCTGATTGACCTCGCGCGTAACGACGTGGGACGCGTCAGTACGCCAGGAACTGTGCAGGTTAGCGAACTGATGGAGATCGAACGCTACTCGCACGTTATGCATCTTGTCTCGAACGTAACAGGACAGCTACGAAAAGATATGACACCCTATGATGCACAACGCGCTGGCTTTCCAGCAGGCACAGTTTCGGGCGCGCCCAAGATTCGTGCAATGGAGATTATCAGTGAGCTAGAGGGTGAGCAACGCGGTATCTACGCGGGTGCCGTTGGTTATTTCAGTCATTCAGGCAACCAGGAAACCGCGATTGCCTTGCGTACAATGGTCATAAAGAATGGTCGTGCCTATATTCAGGCAGGATGTGGAGTCGTTGCCGACTCCGACCCCTCTACTGAATATCAGGAAAGTCTGAACAAAGCAAAAGCCTTATTACGTGCCCTTGATGAAGCCGAGCTTATTGCCAAAACACACAGAGAAGGGGGAGGAGATTAGTTATGTTACTACTCCTTGATAACTACGACAGCTTTACCTATAACCTGTACCAATATCTCTCGGAACTCGGTGCCGATGTGCAAGTACACCGCAATGACCAGATTACGCTCGACGAAATTGAGGTATTGCAACCGAGTCACATCGTCGTCTCGCCTGGACCATGTACACCAAATGAAGCTGGACTTTCATGCCAGGTTATCGAGACCTTTGGGCCTCGTATTCCATTACTTGGAGTTTGCCTCGGTCATCAATCAATTGGACAGGTCTATGGAGGGCGCGTCATTCGAGCACCAGAGCCTATGCATGGCAAAACATCGCCAATGCATCATTCTGAACAGGGAGTATTTCGCGGCTTACCACAACCGTTCGATGCAAACCGTTATCATAGCCTCATCGTCGAACGTGCATCCCTACCAGGTGTGTTAGAGATTACTGCTGAAACAGAGGATGGTCTCATCATGGGTCTCAAGCATCGTACCTATCCCGTTGAAGGTGTGCAGTTTCATCCAGAGTCGATTATGACCCCTGTTGGTAAGGACCTGCTACGAAATTTTCTTGAGCGATAAACATACTATGTAGGGTGCAATTGATTGCGCACTACATAATAAAGGAGGGTTCTATGATTCGAGAGGCTATTACTCATGTCGCAGCCGGAGCTACACTCAGCGAGGCCGAAGCAGCAGCAGTGATGGAAGAGATTATGACTGGTACCGCAACGTCTTCACAGATGGGTGCGTTTCTTACGGCCCTACATCTACGTACAGGTCATGAAACCGTCGCGGAAATCGCGGGTATGGCGCGTGTCATGCGCGAAAAGGCGGTCCATGTCCACCTTGATGAGGACATAGCCAAGCATGCGATGGACACCTGTGGCACGGGGGGCGATGGCTCAGGCACATTCAACGTCTCAACGGCGGCTGGCATCGTAGCAGCCGCAACAGGAGCATCGGTCGCGAAACACGGCAATCGTTCCGCTACAAGTCGTTGTGGTAGTGCCGACGTATTAGAAGCGTTGGGAGCGAAGATTGATCTCGGACCTGAACAGGTCGCCCGGTGTGTGCAAGAAGTTGGCTTTGGTTTCATGTTCGCACCAGCATTTCATCCAGCGATGAAGCACGTGGGTCCAACACGCCGAGAAATTGGTATTCGTACCGTCTTCAATATTCTCGGTCCACTCACCAATCCAGCACACGCGCAATATCAAGTGCTTGGTGTCGCTGATGGCTCTCTGTTACGTAAAATGGGTGAGGTTTTGTTACATCTTGGCTGCCAGCACGCTCTAATTGTACATGGCGAAGATGGCCTTGATGAATGTTCGCTTAGTGCTCCCACGCATATTTGCGAAGTGCGTCAGGGCGAGGAGTTGCGCGAATACACAATCACGCCAGAAGAGGTGGGACTAACCAGCATCACAGACCGTCAAGCATTCCAGGGAGGCGATCCGGCACATAATGCCATACTCCTGCGCGAGTTGTTGAGTAGCTACGTCGATGTACCAGCAACGCATATGCTGTGCTTGAACGCAGGGGCTGCTCTGCTTGCCAATGAGCAGGTCGAAACGCTGGCCGATGGTGTCAAATTAGCGCGTGCCACATTACGTGAGGGCAAGGCCAAGCACAAGCTTGCTGATGTCATTGCCTGCACACAACGGCAGGTGTCCCATGTTTCTTGAACGCATTGTAACTCAAACACGCGCCGACTTAGTACAGCGCAAAATTGACCACCCGCTAGCAGAGCTACAGCATTTGGCTGCTGAACAAGCACCGCCGCGTGATTTCGTAGCAGCCTTCACACCGCGTTCGCGTGTCCACTTAATAGCGGAGGTCAAACGTGCGTCGCCTTCAAAAGGATTGCTTGCACCGCACTTGAATCCGGTGGAACTTGCACGAACCTACGAGGTAAATGGTGCGTCGGTTATCTCTGTCCTGACCGAGCCGCATTTCTTTCTTGGCTCGCCCGAATACCTTACGTCTATCAAGCAGGCTGTACATATTCCAGTATTGCGCAAAGACTTTATTGTTGACGACTATCAGGTTTACGAAGCACGCGCATGGGGAGCTGATGCTATCCTGCTCATCTGTGCCATCCTAGACGATACACTACTACAGCATCTGCTCTCAGTTGCACATGAACTGCATATGCATTGTCTTGTCGAGGTCCATAGTCGTGAAGAGGCTCAACGTGCTGTAGACGCCGGAGCGATGGTCATTGGTGTTAACAGTCGTGACCTTACTACCTTCAAGATGAATCCATACCTTATACGCGACATTCGCTCCGTCATTCCTGCAAATCGAGTCGTCATAGCTGAAAGTGGCATTTCTTCAGCAAGCGATGCACGCAGGCTAGCACGCTATGACGTACAAGGTATGCTTGTTGGCGAGTCGCTTGTCATCTCAAACGATGTGCCAGCACAGTTGCAGATGCTTTTACAGGGGGCAAACGCAAGTACGCAAGTAAAAATCTGTGGTCTCCGTCATCCTGAATCTATACAGGCAGCCATAGAAGCGAGTGCCGATATGCTAGGATTCATTTTCTATGAGCCTAGCCATCGCTACATTCAACCTCGACATGTTCAGGAGGCTCTTGCAACTGCTCTTTCGATGTTAAAAGAGCAGGTACAGCCTGATCTTGTTGGTGTCTTTGTCAACAAAGAAATTAACTTCATCAATGATGTGGTTGAGGAAGCCAAGTTACACTACGTGCAACTACACGGTACAGAGTCGCCCGAATTTTGCCAGCAGATTAGGCGACCTGTAATTAAAGCTATTCCACTCAGGAACGCGGAGGACCTTGCACAAGTGACACAATATAAAGATGTTGTGTGGCGTCTTCTGCTCGATACACCCACTCCTGAATGGGGAGGAACAGGCGTAGCACATGATTGGGAGTTGGCCAGCACTATCGCACAACAGACACGCATCCTCTTAGCGGGAGGCTTGACACCAGAAAACGTTGCACAGGCACTTCAGCAGGTTTCCCCGTGGGGCGTCGATGTCAGTAGCGGCGTCGAGACGCAAAAACAAAAAGATAATCAAAAAATACGTACGTTCATTGAGAATGTTCGCGCAACAACGATAAAGAAGGAAGAGCATGCAAATCCAAGATAAAGCACCCTATCAGCATAATGTCTACCCCGATGAGCGTGGACGCTTCGGCGCGTTCGGTGGTAGATTTGTCCCCGAAAGCCTCATGTCTGCATTGACAGAACTAGAGGATGCGTATAATCAATCACAGCATGATGCCGAATTTCAGGCTGAGCTAGCAGCACAACTGCACAGTTTTGTTGGTCGTCCTACGACTCTCCATTATGTGCCACGCTTCTCCGCACTGGTCGCGCCCGATGTGAAGGTGTATCTCAAACGTGAAGACCTCGCACATACAGGAGCACACAAAATCAATAACGCGCTTGGACAGGGCTTGCTCGCAAAGCGCATGGGTAAGAAGCGTATCATCGCAGAGACAGGCGCGGGACAGCACGGTGTAGCAACCGCAACAGTGTGTGCGATGCTCGGTCTCGAATGTATCGTCTATATGGGCGATGTGGATATCGAACGTCAATCGCTGAACGTCTTTCGTATGAAGTTACTGGGTGCCAAGGTGGAACCTGTCAGCAGTGGCACACGCACATTGAAAGATGCCACCAATGAAGCTATTCGTGATTGGGTAACAAATGTAGAGACAACCTACTACATTATTGGCTCCGCCGTTGGCCCACATCCCTACCCACGTATCGTGCGTGACTATCAATCCATTATTGGTATCGAAGCACGGAAACAGGTTTTGCAACAGGCTGGACGTTTGCCCGATATGATTATCGCCTGTGTCGGTGGTGGCAGTAACGCGATAGGCATGTTCTATCCCTTCGCGGACGCAGCAGAAGTGAAGCTACTTGGAGTCGAGGCTGGTGGTTCAAGCTCGAAAGTAGGAGAACATGCCGCCACACTTTCACTAGGAACACCCGGCGTGTTGCATGGCGCGTTGAGCTATCTGCTACAAAACGAAGATGGGCAGGTACTTGACACACAAAGCATCTCGGCTGGTCTCGACTATCCAGGCGTTGGGCCAGAGCACAGCTACATGCATGACTCAGGACGTGCGACCTATGTCTCAGCAACCGATGCCAGCGCGCTACGTGGTCTGCAAGCATTAAGCCAGACCGAGGGTATCATTCCAGCATTGGAACCCGCCCACGCACTTGGTTATCTATTAGAAATGGGCGAACAGGGCAAGGTTCCCGCCAACTCGCTGATCGTTGTCAACCTTTCCGGGCGCGGTGATAAAGACGTAATCACAGTGGCAAAAGCATTGAATGTGAATTTGTAGAAGAAGGCGATAAGAAGGTTAGAGATGACACAACTGATTGATCTCAGTCATTCACTTGAGCAGGGTATGCCTGCGTATCCAGGATTGCTAGAGCCAAACTTTCGTACGTGGTTCACGCATGATGAAAGTGCAAGCCGAGGCTCGTATGCACCTGGGACAACATTTCAAATTGCGACCTATGATATAGGCGGGAATACAGGTACCTATGTCGATGCGCCCTTTCATCGCCATCCACAGGGCCATGATCTCGCGACACTACGCCTTGAGCAGTTAGCGAACATACCAGGAATTGTTGTTCCAGTTTTACATGATGGTGCGATAGGACCAGAGGTATTTCAAGGGCTTAACCTTGCACAAAAAGCTGTGCTTATTCGTACTGCTTGGTCAACACGTTGGGGAAGCTCTGATTATTTCCGCTCCGGTCCGTTTTTGACAGCAGAAGCCTCAAGTTTTCTGGTAGAGGCAAACGTTACACTCGTAGGTATAGACTGTGCGAATATAGACGACATGAGCGATACTACAAGGCCAGCACACACAATTCTACTCGCGGCAGATATACCGATTGTGGAACACCTCTGCAATATGAAGCAACTTTCGACACCCAACTTTCGCTTTTTCGCCGTCCCACCAGCAATTCAAGGTGGTACATCGTTTCCAATACGCGCCTTCGCAATCAGCGAATAAAGATGTAGGGACCGTTGTATCGCGTCCTCGTTCGGCATTGGTAAGCCAGAAGGGCGCGATACGTCGGTCCCTACATATGAAATACCTTATAGGAGAAAAGAATCATGGGACTTACTCAAGGTGTTACCGTAAACAACTCAGACACTTTAAACACAACGCCAGCCGCAAAAATCACACAAGCCTTTACGAATGCGCGACAGGCAAAACGTGGTGTCCTTATTCCATACTTTATGTGCGGCTATCCTTCGGCTGAACAAAGTGTCGAAATCGTGCTTGCCGCCGCAGAGGGTGGCGCGGACATCATCGAGCTAGGTATGCCCTTTAGCGATCCACTTGCGGATGGGGCAACTATTCAACATGCAGGACACGTTGCGCTAGAGCACGGGATGAGCATTCGCGGCTGTATGGAGATTGCGCATCGAGTTTCAGCAAAGAGTGCTGTTCCCCTACTATTGATGGGATACTATAACCCGGTTATGGCCTATGGATTGGCGCGTTTTTGTGTAGACGCGAAAGCCAACGGCGTCAATGGTCTTATCATTCCTGATTTACCGATGGAAGAGGCTCAGCCGTTACTTGAAGAGGTGAAAAAGAACGGTCTTGCCCTGATCTTCTTGATACCACCAACGACACCAGATGAGCGTATCGCAAAAGTTGCGGAGCTTACAGCAAGCGAAACGGGCGGTTTTGTCTATTGTGTCTCGCTCAGTGGTGTTACAGGTTCGCGTACATCACTACCAACACATCTACGAAGCTTTATTGAACGCGTCAAAAGCTATACAAAGGATTTGCCAATAGCGATTGGCTTTGGCTTGTCAACGCCTGAACATATCGCCGAAGTTACAAGTTATGCCGATGG
Source organism: uncultured Ktedonobacterales bacterium (assembly GCA_964657325.1). Classification (GTDB taxonomy): domain Bacteria; phylum Chloroflexota; class Ktedonobacteria; order Ktedonobacterales; family Ktedonobacteraceae; genus JBBQVS01. The sequence goes on from CAZZVE010000006.1 coordinate 14,364, forward strand.
TGCCGTTGTTGGCAGTGCGCTCGTACACCTGATTGATCGGCACGCAGACGGAACGCAAGCTGAAGCTGTGAGGCATTATATTCAGAGTCTTCACCAAAAATAGGAGATTATCCACCTTTCCCGTTTCGTTGTTACAACAGCATATAAGCTTGCTTCTAATGTACGCCTAAGCGTTTTCAATACGTTCGCAAGATAGTTACATGTATGGGCAAGCTAAAATTGTAGCAATGTGATATTGTCTACAGAGAAAGAAGGACTTTGACGACTTCACAATCCTGTAAAATGTTGATTGCCTTATAATGAGCTGCTTGTAGGTATTAAGTGCTCTCATTTTCACGCGAGGAGGTCGTCTTAAAAAAGGATTTAAATGATTATGAACTCAAACCAACTATATCGTATTCTTGTCGTGAATCGTTCTTTGGATGTCCTAAACCTTTTCCATGACATTCTTGACGAGCAGGGATATGAGGTCGAGCTATCGAACTACACGTTTGAAAGTCTGACAACCATTGAGAAGTTACAGCCTCATCTAATCATCCTAGACTTTGCAAAAGATGGAACTGAGGAAGAATGGCAATTGCTGAAAATGCTCAAACTCTATCCCCCTGTAGCGTCCGTTCCCGTTCTGCTTTGTATGTCTCCATTGCATCTCGTACAGAACGCGGAAGACCGCTTCCTACAAAAAAATATTCGGCTACTTTTTAACCCGATTGATAAGGATGAATTGATAACTGTAGTGCACCAAATGCTTTCATCCACTTCCCAATAATTGCTATACAACAAAGAAAATATCTTAACTTTTGAGAGTGTGATGGAAAGGCTGAATTTCCTGTCTTTCTAAATGGGACATAACAATTTCATATGGATATTCTATAAACACGAACGAATGGTCAATAGCTACTACACATATACCCTCGTTACGAGATACAGTGTACACTTGAGAACAATCAGGTATAGTGCATGCTTGCCATCATCTCGTACAATAGGCATACTTGCGTTTAACTACTTCTGCAAGGGAGTGTAAGAGGTAGGCATGCAAGCAGAAAGGGGTATGTGTCAGTATGTATTGTCGAGGCATCCGAGGTGCAACAACTGTCGAGCTCAACGACCGCGAGGAGATTCTCGCGGCAACAACAGAACTGTTACAGTTACTTATAGAGCGCAATGAACTACAAACAGAAGATGTTACCAGCGCGATCTTCACTATGACAGAGGATTTGAATGCGGAATTTCCCGCGCTCGCGGCACGCGCACTGGGTTGGACAGAGACAGCATTGATGTGTATGCGTGAAATACCTGTTCCAGGCAGTCTAGGCAAGTGTATCCGTATCCTCTTACAAGTGAACACAGAACGCAGCGCATCGGATATACAACACATCTATATTCGGAATGCGGTGAACCTGCGTCCAAGTTTCAGTAGCAAAAACAGTTAACCGACCGTCTCTGTAAGAGATACATAGTAGTAAGAGTATCAGGCAATCATGACAATGGCGTTACGATGTGCCGAAGTTCTGGCAGTTTGTACGCCAGTTTTGTTTTATTGAGTTTCCATAAAGGAGCCATTTTCATGATCGTCGTGATGAAGTCGTCAAGTAGTGATGAACAGATCAACCATGTAATGTCGTTTTTGTCGAAGCATGGCTTATCGGGTCATCCTTCAATCGGTGTTGAACGTACCATTATCGGTGTACTAGGTGCGGTTGGACCTTCTGGTGCGCCCGGAAGTATTGGCGGTATTAATCCCGCGTTAGGTGAGTCATTGGAAGGGTTGCCAGGGGTGGAGAGTGTGCTGCGCGTTTCCAAACCATATAAACTTGCCAGCCGCGAGTTTCATCCTCAAGACACTATCGTCGATATTCCAGTCGCATGCGTTCAAGAGGGTGTTGTACATGTCGGTGGCAAAGAAGTAGTCATGATGGCTGGTCCTTGCACAGTCGAGAGCGAAGAGCAACTTATGACGACCGCCGAGGCTGTACGTAAAGAGGGTGCTGTTATTCTGCGTGGAGGTGCCTTCAAGCCTTCAACCTCACCCTATGGCTTCCGCGGCATGGGCGAAGCTGGTCTGAAACTGCTGGCGAAAGCACGTGCTGAGTTTGGCATGGCGATCATCACCGAGGTCATGACTCCTACCGATGTACCAATGGTATGCGAATACGCTGATATTCTGCAAATCGGCACACGCAATATGCAGAACTACATGCTGCTCGACGAAGTTGGGCGCACGAACACGCCTGTCGTCCTCAAACGCGGTATGTCAGCAACCTTTGAGGAGTGGCTGCTTGCGGCTGAATATATTCTCTCACAAGGCAATCGCAATGTTATTCTGTGCGAGCGCGGTATCCGTACATTCGAGAAAATCACGCGCAACACAATGGATATCAGTGCCATTCCGCTCATCAAGCAACTTTCGCACCTGCCGATTATCTCTGATCCCAGTCAGGGGACAGGTCGCCGTGACCTCGTTGGTCCAATGTCGCTCGCGTCCGTCGCCGTCGGAACCGACGCTCTGCTGATAGAGGTTCACCCTAACCCCGATGAGGCATTGAAAGATGGAGCACAATCGCTCACCATCGAGCAGTTCCGAGAACTGATGCCTCAGGTTGAAAAAGTCGCCGCTGCTATTGGGCGCACGTTTGTGAAAGAGTAGTAGAGTAGACATCATGGGCAGAAAAGAGCGTAGGGATGCGTCCCTACGCTCTTTTCTGCCCATGATGTCTACCGTTTCTCTTATTTGGTGTCATGTAGAACTGGTGGTAACTCTTTGTCTTTGGCGATGAAGCGGATAGACAGTGAATTGACGCAATGCCGTGTATTCTTGTCGGTTAAACGCTCGCCCAAGAAGACGTGGCCCAGATGAGCACCACAGTTGGCGCATTCGATTTCTGTTCGGTAGCCATCTGGATCGGGCAGACGCTTGACCGCGTTAGGAAAATTCTCGTCAAAGCTAGGCCAGCCACAACCAGAGTCGAACTTTGCTTTCGCTGTGAAAAGCGGGTTGTTACAGCGACGACACACGTATGTGCCATCCTTGAAAAAGTGGTCGTATTCGCCGCTGAACGGTCTTTCCGTGCCCTTATGTACAATGACGCGTTCTTCTTCAGCCGTTAATTTATTCATGTTTTGCTCCAAGAGGAAATGTATAACTCTATATAACATTTGTATCTATGCTAGTACCAATGATAACACTCGTCAAGAATGATTCAATTCCTCTTCATCTACAGAACTTGCTGATACGCCTTCTGCAATGGCTCAATCACCTCTTGCGCCAGCCTATGGGCAATCCCTTCTGGATAGGGTGGGCGCAGGTTCAGCACGATGTGAGTTACGCCTATGTCAATGAAGCTCTGAACAGATGTAATCGTGCTTTGCATGTCGTTTGGATTGACGATGACCTGGATCGAGCGTTCAATAGTCGAGGGGTCACGCCCGATTTTGGCACAATGCCCATCAAGGACCTCACTTTTGTGTTTGAAGACTTCAACGGAACCGCCGGGCATGTTCCAGATGTCGGCGTATTTCGCAACCATGCGTAGCGTAAGTTGTTCGCCGCCACCTCCGATTGTTATTGGTGGATATGGTTTCTGCACTGGCTTTGGCTCACAGTACGCGCCTTTGAGATGGTAATAGTTGCCATTGAAATCTGGTGCGGTTTCTGTCCACAGCAAGCGGAAAACTTCACATGCCTCGCCCATACGCTTGATGCGTTCGCCTGGCTCGTAAAGGGGAATACCATAGGCACTATGCTCTAGCTCGTTCCAGCCGGCGCCAATACCAAAATCAAGTCGCCCATTTGAAATGACATCGACGGTTGCCGCCATGTTTGCTAACACGGCCGGGTGACGATAGGTGTTGCCCGTGACCATTAAGCCAACACGAAGACGCTTGGTCAAAGCTGCGTATGCCGATAAGAGTGTCCACCCTTCCAAGCATGATCCCGTTGGATCATCGCCGAGTGGCATGAAGTGATCAAATAGCCACGCATGCTCAATGGTTGGCACCTCGTCAGCTTCGAGCCAGACACGGAGCATATCTTCGTATGTTGTATTTTGTGGGGCGGTTTTTATACCAAAGCGTAAACGTTTCTTTTCTGCCATTACTAGCTCTCCTTTTGATGTTGCACTGCCATTTCTTCACTTGACCAGACTCGCATAAACAAGTCAGGATATGCGATAACGAGCTTATCCCGATCAACCACTAGTTTGGCTTGATAGCCACTAGGATATCCTGCATATTGATAATGTTCACCATCATCATTGCTCTCTACGTATGTATAGCGTTGTTTTACTGCCGTGACTTGCATCGTGGGTACATTGATATAGGCAACGGCTATCTCTGCGACTTCGCCGACCGCTAAACCTAAACGTTGCATAGCAATGGTATTGGTAAATGGCGTTGCAGAAATATCCACGTCAATACAACCGTCCAGTAATGCAATCCGTTCGTGAGTACCCGTTGTCCAGTGTCCTTTACCATCGGATTTTAGATGTATCTGTGGAAGGTGACTATCGAATGCCTCTATATGTACCTCATGTACATGCCAGGAGGTATCACAATGAATAGTATACCTGATGCGGTATGGAATATTTTCCTTCACCGCAAGGATGAGACCATTAGCAGTAAAGCCATGCTGTTCCTCTGTGAGATGTAGGTGTTCCATTCCTGGCTCGTCCAAGCGCGACCAAACAATGTTTCGTTCCATAGATACATCTCCTAAATGTCGGAAACGATGAACTTTGACGATTAAATACGGGAACGTAGAACGGTAGGGGCAGCAATTCATTGCGCCCAATGATGAGGGTAGTGGGGCAAACGTCCCCCAGCATGTCTCTCATGCCAACGTGGACCCCTCCCGACCCATCTTCGGGCGCAATGAATCGCTGCCCCTACCGTCATCGTTGTATTCGGTTGTCAAAGTTCATCATATTATATGCGTTCGAGCGGGATAAAGCCAAGCACACGTAGAGCATTATCCATCGTTTGTACGGTAGCACGCACTAACGAGGCGCGAAATGCTTTGACGTGTTCGTTTGTCTCTTTCAGGATTGGCGGTGTGTGTTCGTAGAAGTCGCTGAAATGTGATGCCAGTTCGTACACGTATGTCGAGAGTGTTGAAGGAACAAGCGATTCGCTGGCCTCCGCGAGCCGACGTGGATAGGCGTCGATGTGGCGCAGCAATTCCCACTCGCTTTGCTCTAGTTGTTCGGGTAGGTCAACGAGAAAATCTGGAAGCTGGTAGCCAGAATCTTGCAAGCGACGTTGAATACTGTTAGCACGCGCATAGGCATATTGCAGATAGACACCTGTATCACCATTGGGGCGTAGGGCTTCGTCGATATCCAACGCGATGATCTGCTGTAAGCCAAAGCGAATCATAAAGTAACGAATGGCAGAGGCTGCGAGAATGGATGCCGTTTCTTCAGGCAGATCAGCCTTGACCTCTTGCATACGCCGTACCGCTTCATTAATCAGATCGTCCGCTTTGATCTCGATACCTTTACGGCCAGACATAGCATAGAAGCTGCGTCCATCAGATGTATCAATACCGAGGCTTGCCGCCGTTGCTTTTGAGAGCGTCACGACTTCATAGGAGATATGCGTTGAATTGTCAGCCTGTTGTGGAAAGCCGAGCCGACGTAAACTCTCATATACGACTTGCTGTGGATAGGACTGGCGCACGTCGATAACATTGATGGCTTTTTGTGCATGGCCAAAGCGATTCGGGTCGGCCTCTTCTTGTTGTGGAGCTACATCTTTTGGAGTACGCATAGACCAGAGGACACGCCCATCGTGCTGTACACCCCACGGAACATAATGCAAATCAACACCTGTTTGATTATCGACAAGACCAAATTTCCAGAGTTGAGTAGCAATATCCTTTGCCGTATAGGTTGCAGTACCATCACTTCTGACGAGAATTTTGTCTTGCATGCGCTCATTCTCTTCACTTGGTCCCTCTTCATCGCCAAAGGGCAGTATCCAGCAGCCAGCCGCAGGACCCGTTTCTGGTTTCTCAAGCAGCTTGCGTTCGCGTAGCATATCAAACGTATGTTTCCACAGACCTGCGCCCAGGATAGCAGACTCCCATGTTAGTAAGTCATAAGAAATGTTGAGGCGGCCCATTGTCTTGAGATGTGCCTGGACAATCTGATGTGAGAGGTCAGAGGCAAGTGTTGGATAGTCTGGCCCTGATACTGGCTCTTCGCCCTGCTCGATAGCATGAAGAACGGTTCTGCGCATATCTTTGAGTTCCGGCTGTGTGTCGTATGCTTTGACAACCGCGACGTAGACACGCGAACAAAAATAGTCAAACGACTCGTGAGGCAACTGCTCGTTGCCACCTGGAAGCTGTAATTGCCCTTTTTGTAGCAACAGAAACCCGACTACGACATCCGCGACCTGAACGCCGGAGTCGTCGATATAGTTTTCGGCCTCAACCGTGTAACCCTGAGAGCGCAACATACGCACAACGGTGTCGCCAATACATGAGTTGCGCAGATGTCCAACATGTGCGGCCTTATTGCTATTGATTGCGGTATGTTCGACAACAACTTTTGTGCCGATACCTACATCGTTGTGTCCATAGTCGGGACCGGCCTCTACGACACGCTCAATAATCGCCTTCCCTACCTCAGAGCGATTGAGACTGAAATTAATGTAGCCGGGTTTCGTTGCGGTGATTTCAGCGACTGAAGAGATACGCATATCGTGTAGAATTGTTCTTAGTGCCTCGGCAATTTGCAATGGTGGGCGTCCAAGCTTGTTCTTGCCCGCCCACTGCATAACTGGCATGGAATAGTCGCCAAAGCTGGCCTGTGCCGAGAAACGGAGATCAATAGGAAGTTGTTCCTTGTCAATGTCTATATGCTCTTGCTCAAGATATATAACTACAGCTTGCTGTATTAATGCGGTAAGATATTCTAAAAAGTCTTTTGGTCCGGTCATATATGGCACCTCACTGGTTAGAGTCATCGCTAACCACCTTCATCATTCTATAGAATGAAGCTACTATAGCCTAGCATCGTCGTCTGGTCAAGCATTTCTGGCATTTCTATACTGTATGCACCTTCTTAACTTCTTGCAGAAATTGTTTCACTTGCTTAGGGCCATATAAGATAATAGTTTCGCGTCCACTACTGAACTTTTGTATTTTCTCTATTGCGCTTACACGCCCATCTCTTGGATAGTTCCATATCCATTTCAGGTGCCTCCAATCAATACGCTCAGGACAGCCCTTGTTCATATCGGGTCGTGATCTTCCTGCATATTGAAAACGTCTTTTAAGAGCACGATACAGGCAGAGTAGCCTGGGAAAATCCAGGAAAATAATTGTGTCAGCAGCCGCTAAGCGGATATCTAACGAGCTTCTATAGTTACCGTCCATAATCCATGTTTCTTGCTGTATAAAGTGTTCTTGTATCACATTCCATCTATCACGAGGTGTTTCTATCCAACCTGGTTGCCAGAAAAGAGTATCAAGGTGTATAACTGGAAGAGCGAGTAATGTACCAAGCTGTCGTGCAAGTGTTGATTTTCCTGAGCCACTTGAGCCAATAATAGCAATACGTTTCACAAGCACACCTTTCTATCATTTAGAGCATAATAACATATAATGGCTTCAAGTCAGAACCTCTTACAGAATCTTTACACGTTCTGCTTTCCTTCTTGAGATACATGGGGTACGCTATATAAAAATGGGGAATTACCTATGCAAACTTATACAAAAACACATTGTGTGGTAGGAGAGGAGGTTTTAAGACATTGCAAAAGTTAAACAGAAGTAGGAAAATAGCCCTACTCGGCCTTCTTTTGGCTCTCGCGCTAGGATTGCTCGCCTTCACCGCGATACAAACCGTTCAGCAAATACGCAGTTTTCAGCAAAATAGCCGTGCTGTTAGAGCAGGGGATGTTCATACCGTTCGTCCCTGGATGACTGTTCATGCGGTCTCACATATCTATCATGTTCCCGAAAATTACCTCTACCAGGAACTAGACATTCATGACGCGGCTTCCATGCACCGTGCGACGCTGGACACTATCGCAAAGACAAAGCATAAACCTGTCAATAATGTTATACAGACCGTGCAGCATGCGATCTTAACGTACCGCCAGGCACATCCTCCTCATGCTTCTCTACCACAACAGGCGTTGGCTTTCGGTAGAGAATTTCTTTCGTTACAGATCGGGAGAAAAGAAGCATGAATACCTTCTTCCTTGACGCGTTGCAGCAGTACGGATATCCAATCCTCTGGCTGATAGTGCTCATCGCGGCGGCTGGCGTTCCCATTTCTGGCTCTCTGCTTCTTTTTGCTTCTGGTGCCTTTGCAGCTCTCGGCGATTTCAACATTCTTATTCTCTTTCCTGTCGCGCTTAGCGCTGCTGTGATGGGCGACAACATCACGTACTTTATTGGGCGTCGTGTGGGTGTCTCGCTTCTTCATTGGTTAGAGCGACAAAAACGTTTCCGCTTCATCACATCAAGTATGTTAGAGCGCGGACGTGTATCCTTCCAACGCCATGCATCATGGACGATCTTTACGTCACGCTTTCTACTTGTTGCGCTTGGAGGACCAGTCAATCTTGTAGCGGGCCTGGAACAATACCCCTACCCGCGCTTTCTACTATGGGATATAAGTGGTCAAATACTAGGAGTAATTATTCCTCTTGGCTTAGGCTATTTCTTTGCGCAAAGCTGGGAAGAGGTGGCAAGTGTCTTTGGGGCTATCTCCAGCCTTCTCCTTGTGCTCCTGATAGCACTTTTCCTAAGTGTGATGCTTGTACGCAATGTACGTCAAAGGAAGCGAGTTAAGCAAGAGGCAGCTATCGAGTCGAAAAAGGCATATACGCCACAGCAACCATTTGAGCAAAATATTAATACCGAAACTGCATCCGATTAGGAGAGAAAGCCATCATGCAAGCGGCGAAACCTACGATTTTGATTCTTACCTCGCATACAGGTGGTGGACATATGAATCTCTCGCAATCACTTAAGGAGATACTTGGAACCGACTATACATGTATCATTTCGGACCCACTCCCTAAGGTCATTGATCGTTGGTATGCGGCTGCTAGCCGAAGCGATGTACATTTTCTCGCTCGTCAGTTCAAATATACAGATACTCCGTTTGTCTCCTGGTGCGTTCACAACATACTTGCCCTGTTGCTTGCCCATCGTATACGTAAGAGCATAGCACGTACTCAACCGCAACTTATCATTACTACGCATCCAGTGCTGTCATATGCAATTGCGCGTGTCGATGCGCGTCTTTCCAGACGTCTACCGCTGGTCTTCCAACTTACTGACCTGGGACGCGTACATCAAACATGGTTTACTGAGAAGCATGCCGATGCCTACCTTGCGCCAACACAAGAAATTTTCGAGCAAGCGGTAGAGCAAGGCATCAAGCAAAGTCGTCTGCACTTAACGGGACGACCGATACGACGCCAGTTTTTAGAAGTCTCCTCTGATACAAGAGAAAAAACACTGGCTACGCTGAATTTTGATCCAGACGTATTCACACTCTTTCTGCAAGGGGGGGCAAAAGGCTCCGCTCAGGTTGATCGTATAGTGGAGTTCTTGCTACAGACAGATATACCGATGCAAATCATCCTGGCTGTTGGTAATAACACAGAGATGGCGACATTCTATGCTGGTATGAAGCAAGTACATGTACTACCGTTTACGGAGACAATTGCTCCATATATGGCGGCGGCGGATATCATCGTTGGAAAGGCGGGGGCAAGTTTTGTCACGGAGGCATTCATGCTAGAAAAGCCGTTTCTCGTCACAGCGGTTATACCAGACCAGGAAACACCAACACTCGCGTTTATTGAACGACACAACCTGGGCTGGGTTCGATTAGAACCAACAGCCCAGCAAGAATTGCTTCTTGAGATTGCACAGAACCCAACATTGATTGCGGAAAAGGTAGCTGCCATTCGAGCATATAAGACCTGGAATAGCCAGGCAAATCAGGGTATTCGTGTCCTTGTGAATCAGCTTCTTGCTCGGTGATAGTGCATCTTTTCGCAAAGCACTTTAGTTAAGAAACTTCGTTTTCTGTCTTACGCCAGTTGACGGTAGGCATAATGAGGTTACGCTCAATATGCTCACGATTATCAATAGCACAGCGAATCAGTGACTCAAGCACATCTTCGTTAAGCAGATGCGGTTGAAGTCCAAGTTCGATGAGCCGAGTATGAGTAGCATTGTAGTAGTGTTGCTCCGACTCAAGGCGTGGATTTGGGAGATACTCAAGCTGTGCCTCTAGCCCAAAACGATTGCTTTGCGTGACCACCATTTCCGCCAGTTCTACCAGCGAAAACTGCTCAGTGATCTGATTGAAGACACGATACTCGCCCGCTTTTGGTGGAGATGCAATAGCTAACTCGATACAGCTAATCGTATCACGCAAGTTGATATATCCACGTGTTTGTTGACCTGAACCGTACACGCTCAGAGGATACCCTATGGCGGCTTGAATGCAGAAGCGATTGAGGGCAGTCCCATAGATTTGATCGTAGTCGAAGCGTGTTGCTAAACGCGGGTCCTGGGCCGTTTCATCGGTTTCAAAGCCATACACAATGCCTTGATTGAGGTCGGTTGCCCGAATACCCCAGATTTTACAGCAGAACATGATATTGTGGCTATCGAAGACTTTACTAAGGTGATAAAATGATCCCGGCTGCTTAGGAAATGGCAAAACATCTGAACGGCCTTTGTGATGTATTTCAATAAAGCCTTCTTCGATGTCGATGTTCGGCGTACCATACTCGCCCATCGTCCCCAATTTGACAAGGTGACAGTCGGGCGCAAAATCCTTAATTGCATACAAGACATTCAATGTACCGACAACGTTGTTGGTTTGTGTATACACAGAGTGCTTGCGATCAATCATGGAATATGGGGCGGAACGCTGTTCCGCAAAATCTACAACCGCTTCCGGCTGCGTGTCTCGAAAAACAGATGCAAGTGCTTCGTAGTTGGTTGCATCGGCGATGCGTAGCTGAATTTGGTGCCCAGAGATTGCTTTCCAGACAGCGACTCGCTCTTGTAGAGTTTGAATGGGAATTAAACTGTTGAAGCCATGTTCGAGGTCGAAGAGTCTGCGTGTCAGGTTGTCAAAGATCGTAACGTCGTGTCCTTTGCTGGAAAGAGAGAGTGCTTGGGGCCAGCCCAAGTAGCCGTCCCCTCCCAGGATGAGAATACGCATAGGTCCTCCACTAAAGATGTTGAGATCATCGAGTTCTCGTCGGGAATGGTTCGAGAGAGGATGATTCCAGGAAAATCCTCAAAGAAGCATTTCTCAGGTATACCTTAGCACATTTTCTGTCCAATGTTGAAGATGAGTTCCAAAAGGTTCATGGAACGGAACAAAAGCCTATCATCAGCATGTCGATGATAGGCTTTTGTTCCATTCCATGAACCTTGACAGTGCTTACCCGTCAAGTGTACTCGTATCTCCGACAGGTTCGCCGAGTTCGCGAGCACGAATGACGCGACGCATGATTTTTCCAGAGCGAGTCTTGGGTAAGCTAGGTGCAAACTCAAGTTCGTCAGGAACAGCGAGCGCACCAACAGTTGTACGAACATGCAATTTCAGTTGTTTCGCCATTTCATCTGATGGCTCAAAGCCGTTTTTGAGGATGACAAACACTTTGACATGCTCGCCCTTTACCTCGTCAGGTTTGCCAATGGCGGCTGCCTCGGCGACGGCTGGATGGCTGACAAGACTCGACTCGATTTCCATAGAGCCGAGACGATGACCGCTTACCTTGATTACATCATCCACACGCCCTTGAATGCGGAAGTAGCCATCCTTGTCCATTGTTGCTGCATCACCCGCGAAGTAGACACCAGGAATGGTGTTCCAGTAGGTTTCGTAACGCGCGGGATCACCATAAATGGTGCGCATCTGACTAGGCCACGGCTGACGAATAATCAGGAAGCCACCGCGCTCACTGCCTACCGTAACACCGTTTTTGTCTACGACTTCGGCTTCGATGGTCGGTAAGGGGCGACTGGCACTACCAGGTTTTAATGGGATAGCAACGGTTGGACTAATCAGTATGGAGCCAGTCTCCGTCTGCCACCATGTATCCATAATAGGTAGTTGATCGTGCCCGATATTTTTGTGATACCAAATCCACGCCTCTGGATTGATCGGCTCACCTACACTGCCAAGAATACGTAAGCTAGAGAGGTCATGTTTTGCGGGCCACTCTTCACCAAAACGCATCAAGCCACGTATGGCTGTAGGCGATGTGTAGATAGTCGTAACCTTGTACTTCTCAACAATGCTCCATAAGCGATCTGGTGCTGGATAGGTTGGCGTGCCCTCAAACAGCACGTTTGTAGTGCCATTCATTAATGGTCCGTAGATGATATAGCTATGTCCCGTCACCCAACCAACATCGGCGGTACACCAGAAAATGTCGTTCTCTTTGGTATCGAAGACATACTTGGTTGTCGCATACGCTCCAACTGCATACCCTCCATGAACGTGTACTACCCCCTTTGGTTTGCCGGTGCTACCGCTCGTGTAGAGGATGTAGAGCATATCCTCGCTATCCATAGGCTCACAGGGAACAAGCGTATCCTCTGGAATATCGGCGAACAAATCGTCCAGGTAGACATCCCGACCAGCCTGCATCGCAACCTCAGTACCAAGTCGCTTCACCACAAGAACTTTTTCAATGGTTGGCGTCTCGGCAACGGCTTCGTCAGTAATCTTTTTCAGTTCAATGTGCTTCCCACCACGATTGTTGCCGTCAGCAGTAATCACTACTTTCGCCTGGGCATCAATGATACGATCTCGTAGTGCGCTAGGAGCAAAGCCACCAAACACAACAGTATGCACAGCACCAAGACGCGCAACGGCAAGTACAGCCGCGACCTGTTCGAGAATCGCAGGCATATAGATGGCTACACGGTCTCCTTTTTTGACGCCCAAATTTTGCAACGCTTTTGCGAAGCGGTTTGTCAGCACAAATAGTTCTTTGTATGTCATCGTTCGGCTTGAACCATCATCACCTTCCCAGTGAAAGGCAACTTTGTCACGTGTTGATGTCTCCATATGCCTGTCGAGGCAGTTATAAACAATGTTGAATTTACCACCACTAAACCACTTGAAAAAGGGCTTCGTTGTCCATTCAAAGGTCTTCTGCCACGGCTCAAACCAATGAAGTTCTTTGGCCTGATCCTCCCAATATTCAAAGCGATTAGCGAGTGACCATTGAAAGAACTTATCATACTCATCAAAGCCTTTTGACTTCATGTAAGCTGTGATATTAGCATTACTCACAATGTCGTTAGATGGGGGGAAAACACGTTCCTCAATCAAAATATTATCGGTATTTTCAAAGCTGAGGTTACTCATTACTCTGCCTTCCTTCGTATGTGAGACATACTGAGTTGCTCTAAGCATAAAAACTATAGCGCGTACAGAACATTTTTAACGTTTCGGATAGCACGTGAGGGAATGCCGGTATGTCTACAGCTTCAGACATACAGAGAAGTGTGTACATCTGAAGCTGAAAAACGGAGTGATTACAACTGTTTTGCTACCTCATGGGGAAGATGGGTAGCGTGAATGGAGCACGGCTTGCACTCAATACACCAGCTAGTGCATTGTACCATGCAACAATTGCTGTGATAATACCCAGATAACCACCGAGTACTCCTGTACCTCCACCAAATTCGGCAATAGTCAGGAATAAGAAGGTAAGAAAGAGAAGACCAAAAAGGGCAATAAGTCCACCATTCGTTCTCAGCGTACCAAGAAACATGATAAGGGTGAAGATGGTCCAGCCGAGAAGGAAAAAACCAAAGGCGGCATGACTGGTAATCCAGCCAAATTGTATACTCGCACCAACAGCAATCCAGAAACCACCGTACGAAGTAAAGGCAGTAGCACCAAAGGTGTTGCCTGTTCTAAATTCCCACATGCCTGCTAGAAGTTGGGCAAGACCGCCGTAGAAAAGGGCAAGGCCAATAACAATCTTGAGGTCTGTGCCAGCAAGGAGTCCCGCGTTTACGGAACTGAGGACGAAGGTTGTGAGTGCGAACGCGCTAAGGCCGAGAGGCCCGGGATTAGCGACTGTAGATACGGCAGCAGCGGCTATAGGTCCTTGTGTTCTCTCTTCTGCATATTGAGCCATTGAATGTGTCCTACCTTTCATGAAAACCAGCAATGTATGTACTTTTTTCTCTGTACCGATCAGGCATCTTTGTGCCTGAAATGCTTTGTGTTACGTAAGCATCAATGCTTACAAACCATGAGGAAGGATGAAGTCGTCTATACCATAGATGACTGGAAAGGACGTGCGGGAGTTCTCCTTTCTTGCCCATTACGAGATATCATGAGCAACGCGTATTGAGGATGATATCCACAACAAGTATATCATATTACGAGCGCTATGTACTACATATATTGATTGAAGCCAGAGCTATTTAAAAGTCAAGCGGAAGCATGACAGGGGCAAGCCCTGTCACTACTATACTGTTCACCCCTTAGAGCGAAGCCACGTCGGTCCGTCTATAGTAGTGACAGGGCTTGCCCCTGTCATGCTACAATCGTGTCCATTTCTGCAACTTTTAAATACCCGTAGTTGAATCCAGGACTATTCAATCCGCTTCTTGGTTAAGAGCTACATGCGTATGCTCTACATTCAACACCTTCTTTGGGACGACTTCATGTTGAACCTGCTTTGTAGAGCGTCGCATAGTGGAACTCGCGTCACTATCGCGCACAGCCAGCCCAATACAAGCCGCGACAAGTGCCAATATAGCCGCCGCAAGAAACGCTGCATGATAAGCCGTAAAATTTGGTACACTTGTACCATTCGTACTTAGTTGCGTCATACCCACTCCGCTGATGACACTACTTAGTAGGGCAACACCAAGCGAGCCGCCAATTTGCCGTTGTGCATTGAAAAGTGCCGATGCCTGACCAGTCTGCTCCGACGAAATGGTAGCGAAAGAAGCTGTCTGCACAGACGTAAACGCAAAGGCCATACCTGCTCCCGTAAGAAACATCAGCGTACGCATCAACCATAGAGTAGTGTTCTGTCCTACGAACGTCATCAGAGCCATAATAATCGCGACACCTGCAAGACCTCCAACGATAAGTCGTCGTGGTCCAACGTTGGGATAGAGACGTGCCACAATCTGAGTAGAGATAAGGACACCAATTGCCTCTGGGAATGTAGTCAGACCAGAAGTCAGAGCCGAAACGCCACGTGCTTGCTGAAGAAACAACGGCGTAGCGTACAATAGACCAAGAAAACCGGCAGTAGAAAATAACGAGACAAGATTCGTCGTACGGAATATTCGATTGCGAAACAAATGCAGATCAAGAATTGGATGCGTTGACCGCAACTCAATGAAGACGAAGAAGGCGAGACAGACAAGTCCTATGCCTAAGCTTCCTAGAATACCGCCAGATGTCCAACCGTAGTTCGGTCCCTCACTCAACGCATACATGGCAAGAGCGAGACCAACTCCTGCTAACAAGAAGCCTGCTAGATCAAAAGATTTTGTCGTCTGTTCCCGGTGTTCTTGCAAAAAGAGCATTCCAAATAGAAAGGCCGCAACACCAATAGGAACGTTTACATAAAACACCCAATGCCACGATAGCGTATCTACAAGCAAGCCACCAAGAATAGGACCTGATGCCGGTGCGAGCACAGTTGGAAGAATAAGTATACGTGACACTTGTACTCGCTCTATTGGTGGGAACGTGCGATACAAGATGGCTGTTCCTACAGGTGTCAATGCACCACCACCAATACCTTGTAGCACACGGAAAGCAATAAGCATAGGAAGATTCGGTGCTAACCCACACAAAGCTGACGCAAGCGTGAAAAGTGCTAGCGCACTCAAAAAAACACGTTTCGTCCCTATTCGATCACCAAGCCAACCCGATGCGGGAATGATAATAGCAAGACTAACAAGATAGCCAACGACAACGGCATCAATTGAAGTGCCTACCGCACTGAATTGACGACTTAGGGCAGGAAGAGCAACATTTACAATAGTAGAGTCCATGATCGACATAAACATGGCCGCAACAAAGACAATACTTACACTAACCTTTGGGTTGATGGCAGGACGATGCATGTAGTAAGCTCCGATGATGATAGCAATAAGAATGTTTTATTCTTTTGTATACGTGGTATATACGCTTATTTACTAGAAAAACGTATCATATCACATGACTAAAGTTGTAATAGCATATTGACTGATTCTGTCCCGACGCGATTTGTCGCACCATATTCCACATATGTGCATCTATTTGCATAGGTACAGAAAGGTTGCATCACACGTGCTATACATAAGTCACGTTTCAGGAGTTGTTTATGAGGACAGAGGTACGTTTTATGCGCGAAGCTTTGGGTTGTGGTTCTGGTAGAAGAGGTTCTGCTTGAGTACGAGAGACTTTTTCACGAATGAGGGTTATTTGTGAGTGGACGGCTTGACGGGATTGCTGAAGTTTACGTGCGATTTCGGAGGGACGTTCGTTCTCTATAAGATAGCGACAGATGGCCGATTGCTTTTCTGTCAGATCAATACGTGGGTGGTCGAGAGCGGTACGGGCAAGGTCTTCCAGTTCACCGTATTTACTGCGTCGATAGTCATGGAGATCGTCAAGGGAGAAGAGCCAGCGGTCAACAACGCGGACGCCGGAGATGCGTCCAGCCTCAACAAGGTGCATAAAGTGCCAGTAACTGAGGTCTAGCTGTTTTGCAGCTTCGTGTGTCGTCAGCATACCGTTGAGGTATTGTACATTACTCTGTAACTCGTGGCTCCTAATCGCCATGCCTGAAGCCTTTCTTACGCGGTTTTTCGAGGCCGTCGTATGCTAAAGTGTCGGGCAAAGACATAGTACATCATAGGGAGTATACCATAGGAATGAAAGTTTGTGCAAGGTAGTAAAGCTGAACAGCAAAGAGATACACATTGTGTAGAGCATAATGTGTATCTCTTTGTCGTTCAGCTTGTTAATATCAAATCAGTTTAGCGACCTGTTGGAAAAAGATTTTGGAGGCGCATAGCGAGCATCATATCGCCCGTCACCTTGACTTTACCAGTCATGAAAGCATTCATGGCGTCCAGCTTGCCCTCTGCAACATCAATCCAATCGGTGTCTTTGATATTTAAAGTAATATCAGGTTTCTCTGCTGCACCGCGAATAAGCTCACATGTTTGATTGGCAATTTTTAATGCCCATGTACCAGCCTGTTCGCCGCTAATATTCCACTGAAATGTTTTGTTTAAACCCGCCGCTGCCGAAGGGTTGAATATGCTCTGCATAGTCGTGAAGGTTTCGTCAACTGTCATTGTTTTTGCTCCTTCTTTTGAATACAGGTTAAGCCCCTGCTGGCACGAGTATAGTATAACAGTCAAAACGAAGCGATGTCCAGTAAGCCAGTTAACATAGTGACATACAACATTGATAGAACACCTTGTTTCTTAAACATGTTAATGATATCCTGAATGGAGGAACCTACTCAATTTCTAAGAAGCGTGGAGAGACTTTATATGACAGCGACACCAATTATGCGAAAGGTCAAGGTAGAGGGCGGCAACCTTAAATTTAGCTCCGCTCATTTTATTACTTTTGGGGGCAAATGCGAACGGTTACATGGGCATAACTATGGTGTACTTGTCGAGTTGGTGGGAGACTTAAGTGAGGATAAAGTTGTCTTCGATTTCACTGTCTTGAAACGCTTTACACGCGAGATTTGTCAACGCTTAAATCATCGCTTCCTATTGCCTTTACACAATCCTCACCTTGAACTGGTCGCCTCGCCTGACGAATGGGAAGTTCGCTTTCAGCAAAAACGCTATGTCTTTCCACGAGCGGACGTGGTAGAACTTCCTATTGACAACTCTACAGCAGAGCGTCTGGCAGAGTATATTTGTGGGGAGTTGCGCGCAATGCTCGCAGAACATGACCTCTCGCGGCTACATAGCATTATGGTAGGCGTCGAAGAGGCTCCAACGCAAATGGCCTACTATCAAACGTCTTTTCATGAGGAGTAAGTATCTGTGACGTTCTCTCTTCATCCACTACGTGAAGCAGACCTTGATGCAATTGATGAAGTCGTCAAAGCTGCGTATAGCATACCGCACAGTCGCAAGGATACACTTCGACATTACCTTACACTGCAACCCGACGGCGCGTTTGTTGTGAAGGAGAACGATGCCACCGTTGGTTTTGGAGCTGCACTCGATTATGGTTTGTTTGCCTATATCGGGTTGATGTCAGTGCATCCTTCGGTACAAAAACGTGGCGTGGGACGATTGCTGATGGATGCGCTTCTCACATGGCTAGCAGGACGCGCGTGTCGAACGGTGCTACTCGATGCAAGTCAGGCTGGTGCTCCACTTTATCTTCAGTATGGCTTTGTAGAGGATGATAGGACATTGGACATACGACAAGTACAAAATACTGCGCTACCTCGTACTCGTTCCGAACAGGTTTCACGTCTTCAAAATGAAGACTTTGCTAAGCTTGTCGCGTTTGATACAACATACTTTGGGGCGTCACGTGAGCCACTACTAGCCATGTATTATGCAGATGACCCTCAGCGCGTGTTTGTCACTCGTGAGAGTAATGGTGCTATTACTGGCTATCTTATCGCACAAGCGCGTACTATTGGTCCATGGGTTGCTCGCTCCGCCGAAGACGCAGAGCTGTTGTTGCAGTGTGCTCTCACACTTCCTTACAGCGCAAAGCCACCTGTATTTGTCTCTGCACACAATGCTCACGCATTAACATTGCTTGCACACTACGGTTTTGAACAGGCACGTTCTTTGAGTCATATGCGAAAAGGTGTACCTGTGGAACGGAGTCGTACTACTACATTATATGGACAAGCAAGCTTAGGCTTTGGATGAGAATAAATGTTACAGAAATCTTGTATATATCGTTAGAATTATATACGTTTCTCAAGAGATTTCTTGTCTTTTTTCTCTGCTTCTGGTACAGTAGAAGAAATATAGCTATCGCTCATCTCATTTTGACCACGAACCCTTATGAATCAGAAACCTGGATAACCTAATGAAGCACTTTGAGCAGACGCCCGACCACACTGATAAAGAGGAGCAACAGGTAGCGGCTCTTCAATTCGATCTGCCACAAACTACTATTTTTTCAGTGCAGGCTGATTTGGAGGCACGTACGCGTCTCGTTGATCTTATTGCTGCTATCAGTGATGCCTTGATTTGGAAGGGAACACTTCCAGCAATATTGCAACGTTGTTGTGAAGCTCTTGTCGAGACTCTGGATGTCGCGTTTGCTCGTATCTGGACGTTAGATGAACAGGAACAGGTGCTGTATCTCCAGGCAAGTGCTGGTTTATATACACACTTAGATGGACCTCATGGCCGTGTACCTGTCGGACAATTCAAAATTGGCCTCATTGCTGCTGAGCGCCTTCCTCATCTTTCAAATGCGGTTATTGGCGACCCACGCGTGAGCGATCAGGAGTGGGCCAAACGCGAAGGTATGGTTGCCTTCGCTGGCTACCCACTGCTTATTGAAGGGCGTCTGGTGGGTGTACTGGCTGTATTCGCACGTCACCTCCTGCCAACAATGACGCTCGACACCATGAGAGCGGCGGCAAAAGCTGTGGCGTTAGGCATTGACCATAAGCAAATTGAGCAAGAACGTGAACACTTGCTCCTCGCAACGCAACATGCAAGAGAACAAGCTGAAGACGCGCTTGAGGCTCGCAATGCATTTCTTTCCAGCGTTTCTCATGATCTCAAAACACCGCTTACATCTATTAAGGGCAATGCTCAAATGCTGCAACTACGTATCAAGCGTGGCGCACTCTCGTCTCCTCAAGATGTTACGCGATTGCAGCAAGGTCTTGAAACAATTGAAAACTCGGTCAAGAAGATGAGAACGATGATAGATGATCTTCTCGACCTTGCCCAATTGCAAGCAGGCCAAAAGCTCGAATTTGACACAAGCGAAGAAAACTTTGTAGCACTGGTAGAGCGTGTCGTACAGGAGCAACAGGTCACAACAACAAAGCATCAATTGCTCTTTCAACCTGTTGTTTCAGAACTCCTTGTTTCTGTTGATGAGACACGTTTAGAACGTGTCGTGGGGAATTTACTGAATAATGCCATTAAGTATAGTCCTATTGGAGGCACAATCACAATCAGCCTTTTTCAAGAGCTTATAGAGAATTCTGGTTGGGCAGTGCTGGCATTACAAGATCAAGGCATCGGTATTCCTGCAGCTGATCTTCCTCATATCTTTGAACCTTTCCGACGAGCAGATAATAGTAAAGGCAAAATTCAAGGGACGGGTGTTGGGTTGACCAGTGCCGCGCAGATTATCGAGCAACATGCGGGCACAATCACCGTTGAAAGTGAAGAGGGCGTGGGCACGCTTTTCACTATTCGCATTCCTCTATCGATGAAATAATTTGCTTCTGTACAAAGAAGTATAGAGGAAAAGATCATGCCGCATTACAGAGAATGGATTACATCGAATCCAAATGTACTTTTTGGAAAACCAGCTATTAAGGGAACACGTATTCCTGTTGAACTGATCCTCGATGAACTCTCAGCAGGTATATCAATTGACGATATGCTTGAGTCGTATCCGCGCCTCACTCATGAAGCCATTTATGCTGCTCTTGCGTTCGCTGCTGATACGCTTAGAGCAGAAGTTACTTATCCACTGGATCAAGCAGCCTCATGAGAATATTGCACTACTATTTCAGCCTCTTTATGTAGTCTTTGTAGGCTTCCCACTTAGCAAACGATGAAAATTCAGTATCAACGAGCTTTGTGCGCACCCAGACAAAATATTCATCAGTCTCTAAATCTCGTGCCAATACCTCTACCTTTGACCAGGGAATTTCTTGCTTGACGATTTGCGCTAGATTATTCGCCTCGACCTGATTGAGTGCCATATTGCCTCCCACAATTGCTACAAAGCAACGCCCACGATCTCCTTCACATCCTCCACACCCTCACGCTCTAAGAATGCTTCGATACCCTCGACGACCTCGATACCAACTCGCGGGTTCACAAAATTTGCAGTACCAATCTCGACGGCGGATGCACCAGCCATAAGAAATTCGAGCGCATCGTTTACAGTACGTATACCGCCTAACCCAAGAATCGGGACGTTGGGATACGACTCCCGTAGTGCTTGTGCTACTTCGTAGACCATGCGTAACGCGATTGGCTTGACAGCAGGTCCTGATAAGCCGCCCGTTCCGTTTGCAAGCGTAGGTTTATGCGTGGATATATCTATACTCATGCCTGTAATTGTGTTAATCAATGACACGGCGTCGGCACCTGCTTTAGCAGCTGCTAGAGCGGTTGGACGTACATCGCCCGTGTTTGGTGAAAGTTTGACAATAAGCGGTAGCGTTGTAGCTATACGAAGAGCAGATGTTACATCCGCAACGGCTTGTGGGTCTGCTCCAAAGACAGCACCACCTGCACGTACATTGGGACAAGAGACGTTCGCCTCGATACCTGCAACGCCCGCTATACCTTCGAGTTGCTCAGCAATTTTTGCAAACTCCTCGATGTCTTCACCTGCGATATTGACAATGACAGGCGTATCCCATCCTGCCCAGATTGGTGCGTATTTGGAGATGACGATATGCACACCTGGATTTTGTAGGCCGATGGCGTTAAGCATTCCTGCCGATGTTTCTGCTGTGCGGAGTTGCGCATTGCCCTTGCGTGAATGTAGTGTTGTTCCCTTCGAGATGACCGCGCCCAAGCGTTGCACTTCAGCAATTTTCGCGTTCTCAATACCATAGCCAAAGGTGCCTGCTGCCATAAGCACAGGATTTTTCAAGAGTAGACCGCTTTTATGTTGTGGTGCCAATTCTGTTTGTAGTTTCATTGTCTATAGCTATTAATCCTATCTCTAAGATTTTGCGTCGCTTCTCTGGCAGCTTGCGCGAAATTCTCGTTGTTTGAGGCAAAGAGAATGTCACGTGAGGAATTGATTATCATACCCTGACCTCGGCTGTCTTTTCCTGCTGCGACTGTTGACGAGATATCGCCGCCTTGTGCTCCAATGCCTGGAATTAATATTGGCATGTCTCCTACAATTGCGCGTACTTGTTTCAGTTCGGAGGGATATGTTGCACCAACGACAAGCGCACAATTACCGTGAGTATTCCAATTTTCTGCAATATGACGTGCAACAACTTGATACAGTGGCTCCTGCTTATCACCTACAAGCAGGTTTTGAAATTCATCGCTTCCTGGATTTGATGTTTTCACCAACACAATGATACCCTTGTCCTTTCGCACAAGAAAAGGTGCAAGTGCTTCTTGTCCAAGATACGGGTGTACAGTAATTGCGTCAGCACAGATAATATCAAACGCAGCCTGTATGTAACCAGAATTGGTGTTACCGATATCTGCTCGCTTGGCATCTAAAATGACAGGGATGTGTGGGTATATCTGCTTTATATATGTGACGGTCTTTGTTAAAGCTTGTATTCCGCCATCACCAAGGGCTTCATAAAACGCAGAATTCGGTTTATATGCACAGACGAGATCATGCGTAGCATCGATGATAGCACAATTGAACACGAAGAACGCATCTTCGGGTGATACATCCTGTCGTACTATTGTTGGAAGGCGATTATACACTGGATCAAGCCCAACACAGACACACGTATTGTCATTCCAACGTTGCTCTAGCAAAGTCATAAATGTAGTCTCTGAGGTATGCAGTAAATGTTTTTCCATACTATACAGCCTTTTGCTTCGCCAGAAACATACGTCCTTTACCCACATCAGTGTTAATAGGAATATGTTGTTCACAAAATGGGCAGTTTTCCTCGGCGTAGGTCTCAAGATCGAGTGTTATTAATGTGGAAATAGGCACATCGCCCACGGCTTTTGGTTGCACATTGCCGCGATTACATAATGCGCTTACCCCTACGACATTGCCACCATGTTTACGTATCAGTTCAATGACGCGACGTACTGAGCCACCTGTGGTTAGAATATCTTCAACAACCAAAATATTTTTGCCTGGAATGTGTTTGTCATAGCCACGATAGAAGGCGAATGTCTGGTCAGAGCCTTGCTCTTTTTCCGCGTAGACCGCTAATGTTTCACCTGCTGTACGCTTTGCATTAAGCGCATGAGTAGCCCATTGTGAAAGAACAATACCACCTAGCACTGGACCTACGACGCAATCTATCGAGTCTGCTTTGTATGGCTGTGCCATATGCTGGCATAGTTTCGAGATGATACCGGTATGGAGGTATAAGGCGTCTTTATTGATATAGACAGAGCTATGGCGACCAGAATTGTACACAAAATGACTTCCGGTAATTATGGCTCCTGCGTCTACAAACATCTGCATAACTTTTGGGTCGTTCATGAGTGCCTCTCGACTCGTCTTCCTTGTGGTTGTCCAAGAATGTTGCCATTCTGATACACCAGCGTACTCCGCAGAAATGTTGCTACAGGTCGTCCAACAAATTCCTTACCTTCATAAGCTGACCATGAATTTTTTGTGAACAGGTCTGCTTTCTGCACTATCCATGTTTTTGTCGTATCGACAACTGCAATATCGGCATCTTTGCCAACAACAAGGCCGCCTTTTTGAGGAAATTCAAATATGCGTGCAATATTCTGTGAAGTTACTTGTGCAATACGAAGCAAGCCTTCTTCAAGTGTGTCTTGCCCGAAGTGTTGTATCCAACCGCTGATCAATATAGGTAATGATTCTTGAAAGCCTGGAATTCCTGATGCAACTTCCCATACGCTTTCTCTGTACTTTTCTTCGAGTGTGTGTGGTGCATGGTCGGTAACAACTGTGTCGATTGTTCCCTCGCGTAAAAGTTGCCATAAGCTTTTTTGTACATCAGGGTCACGTACCGAAGGTGAGACGTTGATAAGGTTGCCATGCGTCGTGTAATCATCAGTAGTAAATGCAAGATGAAATGTGAGCACTTCACCGTATACATCCACACCAATACTTCTGCCAAATGCAATAGCAGCAAATTCTTCGGGCGTTGATTGATGGAGAAGATATAACTTCACGCCAAAGTGTTTTGCCAAAGCAATCATTTCCAGAACAGAGGTCAAGACAACTGTGCCATTTCTTGCATCACTCCACGCTTGTGGGTCATCTCGTCCTAAGACGGTGCGATAATGATGTGTGAAGTAGTCAACCAGTTCCTGGTTTTCCGCATGTATGAGGGCCATGATATGACGTTCGCCAAGTGTTTCAAAAATTCGGGCGATATCGCTAATGCGGCCTATCGTTGTAGGTGTGGTGGCATGACCGGCGGCAAAGATTTTGACGCCAGTAATCAAGCTTGTATCAATATACTTCAGTTCCGTGCTATCTTCGAGTGAGGTTCCCATGTTAATTGCGAAATCTGTATACGATTTCTGCTTGTATCGCTGTATCTGCTCCTCCACACGTGCGATGGTTGTTGTTGGTGGCCTCGTGTTAGGCATATCAAATACGGTAGTGTAGCCACCAGCAAGGGCTGCACGCGATCCATGCTCAATATCTTCTTTATACTCCAAGCCCGGTTCACGCAAGTGCCCATGCACCTCTAATAAACCGGGAAGAAGATATTTCCCTCGAAAATCATACGTCGGGTCTTGTACAAAGCCTTCCTCTATACGCTCGATTTTCCCATTTGCGAGGTAAAGCGTTCCCCGCAGTATTTTGTCGGGCAACACAAGCGACCCGATAAGTGTTGTTGACATAACTTCTTATTCCTTAAAACCAGGGCACCTGCAAGGGGATGCCCTGGTTTTGGTATTATATATATTCGTTCCACGATTTTATTGGAATGGTCGCAAGGTCTTTCTCGACAATGGCTTTCACGAAGAGGCGAGCCTGTTTGACTTTCGTGAACAACTGAATGTTGTGGTCAACGGCATAGCGACGCATGGCGTAGTCATCGTCGAGTTCTTTATTGATGTAGCCATCGACAATGTTGATGGCTAGGTCGATTTTGTTATCACGGAAGTAGGTGAGTACGTTGGGCGCACACTCTTCATGAATTTTGTAAAGCATCGTTGCATCAATGCCGTGGGCTTGTAAAAATTCACATGTCCTTTTTGTAGCATAGAGTGGTATCCCTAATACGTGTAGTTGTTTAGCACTCTCTAAGAAGTCGAGCTTTTTCTCTTTGCCACCAAGACTAATAAAAACGCCTTTTGTTGGGATTGAGCCACCTGTAGCAATGATAGCTTTGAGATATGCTTCCTCAAGGTCATTCCCGAAGCAGGCAACTTCACCTGTCGAAGCCATCTCTACACCGAGCACGGGGTCGGCTCCCGATAAACGAGAGAATGAGAACTGAGGAGCTTTCACTGCAACAAAATTCGGCGGCAGAATAGGAATGACTGGAATATTCTCTTCAAACAAAGCATCCACAAAAAGAGCCATAAAGTTGACGCCAATCACCTTTGAGATGAATGGGAAGGTACGTGATGCGCGTAGGTTTGCCTCGATGACATACACCTGATTGTCTCGTGCCAGGAATTGCACGTTGAATGGTCCCGTAATCGCCAGTGCCTTTGCGATGGCATGCCCTACGTGCTCAACTTTCGCACGCGTTTCGGCATTGATATTTTGTGGGGGTAGCACAATGGTAGCATCACCAGAATGTACACCTGCATTTTCGATATGTTCCGAAACGACGAAGGCTTTGATTTCACCATGTTGTGCTACCGCGTCAAGTTCGATCTCTTTGAATTTCTCAAAAAATTTGGAGACGGTGACGGGATGCTCTGGCGATACAGCAGCAGCTTCCTTGGTGTAACGTACCAGTTCGTCCTTTGTATAGCATATGTTCATCGCACTACCAGAGAGCACATATGACGGACGTACAAGGACTGGATAGCCAACGCGCTCGGCAAAATCGGTGAGTTCCTCGATGTTAGCAAAGCTATTCCACTCTGGTTGCCGAATGTTAAGCGTATCGAGCAGATTGGAAAACTTGTTACGGTCCTCAGCGCGATCAATATTGCTCGCATCGGTACCCAGAAGCGGAATGCCGTAGTTTTGTAGGGCTTTGGCACGGTTGTTTGGTGTTTGCCCACCGACAGAGACGATGACGCCATAGGGCGACTCAAACTCGCAGATGTCGGTGATACGCTCAAAGGTGAGTTCTTCAAAGTATAAGCGGTCTGAGGTATCGTAGTCTGTCGAGACCGTTTCAGGATTACAGTTAATAACGATAGAGCGTTTGTTGTGTCGTCTTAGTGCCTCAACGGTACTCACGCTTGTCCAGTCAAACTCCACTGATGAGCCAATACGATAGGGGCCAGAACCGAGAATAACTACGCCTTCGTTCCGTATCGGCTCTACATCATTGTGATGTCCATTGTAGGTCATGTAGAGGTAGTTTGTGTCCGAAGGAAATTCGGCGGCTAATGTATCAATTTGGAAGACGCTTGGTACAACGTCAAGGTCTTTTCGTAATTTGCGTATCTCTAAACCTGTTTTGCCTGTTAGCACCCCGATTCGTTTGTCAGACAGACCCATTTGTTTGAGTTCCCATAAGCGACTCGCGGAAAGGTCCTGGCTGGCTTGTAAGTCGTATTCGGCATCGACGATACGTTTAATTTTGTACAGGAACCAAGGGTCTATACCGGTGATATCATATATTTTTTCAATAGAGATACCAGAACGTAGTGCCATCGCCAGCGCAAACATCCGTTTAGGCGTAGGTGTATAGAGATATTTCGAGATAGCGTCGTCTATAGATTCGGTACTACCAAAGACTTTTTCTGAGGTTGCCCCCTCGATGTCCAGGTCAAGCATGCGAATAGCTTTTTGATAGGCTTCTTCAAAAGTGCGCCCAATGCCCATCACCTCGCCAACGGACTTCATGCCTGTACCAATTGTTTCATCGACACCTTTGAATTTGTCCAGGTCCCAACGTGGTATCTTTACAACGAGATAGTCTAAGCTTGGCTCGAAACAAGCTTGCGTAACGCCCGTTACCTCGTTTTTGAGTTCTGTCAAGCCATAGCCTAACGCCAGTTTCGCAGCGACATAGGCAAGCGGGTAGCCTGTTGCTTTACTCGCTAGAGCAGAACTACGCGAGAGACGCGCATTGACTTCAATCACATTATAGGCAGAAGTTTTAGGGTCGAGCGCGAACTGCACATTACACTCGCCCACAATACCGAGGCTACGAACGATTTTGATTGATGCGCTCCGTAACTCATGATATTCAGCATTGGTAAGCGTTTGACTTGGAGCTAAGACAATAGACTCGCCCGTATGAATACCGAGTGGGTCCATATTTTCCATGTTACATACAGTGATGCAGTTATCATAACAGTCACGAACCACCTCGTACTCAACCTCTTTATGATGATGCAGATATTGCTCGATAAGCACCTGTGGCGCAAAGGCTAGCGCGCCCGTGACGATGTGCTCTAACTCTTCAAGATGTCGCGCGATACCTGATCCCTGTCCACCAAGCGCGAAACCTGCACGCACCATGACAGGAAAGCCTATTTCTTTCGCAATAGCAAGGGCGTCCTCCAGTGTTTCCGCACTTTTGCTTTGAGGTGTCGGGATATTGATGCTGGCGAGATGTTGTGCAAACTCCTGACGGTCTTCTGTCAGAAGAATAGCTGAAACAGGTGTGCCCAGGACCTGAACGTTGTATCTTTCCAACACGCCTTTTTTGAACAACTCGACACCACAATTCAGAGCGGTCTGCCCTCCGAAAGAAAGTAGAATACCATCGGGTCGCTCTTTGTCGATAATTTTCTCAACGAAAAAAGGGGTGACAGGCAAGAAGTATACTTCTTCAGCCAACGCCTTTGATGTTTGGATAGTGGCGATGTTTGGATTGACAAGTACGGTGCCAATACCTTCCTCACGTAACGCTTTGAGTGCCTGTGAGCCGGAGTAGTCGAACTCTCCGGCTTGCCCGATTTTGAGTGCGCCCGCGCCCAACACCAGCACCTTCTGTAATGTCTTCACGTTTTATTTCCCTTTTATTTTGTTCAGGAAGTAGTCAAAAATCCACTCGGTATCCTCTGGTCCTGGTGTCGCTTCTGGATGAAATTGCACCGAAAAGAAGGGTAGCGTGTTGTGTTGCATACCTTCGTTGCTGCCATCGTTCGCATTCGTAAACCAGGGAGTAAACTCAGGTGGTAGTGTCCCTACAGCGAAGCCATGATTTTGTGTGGTAATGTAACAGCGTTTTGATCCCTCTAATAAACATGGCTGGTTTTGACTGCGGTGTCCGAATTTGAGCTTATAGGTATCGCCACCCGCTGCGAGTGCCAGGAGTTGATGACCCAGGCAAATGCCAAGTGTAGGTATTTTCTGCTCTAACGCTGTACGGATGGTCTGAATAGTCTTTTGTGGCGTTTTGGGATTGCCAGGACCGTTGGAAATTAAGAGACCATCGAAGGCAAAGCCACCCGCGGGCGAGAAGAGATCGTAGTCCCATGGAACGGTAATGACACGGATATCGCGTGCAAGAAGCGATTGTACAATATTATGTTTCGCACCACAATCGAGCAGGGCAAGCGTGATAGCACCGCTACCATCCACGGAAACTCGTGGATTTGAGACCTGAGCTACAAGATTGTCGGTGTTCGTGTCATGAAAGGGAATATCGGAGTCAAAGACAATTTTGCCGAGCATCGCACCGTAGTCGCGGATATGCTTTGTCAGGAAACGTGTGTCTTTGATTTCCAACGCGGGTACTTTTTGCTCCTGCAGCCATGTACCGAGGTTCATGATACTTTGACGATGTGAAGGCTCATCAGTATAGTTTGAGACGATTAGGCCAGAAACTTGCACTTTGTCACTTTCCCAACAAGAGCGTTCAGGCACACCGTAGTTACCGATGAGCGGATAGGTCATATTGAGGATTTGGCCTGCAAACGAGGCATCGGTGAGTGACTCAGGGTAGCCGACCATGCCAGTGCTAAAGACGACCTCGCCAGTGGTGGGACCTTCATAACCGAATGATATTCCCTCCAGAATTGTGCCATCCTCGAGAATGAGCTTTCCATATCTAGGTGTTTTTCTTTGGGCGACTGTAGACATAGGACCAACTTCCGTTAACAAATTATTTTGTAGTGTCATATATGACATGTTCATCCCTTTCATTACGCTCTTCCAAGCACTAATGCAAGCAAGGCCATGCGTGTATACAACCCGTTACGAATTTGTGAACGTAGATACACGGCGCGAGGATCGCGATCAACAGAAGGATCAATTGTTCCCACACGCGGTAACGGGTCCATCAGAATCATATTCTTGTTGGCGTACCGTTCCATAAGCTGTGGTGTCACATTGAACGTCTCTTGCGCGACGCCGTTGTAGTCTTCAAGAGAGGCAAAGCGTTCTTTTTGTATTCGTGTCCAATACCAAAAATCGCAATCATAAGGTATATCTTGTTCACGAGTGATCTCAATAATATTGATACCACATATTCGCAAATACTGGTAGTCGTCGCGTGCTAATCGTAGGCGTTGTGGCGAGAGCAGATACACAGTATTACCCTTAAACAGGGAAAGACCTCTGATAAGCGAGTGAATGGTACGGCTATTAAGCAAGTCCCCAACAAGCAATCCAGTGAGGTTATCAAGTCTGCCAAATCTTTCATAGAGCGTGTAGAGGTCGAGCAGCGTTTGCGTTGGATGCTCATTATTGCCATCCCCCGCATTGATGATCGGTACATATTCAGCTGCCTCTGCTGCCTGTTTCGCGGCACCAGAGATTTTATGACGCATCACAATCGCATCTGAGTATGCCTCAAAGACACGAATGGTGTCTTCAAACGATTCACCTTTATACACGGAGGTGACAGTTTCAGGGTTTTGAATATCAAGCGTCTGACCACCAAGTCGCTTGATTGCTGTCGCGAACGAGCCAAATGTTCTGCTGGAAGGCTCATAGAATAGTAACGAGGTTATTGTGCCCGCGAGTAAAGTAGAGGGCTCACAGTTGAGAGCAAGACGTTTCATAGTATGTGTGAGAGTAAAAAGCTGATAGAAGTCTTCCCGTAAAAATTGATCGAGAGAAACAATATCTTTTCCTTTAAAGGTTCCAGCGATAGGTGTCAGCGTGTTGCGTGCCATAGAAAGTGTAGTATTGCTCATATTCCCTCCCAGGATAGTAAAAAAGGTCAAAAAAAATTCCTCACCCCTGGAAACGGGATGAGGAAGAAAAATCACATTCTTGAAAAAAGCCATCTGGCCCATCTATAAGATGGGTTATGAGGCAATACATTCTCTGTATTGTTGCTTGTATTGTCACAAGCCAGATGGTTGAAGTCATGATGATACGTGCCTTTTCAAAGCATAGAGTGTTTAGGATACTGTTTCAAATTGCTAAAATTATACCCGCTTCATCTCTATCATGTCAAGAGCCTGATGACCTTTGACAATGGAACACGGCAATGACGGTAGGGGCAGCAATTCCCGTTTTTTTGTGGTCAATATTCATTAGGGACCAATGATGCTGTTTCACAAATGAATACCGATATGTCATGTGTAGGACGCAATTGATTGCGCCCCTACAGCATCCGTGTATTTTGTGAAACAGCATCATCGGTTCCGTATTCATTTGTGAAACAGCATTATCGCGTCATCTTGGCCTCTTGATTGCCATGACTATGCAATACCTCGGTCCCTGCAACTCTGTAACTCTTGCTTTTTATCTGTAGAAACGGTACATAATAACAAGAGTTACCACGGTTTTTTCCGACTACATAAGGACACTATAATGATTAGTAATTTCACGCCACAGGACTTTATACGGCAAGACGAAACCGACGACAGCAATTTCTATGTTGCACCGCGTATGGTTGTACATATTGATGATGTTGCGATTGCGGCAGTAACAGATGCTATCCGTCGTCATGTTCCTACAAATGCTCACATTCTTGATATTATGAGTAGTTATCGCTCACATCTACCAGCAGAGGCTTCCTACTCAGAGGTGGTAGGATTGGGAATGAACGAGGCAGAATTGAAGGCAAATTCGCAATTGACACGTTTTGTTGTTCAGAACCTCAATAAAAATCCACAATTGCCCTTTGAAGACGGTCACTTTGACGCGGTTATCAATACTGTCTCGGTTCAATATCTCAAACGTCCCGTTGAGGTATTTCGTGAGGTTGCGCGAGTACTCAAGCCAGGAGGCGTTTCACTGGTAAGTTTTTCCGATAGGATGTTTCCTACAAAAGCTGTGCGTATCTGGTATGAGGGGAACAACGAAAGTCATATAGCACTTGTGCAGAAATATTATGAACTAGCTGGCGGCTTTTCTAAAATCGAGGTCGAACAGCACGTGGACGCACAAGCATCATGGTTCCGTAGAGGTCACGATCCACTCTTCATCGTACTTGGCATACGAACGGGCACAGAAGAAGATACTGCACAAAGATAGCTGTTACGCTGGATACTTGCTGCGGAAACGGGAAAAAGCTGCCACAACCTGACTGCGCGTTTCTTCCTGAGAACCACCGTTGTCGATCACTTCGTCTACGAGGGGAAGCCTGTCGGCAACGGATGCTTGAGCGTGAATACGTGCCCATGCTTCTTGTTCACTAAAACCATTGCGTGCGATGAGTCGCGCAAACTCTTGTTCTTCTGGACAGATGATCATCCATTTGCTTTGACAGAGCGCGCCTGAGTTTCCTTCTAATAACTTTACGGCATCAATAATCACGATGCCCGTTGCGCTGACATGAGAGAGTTCTTGCATCATTGCTGCCCCTACCGCGGGATGCACAATGCGTTCCAAATGGCGCATCGCGTCAGCATCTTGAAACACGAGTGCTCCCAATGCCTTACGATCAACGCTGCCATCCGCCGCAATGACAGAAGGGCCGAATGCTTCTGCGACCTTTACCGCGATAGGTTGACCATGTTCATATAAAGCGTGCACGGTTGCATCTGCGTCAATGTAACGTTCGGCTCCGAGTTCTAACAACATGTGCCCCACAGAGGTCTTTCCACATGCAATGTTCCCAGTTATTCCTAAAACACGCGGCATTCGATGAGCCTCCTCAATACCAATAAAGCATTCCTCAACAACTATAACACATTTCTCTTTTCGTACATGAGAGTAAACATAGCTTCCGGGGCGATATCCAAAAAGTACTTATTTGGGCCTGTTTCTCACCACACATTCGTGAAGTAGCGTACAATACTCACACAGTTTATGATCTATGGTAGTTATAGAGGGAATGAGCATGGGTAGACGCCTCGGACTTGTCGTGGGTGTCAATTCCTACCAGGACAATACATTTCAGCCGCTTCAGTTCGCTGAAAACGATGCACGCGCGTTTGCTCAGTGGCTTGTAAACGAGAAGGGTGGAAAATGGGCACCCGCAGATGTGCAACATGTATATAGCATAAATGCCACAAGAGACCTCATTGAGTCTCTTGTACTACAACTTTGCCTCTCGATTGCCCAACCTGATGATCTTGTGCTCATTTATATCGCCAGCCATGCCTTTCTCGATGAGAGAAATGGTGACGGTTATCTTGCACTGTCGGACACCTTCTATAGAAATCCCAGTACAGGTCTACACCTTTCCTTACTAGCACAGCAAGTGATGACACAAAGTCGTGCAGCTAATATCGTGTTCATACTCGATTCGTTCCAAACGGGTCAAGCATGGGGTACACGGCAAAACTCACCCTACGATGTTCAGCCACTTTTGGGTACCGCACTTCTGCAAGGATTACAGCAACAACAGGAACGAATTATACTTGGCTCATGTCGTGGTAATGCCTTTAGTGCAGAGGCAGGAGAACGTGGTTTAGGTCTGCTGATGTATCGTATGATAGTTGGTTTAAGTAGTGCTGCAACCGATCCGATAACAGGAAGCGTTACACTACAAACACTGTATACCTATCTTGCAAATAACTTAGCAATGCAGCAACGCCCACAAGTTTTTGGACAAGCTCCCAACCCCATCATGCTAGTGGGGAACGAATATCTACAGCAACAACCAGTACAAACCATGCGTCCAGAGAATACTCCTGTGTATGCAGCAACTGTACCACAAACGCCCCAAGGTGCGGTAGTACAACAGGGAGCGTATAATGCGACGGCTACTGCCCAGTTAGCACCCTCGTCTCAGCAGAGACAAAGAACTACATCTGGACAACTTCATTCCTCTGAAATTGAGCAACACCGACAGCAGCAGAGCGCATTCCTTCTCGACTCAGCACTGCAACAGTTTCAGGCGCAACACCCAGAAGAGGCACTACGCTTCATAGATCAAGCACTGCAAATTACGCCTGGAGAGAGTGCGGGATTGACCCTGAAAGGGCAAATTCTGGGTACAATGGGCCGATTTCCAGAGGCACTCATGGCTGTTGATCAGTTACGGCAACAAGAACCAGATAACGCGCTTGCATGGAGTATGGGCGCAGTGCTATTAACGAATATGGGACGCCATCAGGAAGCACTCGCCGCGATTGAACGTTCTCTTGAACTTGATGC
Source organism: uncultured Ktedonobacterales bacterium (assembly GCA_964657325.1). Classification (GTDB taxonomy): domain Bacteria; phylum Chloroflexota; class Ktedonobacteria; order Ktedonobacterales; family Ktedonobacteraceae; genus JBBQVS01. Next base: position 47,849 of record CAZZVE010000006.1, read on the forward strand.
GAGCAATACGGAGAGTTATGCTATCAAGACAGACATTATGTCGAGCATCGCAATTGCACAAAATAAAGATAAGACACTACCTAAAAACGAGTTAATCGCGTCAGAAAAAAGACGTGGTGGACCATTATCTTTTCTACTAAGTATGGGGCTACAGTTTGTAGGCTTGTTGCTCGGTATCGTGGGTGGACTTCTGCCGATTATTCGTCCAACGCTACCAATAACACTCTCATTGCTTTTAGAGAGTTTGGGGTTAGCTATCTTATGTGTAAACGCGGCACGAGGTGCTTATCGCTATGGCTTCCTACGTGTTCTCGTGACACTTTTCTTTAGTCTTCTCCCAGTCGCACTTCTCGGTATTAGTATAGGCTATCGTCCCGCCTATAGGAAAATCATTTTTGAATTGCAAGCCCATCCTGTGTTCTTAGTACCGCTCCTCTTTCTTGGTCTGTGGCTCGCCGTAGCAGCAGTCGTACCAGATATTCTAGCAATCATCGCGTTTATCAGCGGAATGATCACAGGAGTAAGACGAAGAAGGTAAAGGAGCTTATTAGGCTCCTACCTCGTCAGCAAGCCGTTCCCATTCAACGAGCAAGTCATCTACGCGTGCTCTGGCTTGTTCGTACTCGGCTGATAGTTGTGTGAGCTGCTCTCCATCTGCATTCAGGGCTGCTTCTGATAGAGCGTTCTCTACGGTTTTGACATGTGCCTCGGCCTTTTCTATATCGCGCTCAACGTCCTCGACGGTGCGCGTCTTTGTCTTTGCCGACCTTTTATTACTTGTCTTCACAACTGGCGCGGCAGGTTTTTCGACAATAGGTGTTTTCTTTGCAGCCGGCACAGGCACATCGAGCAGGATTGGTTGCTTTTTCGTTCGATAGTCGGTGTAGTTCCCCATATACGGAATAAGCACACCATCTTCAATAGCCCAGACCTTTGTTGCGAGACTATCAATAAAGTAACGGTCATGCGAAACGAACAGTAAAGTACCCTCAAACTCGCTCAACACTTCTTCCAAAAACTGTCGCGATTGTAGGTCAAGATGGTTGGTTGGTTCATCCAAGATGAGCAGGTTGGAGCCTTGTAAGGTCAATTTTGCTAATGCGACACGACTTCGTTCACCACCACTTAACGCGCCGATTGGCTTGAACACATCATCACCAGAAAAAAGGAAACGACCCAGAAAGCTACGTGCACCCTCCTCGCTCAAGACGCTGATCTGACGAATTTCGTCAAGAATGGTACGCTCGTAGTTAAGGCCAGCATGGGTCTGTGAGTAGTAGCCAACGCGCACATTATGTCCGATAGTTGCATGTCCACTCATAGGAGGTAGCTCACCAATGAGCGTGCGTAGGACCGTGGTTTTGCCAGCACCATTAGGACCGATAAAGCCGACACGATCTCCGCGTAACAACTCCAGGTCCGCAACACGCACAAGTGTAGTAGGTTCACCACTTCTCTGAGGGTCACGTCTTGAGCCTCCACCATAGCCAACGGCGAGTTTGTTGGTCGAAATAACAACGAGACCGCTATCCGTCACTTGCGTGAACTCGAAGTGCAGTTCGGGAAAGTCCTGTGGTCGTTCTACCCGCTCAAGACGGTCTAGCAATTTCTGTCGCCCTCGCGCCTCTTTACTACGTTGTCCTGCTTTATAACGGCGAATAAATTCTTCTGTATGGGCAATATGTGCTTGTTGTGCTTCATACTCACGAAGTTGCCGATCCATACGCTCTTCACGCAGGCTCAGATACTTTGTGTAGTTGCCCGGATATTCCTCTATACGCCCAAAGGCCATTTCAATCGTTCGTGAGACGATTTTATCAAGAAAGTAACGGTCATGTGCAACGATAACCATTGCACCTTTCCAACTGAGCAGGTAGGTTTCCAGCCATTCAAGTGCGGTAAGGTCAAGATGATTTGTTGGCTCATCCATCAAAAGCAAATCGGGTTCTTGTAACAGCAGTTTGCCAAGAGAAGCCCGTGTTTGTTGTCCACCACTGAGACGCATAACAGGAGACGCCTGTTGTTCACGTGTGAAGCCAAGACCATCAAGCACCTGCTCAACACGATTCTCGTATGTATACCCGCCTGCATGCTCATACTGTGTTTGTAGCTCATCGTAGCGCGCAAGCAATGTATCATATAACGCTTTATTCTCTTGTGTAGTAGTCGATGACATTTCCTGAGTAAGAGTGCTCAACTCCTGTTCCCAGGAGCGCAGTTCAGAGAAGACGGTTAACAACTCTTCGCGTAGAGTATTTTGTGGCTGAAAGTCAACATATTGCGTCAAATAACCAACACGAATAGTACGAGCGATGGCAACGGAACCCTCGTCAGGCTCTTCTCGACGTGCCAGAATATTGAGTAACGTAGATTTTCCTGCTCCATTTGGGCCAACTAACCCGATACGGTCATGTTCATTAATTTGAAATGTGATGCCAGAAAAGATGCGCTCCGCGCCAAACGACTTCCCCACCTCTGTACAACTAAGAATTGGCATAGTGTTTCACCTAGAATTTACTTTATATTGCTCGTCTTTTATCAAAGGTAGGTTATCATACTCATGCCAGAGATGCAAGAGAAATTGACATCCTCCTCATGGTTAAAAGTGAGGAGCGTTCCTCTCTCGCTAAAGAGAATTTCCTGTTTCAAGGGAAAATAAGATATACGTGTGTTAGCAACAGTGTTGATGAATGTAAGTATGTCAAGTCGTATCCAAGTATCCTGATATTTTTTGTGGAGTGTAGCATGGACATATCTTCATATGATATACTCCATAAAACAAGACGTTCTCCGCAGAAAGGATGATGATAGGTGGCGAAAGAGCAGTCCCTGGATAATCTTTGGTTGGCACAGATGCTATTTGATCTTGGTGCAGTACAATTTGGTAATTTTACAGTGAGCGAGTCGGCGGTGAGTTCGCCGATTTTTATCAACCCCAAGGTCTTAATTAGCAACCCAACCGCATTAAGTGTTGCTGCGAAACTTATGCAACAAGAAATTAATTTGGCGCAGTCGTTGCGTCGTGCACGCGTTCATTCCTTCAATATCGTCGCGGGAGTCCCAGTAGGGGGTCTTATCCTGGCATCCGCATATTCGCTAGAGACTTCAACGCCGATGATCTATGCGCGTATCCGCCCAGAAGGAACTGGAAAGCGTGGAATTGAAGGCCGTTTTACGAAAGGTGACACCGCCCTTATCATTGACGATCTCATCACGAGAGGCAGTAGTACGCTAGAAACTGCGGCACTCTTGGAAGAAAACGGGCTAAAGGTGAAAGATGTTATCGTCCTCATTGACCGTGAGCATGGAGCTGCAGAGCGTCTACGGCAACATGGATACAATCTGATGAGCATTTTGAAATTAGATGTTATGCTCACGCATTATGTATCAAAAGGTCTCATCTCAGAGGATACCTATCGGGCCTGCGCTGAGTACCTACGCGCTAAACAAGACGAGAATCATAACAATTTATAGCAAAGCAAGAGGGTGTGCCGAAAATTTTCGGCACACCCTCTTGCTTTTTTTACTTCAACTACTGAGGTGACTGAGACAAGTGACCGTTTTTCTCTGATACATGAGGTCCGTCAAGCGGTACATGCTGTGGTTCAGGTTGGCGTTTCATCATATCCATCATTGGCTGCACAAGGTCCATAGGAAGTGGGAAGATGATGGTCGAGTTTTTCTCAACAGCTATCTCTGTCAATGTTTGCAGGTAACGTAACTGCATTGCATTCGGCTGTGAGCCAATCACACCAGCTGCCTTTGCAAGTTGTGCCGAAGCCTGATACTCACCCTCTGCATGAATGATTTTCGCACGCTTCTCACGTTCTGCCTCCGCCTGTTTCGCCATTGCGCGTTGCATCGTGACAGGCAATTCCACGTCTTTGATCTCTACAGCAGTCATCTTGACGCCCCAACGTTCGGTATGCTCGTCAATGATTGTTTGCAGATCATGATTGATCTTGTTGCGTTGTGACAAAATCTCATCCAACTCGGATTGACCAAGTACGTTACGTAACGTGGTTTGTCCGATCTGTGTCGTCGCTTGGATGAAGTTCATCACGTTGACTACTGCCGCGGAAGGATCAACCACATAGAAGTACAATACAGCAGTTACTTTTATGGTTACGTTGTCACGCGAAATCACCTCTTGTGGTGGAACAGTCAGAGTGACAATACGCAAGTCAACTTTGACCATACGCGAGATGAATGGTGGGACCAGGAAGATACCTGGACCTTTCGCGCCAGTTAGTCGCCCTAGCACAAAGATTACCCCACGTTCATACTGTTGTACGACTCGAACAGATGACAACAAGGCAAAGAGTGCGATCAGAACGATGACACCGATTACACCAGCAATAATAGGGTCCATACACATTTTCTCCTTGTAAGTAAGACAAAGTGTCTACGACATTTCCTGAATACTATGAATATTCTCACGCAATAGTGAACCTATAGGCTGCACATGAAGACGCAACCCTTCTACAGAGACGATTTGTAGTTTTGAGCCAGGATCAGCCGATGTCGAGGAGTCATCAAGAATTGCTGCCCAATCCTCGCCAGCGTATCGAACTCGTCCTTCTGGAAGGAGTGGCGTTTTCGCAGTAACCATTGCTCCTATCATGCCCTCTACTCCCGTCGTGACACGCATTCTTCGCACACGTATTGCGAGTCTGACCACCAGAAAACCAATGATACCAACTATTCCAGCCACAACATACACCAGAATTGGACTCAATTGCGCGCTCCCCGAATTGCTGTTATTAAAAAAGAGGAGTGCACCAGCGACAAGCGAAATCATCGCGCCAGCAGTCAAGACTCCATGTGCTGGCAGTTTTACATCGAGTACAAGCAAGACTGCGGCAAGAAGCATGAATACTAATCCCACCCAGTTCGGTGCAAGCGAACTTGCAGCAAAAAGGAAGAAGAGAAACGCAATGCCTCCAATAACGCCTGGGAAAATGGCACCTGGATGAGCTAGTTCAAGGTAAATGCCAAGCACTGCGACAACAAAAAGTAAAAACACTATGTTCGGGTCGAGTAGCATAATCCTCCCCCAGCAGTTTTATCGTGCAATCTACATATAAAAGTTAGAAGTACAGGTTCGTAATCCCATATTTAGGCATATTCCACACCTATTGCTTATACCTTCAATAGCTATCCGCTATTCTATTTATAACATATTGCTATTAAGTTGTCAAGAGATTACGAAGTGAAAGAGTGGAGGGTTTCAGGATAAGTGATGTTGGGAAGATAAGTTATCAGAAAGGGTTTGACGAAAGGAAGCGTTGTACTCTCAATGGCCTGTTAAGTTTATAAGCTATTGAGAGTACAAGGGAAACGTCATATCTTAGTTATGGATAGAATATTAGTACGAGACAAGCGTATCTATCAGCATGTCCCAAAACCGTGTTACATTCAATTCATACCCAACCCGTGCGTTTGCGGGTTTCCCTAATTTGCCGTATACATCGCATACAGTACGTCCAGCACTGAGCGTACTCGTAGTTTCAATTTCGACATACATATCAGCTGACTGAATAATGTCTAGTTCAAGTACGGCAGCAACGGCACAAGGATCATGTACAGGAGGTGCAGGGAAACCAAAGACGTTTTTGTAGCTATCGGCAAAAAAGACGAGCAAATCTGCGGCAAAGCTTGCGACAGGACGAGTCGCGGTACGTAAACGACTCACGACCTCCTCAGTCGCAAGTGCCTGATGCGTCACCTCTAATGGAACCATCGTGATTGGTCGTCCACATTGAAAGACGATGGAGGCCGCCTCTGGATCGAACCATAAATTAAATTCTGCCGAAGGTGTTACATTTCCTACGCCAATTGCGCCACCCATTAGCGAGATTGCCTGTATCTTAGGCACAATAGCAGGCTCACGACGTATCGCAGTAGCGATATTGGTAAGTGGTCCTGTTGGCACAAGCGTGATATTCCCCTCCGAGTTCATAAGCAGGTCAACAAGCAGATCGACAGCATGTTGCGGAGCAAGCTCGATATCCGGTTCAGGTATATTTGGACCATCCATACCGGAGACACCATGAATATCGGCAGCATGTCGTGCAGGACGCACCAGTGGTCTATCCATTCCCATCGCAATAGGCACATTACGAATATTTGCCAGCGAGCAGACCTTGAGGGCGTTCTGTGTTGTCTTCTCGATTGATTGATTACCAGCAACCGTTGTAACCGCAAGCAATTCGAGCGCGGGATGATGTGCCGCCAGGAGGAGCGCAATCGCATCATCATGTCCGGGATCACAATCGAGAATTATTTTCTGTCTCATTCGATTTTCTTTCACAGGGAATTTGTTGTGTGCGCTCTACTATAGCGTTGTATCCAAGCAAACGTCAATATTGCTACCTATTTGTACATGTAAACCTGACTGTTCTTACAGTATCGTGCTTGTTATCCCTTTTGTTTCATGACTCCAGGCATTTAGACAGAATTGGATATTGCAGAAAGAACTTGAATATCTTTGTGGCTTTGTTCCCGCTCCAACATTTCATAAATACATTTTGATACAGAGATACCCCAAGCATCCCAATTCAAGCGATTATCAAAGGCTGCCCTTGTTGATTGCACTAATGCAGCGTAGCGTCGATCATCTCGGTAAATTTGCGCAATAAGTTCTGCATATTCATCGGCTCCTGCCTCTAATGAAAGCAACGCGCCGTTTTCGCCATCGACAACTGCACCTGAAACACCGCCAGTATTTGTAGCAATACTAGGCAGCCCAAACGAGCTTGCCTCACAGAACACGAAGCCATAGCATTCTTTACGCGTGGGCAGAAAGAAGAAATCTGATGTTTCATACAGTTTTTCCAGTTCTTTGCTCTGCTCTGCATTTTGTCTGCTCAAATAAGGAACAACAGTCATCCTCTCATGAGAGAATTCACGTGGAGGCACACATCCACAAACAATAAGGTGTGCTTTAATACCCTTCTCCTCTAATTTTAGGAGAGTCTCGAAAGCTATTGCACCACCTTTTCTATGCCAATCAACTCCGACAAAGAGAAGTTGACAGCGATCAGAACGCTGTCTCTTCAGAGCCACCTCTGTTGTCGGAGGTGTAGTAATATTAGCTCCCCATGGAAGAACTTTTATTTTCTCACTATTTATCTGATAGTTCTCAATAGCAATGTGAGCAGCCCATTGGGCAGGGTAAAGCACTAAACTTGCTTTTGTGAGTGCTAACTTCTCAAGTGTATTTGCCTCGTCATAAGCTTTTGGTAGTAAGTTTGTGAATTCAGGATAGTAACCTTTCAGCGAAGCAACATTTGCATCTTCAAGCAATACAATGGGAATGTTTGTCTTGAGTAAAGCTATCTCCGTCCAGCCAAGAGGAGTAAAAATAATATCAAAATTCTTGTGAGTAAGATGTTTTGTCAAGAGCTTTGTATACCTGCGAGCAGTGAAGAAAGTATGATAGAGCATAAAGTTCTTCTTGAGAACAAGCTTTGTTACTTTCCGCAGAACTCTGTCAACACTCATCAATCCACGCATTTGTATTGGACCTATATACGAAACATTTCCACAGTGCTTCTCAAGGGCTTGTATCATGTAGCTATTTGCAATTCTGAATGAGGTGTGTGGAGTGTTCTCTACAAAAAGCGAGGTTAAAAATCCTATTTTCAAGCGTCCACTCTTATCTGGCATAGTAGTAATACCTCTTTCCTTTCCTTACTCATATTTCTAAGAGCACAAGCATGTCTTAACTAGAAGTGTGTTTTGATGACTTCTTTACAATAATATCTCTTACATTTTTCTCAATTAGCTATACAATGCGATTTTATCCTATTTGCGTAATAACAAAAATGTATTTTGGTGAAGATGTAGTTAAGAAAAGGTATTATAGGTAGTGGATATCATACCAATTCTTGTGTACATATATAAGCAAATAAGCGAATAAAAGTGTAAGATGTGTCTTCATACACAACAATATTTTCACTCTTTAGCTTACGGTACATCAAGAAAATTATTTTGCTCAACATCTTTACAAAAGTTTAGGATTTCAACTAACAGGGCAGAGATAGAGGAGGAGCTGGCATATAAGATTGTATTAAGATCTTAAAGATGCAGATGTGACGCTTCCTATAAAAGTTTTTATAGGAAGCGTCACATCTGCATGTACTCAAAAACAAGGTTAGTTATTTGGATATGCTGCGTCAAATGCTAGAACATTAAAAGCTGCTCTGCTAGGAATAGGTGCGTAATCCTGATTGAAGATGGACCAGCGACCGTTGTGGAACCATACGCCAGTGTTATGATTGTTGTAGACATGATAGGGTGCCCAGTTTGCTGTAATAAACACGACTGCTTTGGGATTATTGTTCGTGACGCTGTTGTTCAGGTCCGTATAATCACCGATGCTGTTTGATGTATTCGCGATGTGAAGAGATGTTCCATAGACATCGCGCGTAACCGCATACACGTTGAACGAGGCACCATTTGGAATTGCGGTTCTATCCTGATTGAAGATGGACCAGCGACCATTGTGATACCAGACGCCAACTGGGTGATTGTCATATACACTGTGGAGTGCCCAGTTGGGCGTGACCAGAAGCAAGACATTAGGATTGTTATTGCTTGCACTATTATTGATATCAGTGTAGTCGCCTGCGCTATTGTAGGAAGTGGCAGTGTGCACAAAAATGCCTGAGTAGCGAGCATTTGGTAGAGCATACACATTGAAAGCTGCCCCATGAGGAATTGCTGAGTGATTCTGGTTGAAAATGGACCAGTGACCACCATGATACCAGACGCCAAGCGGGGAGTTATCATAGACATGGTGAGGTGCCCAATTGGGGGTAACAAAGACAACTGCATTTGGATTGTTGTTCGTGACGTTGTTGTCCAGGTCGGTATAGTCGCCAGCACTATTATACGATGTAGCGATATGAATGTAGATTTTCGCACCACTACCACTTACTGGATGTAATACAGTCTTCGTAGCTGCGTGAGCGGATGGAACAGCAACGAGCGTCATTAGCATGATGCACATAGACATGATTCCAGCACCGATAAAGGTCCAGCGTGTGGATAGAGTTTTCAAGAACGATAACGCGGTGTTGCATTGTCTCATTCAATTACTTCCTTCTCATACCTTTTATTAACACATTCTTCATAGAGAACTTTCTCTGCTATGAAGACGCTGGATACCTATTTTTTTCGTGTTGAATATGTCACACGTATAAAGTGAAGTGTTTCACACTTTGTAGATAGACAAATGCTACTCGACGTGTCATGCTGTAATTGCTATAATGGCTCTTAGAAACATTTGTGAGAACATAGAATTACAAAACAGACCTTTTGGGGGTACAGATACATTGTCAGCAACAGCACGTGGCAATCTGATTATTGGGCAATCGGGCGGAGCCACCGCAGTCATTAACGCAAGCCTTGTTGGAGCGGTTAACGCAGCTTTCAACGATGCCCGTATTGATGGTATCTATGGCATGCAAAATGGTATTGAGGGACTTCTCAAAGAAGATATTGTCGATCTACGTCAGCAATCCTCTTCACTATGGCAACACCTCCTTTACGCTCCATCGGCGGCACTTGGCTCGTGTCGTTATAAGTTGAAAGATGAAGACCCGGCACGAGCAGTGGAAATATTGCGTCGCTACAATGTGCGCTATGTCCTCTACATTGGAGGCAACGACTCGGCAGATACAGCGCATCGTCTCGCACAAGCGGCTCAGCAGAGTGGCTATGATCTACAAACCATTAGCGTTCCCAAAACCATCGACAATGATCTTCCCTTTACCGATCACTGCCCCGGCTATGGAAGCGCGGCACGTTTCATCGCACAGGCAACAATAGATTCGACGATGAACACCGTTTCTATTCCCTGGCATTATCCGGTCAAAATTATTGAGACAATGGGCCGTGACGCGGGTTGGCTGACCGCCTCTTCCGCGTTAGGCAAACGGGATGATGTTGACCCACCCCACATCATACTGACACCCGAACATGTGTTTGATGCCGATTCGTTTCTAGCACAAGTTGAAGCAGTATATCGTCGTATCGGCTATGTCGTGATTACAGTAGCGGAGACGGTTCGTGATGCAAAGGGGCAAGCACTTGGTTCCGTTGGACAAGTGGGAACCGATGCTTTTCAGCATCCCCTGCTTAGTGGCGCGGGTCAATCGCTTGTTGATCTGGTCACGAAACAGCTCAAGCTTCGCGCACGATTTGACAAGCCAGGGGATTTACAACGTATGTCCTCAATGCACGTTTCACCAGTAGACCGTGACGAGGCATATCTTGTGGGACAAATGGGTACAAAAGCTCTCCTTGCAGGCGAAAGTGACAAGATGGTGACGCTGGTACGCCACAACGAGCCTCACTATCATTGCATCACGGGCTTAGTAGAACTAGCACTGGTTGCTAACCAACAATTCCTCCTACCTCACGACTATATGAATGTCACAAAAACAATGGTGACACAAGCCTTCTACGATTATGCACTGCCCTTAATTGGAGAGCCACTCAATACCTATCCAACGATGGAGAGAGTGCGGGTGCAGCGATGATACGACGTGCGATATTGGTTGTACTTGATGGTGTTGGCGCAGGAGCTAATCCTGATGCCGCTACTTATGGAGACGAAGGCGCGAGTTCGCTTGAGCACTGTGCACAAGCAGTAGGCGGCCTTGAGCTACCTCATCTTGGCAGTATTGGATTGGGCAATATTACGCCTATCCTGGGTACACCGCCGCGCGCGGATGTCAGTGGCAGTTACGGGCGTATGGCCTCGGCTGCGGCTGGCAAAGATAGTACAACAGGACACTGGGAAATGACGGGTGTTGTGCTGCAAAAACCCCTGCCAACCTATCCGCATGGCTTTCCAGCAGATGTTGTTGCCCAGTTTGAACAGGCTATTGGACGCAAGGTCATTGGGAATACAGTTGCATCAGGGACTGAGGTTATAAAAGAGTTTGGTGAGGAGCATATGCGTACTGGCTCCCCCATTCTCTATACCTCTGCCGATAGCGTGTTTCAAGTCGCAGCGCACCAGGAAATTATTCCACTCGAAACGCTCTACAAAATGTGCGAGACCGCGCGGAGCATCCTTACAGGCGAAAACGCTGTCGGACGTGTCATAGCACGCCCATTTCTTGGTACGTCGGGAGCGTTCAAACGGACCGAGCATCGGCGCGATTTTTCGCTTGCCCCACTTGGCACAACACTCTTGGATCAACTTAAAAAAGCTGGTAAAGATGTTATTGGCCTTGGTAAAATCGAAGACCTCTTCGCGGGACGCGGACTAACACAAGCCGACCACACGGAAACGAACCGAGATGGTATGGCTGCAACATTGCATTGGCTCGAACGAGACTTTGAGGGACTACTTTTTGTCAATCTGGTAGAATTTGATATGTTATGGGGCCACCGCCGCGATAGTCAGGGTTACGCGCAAGCACTACGAGATGTTGATAGCTGGTTTGCACAGGTACAACAGACAATGCGACCAGAAGACGTAATCTTTTTCACAGCTGATCACGGCGTTGATCCAACGTATCGTGGCACCGATCACACACGTGAATGCGTACCGCTACTAGCGTATGGACAAACATCACGTACTGGCATCAATCTTGGCACACGCTCAACATTCGCTGATCTCGGTCAAACACTAGCAGAGATGTTGAATGTTGAGAAGTTAGCGGCTGGTACGAGTTTTGCACAGGAATTGGTATAATGACAGAGACACAACGAAAAGCAACAGATTTCCAAGGTTTACCATTGCAGGGCGAGCGTGTTACAGTGCGGCGCCCTGTATCAAGTGACGCCGCGAACGTCTTTCGTTGGGAGCGAGATGACGAGGTATGGCGTTACGATCCCCACCGTCCGTACTCAAATAGCATGGCGGAGTTCGTACCATTATTCGAGCGAAACTATGTACTGAGCAATGGACGACAATTCTGGTTCATCATCGAGAATGAACATCATGTTCCCATTGGAACCATCACCTACTTTAATATTGACCGTCGTCTCAATCAGGTTGAAGTTGGTCTGGGACTAGGCGAGAAATCGAGCTGGGGCAAAGGTTATGGAGCAGAGGCTATTCGCGCGCTTGTCCACTACCTCTTCACCTTCCAGAGCATTTCACGTATTTACGCGGAGACGGCAATGGCGAACATATCGGCCCGGAACGCCTTTGCAAAATCTCAATTTGTCGAGGTTGGGCCAATCTACGATCCCCGTAGCTCAGGAACCCCCTGGGTATTATTAGAAATTTGGAGGAAAAACTATTCATGAGTTCTACACATACAGAGGTAAATCCTAAGATATTTAGTGCCTATGATGTCCGTGGCATCTATGGGCAAGACCTTACCGACGACATTGCCTATCAAATTGGACGCGCTGCCGCCCAGTACCTCAATGTACCTGAAATTGCCGTTGGACGCGATATGCGTCTTTCATCACCACAAATTTCGGCGGCGGTTCTACGTGGCATCACCGATCAGGGTATCAATGCCGTTGATCTCGGTTTGACCACAACCGATGGTTTGTATTTCGCGGTTGGCAAATTCGACTATCCAGCAGGTATCATGATTACCGCGTCCCACAATCCTGGCAAGTACAATGGTCTGAAGTTCTGTCGTGCCCAGGCTCTACCAATCAGCAAAGAGACTGGACTGGCGGATATTCGTGATCTTGCTGTAAGCGGCAATTTTACAGAGCCAGCGCAAAAAGGCACCGTGACACAGCGTAATATCACCGATGACTACGTAAAGCACGTCTTGTCATTCATCGACGTAAGCAAGATAAAGCCACTCAAAGTCGTCATTGACGCGGGTAACGGTATGGCAGGTATGATGATACCGAGCGTCTTTCAACACCTTCCCTGCGAACTCGTCCCTCTCTATTTTGAGCTTGATGGCAATTTTCCGCATCATCCCGCCAGCCCTATCGAGCCAGAAAACATGGTAGATTTGCAGAAAAAGGTGCGTGAGACAGGTGCAGACTTAGGAGCCGCGTTCGACGGCGATGCAGATCGCATGTTTCCAGTCGATGAGCATGGCGACCTCGTAGATGGTTCACAGGTGACGGAAGCAATGGCGAATAGTCTGCTACGCAAGTATCCAGGCTCAACTATCCTGTACAACCTGATTGTTTCTAAAAGCGTCCCTGAACTGATTGAGCGTCTCGGTGGCAAAGCTGTACGTACACGTGTGGGCCACTCGTTCATCAAAGCAGAGATGCGCAAACTCAACGCCATCTTCGGAGGCGAACACTCTGGACACTTCTACTTCCGCGACAACTGGTTCGCCGACTCCGGCTTGATTGCCTTTCTCATCATGCTCGAACTCGTTTCCACTGAGGACAAACCACTCTCAGAAATACTCAAGCCATTGGACAAGGGTGTACGTAGTGGTGAAATCAATAGTACCGTTAGCGATGCACAAAGCAAGCTCCAAGCTCTTGAAGAGCATTTCGGGAAGGGCGCGCAACTGGTCGATCACCTCGATGGTCTCACAGTAGATTATGGTACGTGGTGGTTCAATGTGCGTTCATCTAACACCGAACCACTCCTGCGTCTGAACGTCGAAGCAAACGACAGAGCCACAATGGAACAGAAGCGCGACGAACTGCTCGCGTTTATTCGTAGTTAAAACATCTAAAATGTAGAGAGCATTCACTATGGAGAACACGTATCATTCATAGTGAACGCTCTCTATGTGCTCCTATTTCTCCTCTTCCTGATTTGGCATAACTACCGACTTTTATCTTTTCAAATAGAATGTAATGAGAGTGACATTCCTCAGTATAGAAATCCAAGGAGTAGTTCTTTATGACAACTAATACGAACAAATCAGCAGGGAAATACGCTTCTGTCAACGGCATCGACCTGTACTACGAGATTCATGGAACTGGTACACCTTTGATTTTGCTTCACGGTGGCTTTGGAACTCTTGAGACGTTTACTGCCCTTTCACCTACACTTGCTCTCGACCATCAGATTATTGGAGTCGATTTGTATGGACACGGACGGACAGCCCTCACAAATCGTCCTCTCCGTTTTGAGCACATGGCGGATGATATTGCTGGCCTCATCGACCATCTCGGACTTGAAAAAGCCGACGTGCTTGGCTACTCTCTTGGTGGTGCCGTAGCTCTACAGACCGTTATTCGCCATCCAGAACAAGTCAACAAACTTGTTGTTGTCTCCACACCCTTCAAACGAACTGGCTGGCATCCCGAAATGCGAGCAGGCATGGCATCCATCGCCCCTGAGTTCTTTGTTGGTACTCCCCTGCATGATACCTATATGAATGTTGCACCAAAGCCAGAAGATTTTTCTCGCCTTGTCGCCAATATGCGGGAAGCACTGAGTCAAGACTATGACTGGACAGAGCAGGTTTCCGCTTTGAAAATGCCTACGCTGATTATCGCGGGCGACTCTGATGGTCTTCCACCTTCACATGCAGTAGCGTTTTTCACTCTTCTGGGTGGTGGCTTGAAGGATGCTAACTGGAATGGCGAACACCTCATTCCATCGCAACTCGCCATCTTGCCGCGCACTACTCACTACGACATTGTTTCCCGTGCTGATCTAATCCTGCCAGTTCTTTCTCCGTTTCTTGGCAGTAAGCGGTAGGGGCGCAATGAATTGTGCCCAAAGATGAGAGTGGTCGGGCAAACGTCCCCAAAACGTCTCTGGTGGCAACGCGAGCCCCTCCCGACCCATCTTTGGGCGCAATGAATTGTGCCCCTACAAGCCTTTATCTATACATTCACATTCGTATCCACTTCGCCAGTGCCATTTTGTGACAGGAAGCCAATAGTTAGTCCTTTCATTCCTCTAGGTGCTGAAAAGACGACATAACCACGTACACTCTTCGAGCCTGCCTTAAATGTATAAGGCAGGCTATTGTCTATGGGTGCACGTTCGTTGCCAGGAGAGACAAGACGGATATAATCAAAACCGAAGCCAGGGGATATATCACCGCTTTCCGCATTATCAACTCGGAAGTTGAGTATATAAAATTGCTGTCCAGCTTTGCATTGCACACCTTGATACGCGAGGCGAGTTTCTATACTTGTGAGATGATACGTTAACATATGACCAGAAAAGTTATAAGAAATAGTTGTTGTTTGCGGCGAAGCATGGTCTGCGTATTGCGAGGGGTTAAAGGCACCTGTAAAGGGTATTTTGACTAACGTTTCGTTAAGAGTTATTGAGCCTAATTGTAATGCCAGAGCGTTCAGGGGTATGCCCTTATTTGGCAATGAGAAATCTAACCAGCCATTCTCCTGTGTTCCTGGCTTGAGACCAACGGAAAGATGCACGTTTGTAGGGATAAGAGCAGTGCTGTTGGGTTCAATCAAACGCGCAATATCATAATAAACAATATTAACCGGATTGGAAGTGTGGTTCACTACTTGCATATTAAGACGGACCGTTGTTTGACCTGAATGAATGTCGTCATCAGGGAAAAATAGCGCGTCCTGTGCATTGACAACGGTAATATCTACATCATTGTAAAGTGCGGTACGGTTCACCTGAAGTGTTGTGACAGGTACAACAGTAGGAGTTTGCGCCCCAAAGCCAGGAATTTGCGCGTTTTTGAGCAGGTTTGCCGCGTTCAGACTGACAACACTCACAATAATAATGCCGATAACCAGTAAAATAGCTGCCCAGAACCAGAGCTTAGCAAACACTGATCGCGTCCGCGTTTCTAGCTTTTTCGGCAATTCAGGACGTGGTACCGCGTTAAGACGGGGTAGTGACGACGTGGTAACTTTTCTCTTATCCATACAAAGCGTTTTCCTTTAATGATAATCCCTTGCATTCGCTATTGTACCAAGTGTATGCAACTGTTTTTTCTTGACACATCCACACGTTAGTGCTAGCATAATTTTAGGAACTTCGCATCTCTCCCCACCTAGCAAGTGGTTTCTACACTACATCGCAAGGAGTTTAAACAGTCAATGAAGATTCATGAGTATCAGGCGAAAGACATCCTGGCTCGTTACGGGATTCCAGTACAGCCTGGGCGTGTTGCACATACACCAGATGAAGCCGAGGCAATTGCCCGCGAGCTTGGCGGACCCGTTGTGATCAAAGCCCAGGTCTACGTTGGTGGACGTGGTAAAGCTGGTGGTATCCAGTTTGGCGACACGCCAGAGGAGGCGCGTGCCTCCGCCAAAAAAGTATTAGGTATGGATATAAAGGGCCTCACAGTCGAAAAAGTTCTGGTCACATCCAAGATCGACATTAAAGAGGAATACTACCTTGGCATCATCCTGGACCGCAAAACACAATCGCCCGTGGTGATGGTCTCGAAAGAGGGCGGTATCGACATCGAAGAGGTCGCCGCGAACACACCCGAAAAGATTATTCAGCAGCCTATCGACATGCATTATGGTCTGCGTCCATTCGAGGCACGCGAAATCATCGCACGCGCTGGCCTTCCCCACGCGACCATTGGCAAAGCGGGTGATATCCTCTCAAAACTCGCAAAAGCGTTTATCGACAGTGATGCTAGCCTCGCCGAAATTAATCCACTTGCCCTGACCGCCGATGGTAAGGTACAAGCGGCTGACGCCAAGATACTCATCGATGATAATGGCCTCTTCCGTCAAAAAGAGTACGCGAAATGGGCGGAGACAGAGGAATCAAACCCACTTGAATACGAAGCAAAACAGGCAGGGCTTACCTATGTCAAGCTTGATGGAGATGTTGGTATCATCGGCAATGGTGCTGGTCTGGTCATGACAACTCTGGACATGGTAGCGCGTGCTGGTGGCAAACCCGCGAACTTCCTGGATATTGGTGGTGGCGCGAAGGCCGAGATTATGTACAAAGCTCTGACGTTTGTGGCAAAAGACCCACAGGTCAAGGGTATCCTGGTCAACATCTTTGGTGGCATCACTCGTGGTGAAGAGGTAGCAAAAGGCGTGATTATGGCACAATCTGACTTACCTAAAGGCATGCCAATTGTTGTACGTCTCTCCGGCACAGGCTCGGAAGAAGGCAAAGCACTCCTGAAAGACGCTGGCCTTGAATGGGGACAAGACATGCGTGAAGCATCGGAAAAGATTGTCGCAGCCATCAATGCGCTCGGCACACAGCCACATAACGTAGCCAAAGAGCCAGAGTCACGTATAGAATAATAGAGGAAGTAAGCAAGCGATGAGTATTTTGTTAGATAGCACAACAAAGGTGATTGTGCAGGGCATCACAGGCCGCGAAGGACTGTACCATACACGGAATATGAAAGCGGCAGGCACGAACATTGTTGGCGGCGTCACCCCAGGCAAGGGTGGCGAGAGCGTCGAAGGCTTTCCCGTCTTTGACACAGTTGCTGAAGCGATTAAAGCCACTGGTGCGACTGCTTCATGTATTTTCGTCCCCCCTCCTGGCGCGGCTGATGCCATTATGGAAGCCGCAACCGAGGGCATCGACTTGATTGTGTGTATCACTGAAGGCATTCCAGTGGTCGATATGACACGCGCTATGCTCGTTGTACATGAGCACAATGCACGTCTCATTGGACCAAACTGCCCCGGCATGTGTACACCGGGACAGGGCAAAATCGGCATTATTCCGTATCAGATTTTCACTCCTGGTCCCGTTGGCTTTATCTCACGCTCTGGTACGCTTACCTATGAGGTTGTTTCATTGCTCACAGCTGCTGGCCTTGGACAATCATCCTGCATCGGTATTGGTGGTGACCCCATTATTGGCTCGACGTTTGTTGACTACCTCAAATTGTTTGAGGCCGATCCTCAGACAAAAGCCGTTGTCATGTGTGGTGAAATTGGTGGTAGCGACGAGGAAGATGCCGCCGAATACATCGAGACCATGAGCAAACCTGTTGTGGCCTTTATCTCTGGACGTACCGCTCCAGCAGGCAAGCGCATGGGTCACGCGGGTGCGATTATCTCAGGCAATACAGGCACAGCACAAGGCAAAGTTGCAGCACTACAGGCTGCTCATGTACCTGTCGCCGACACCATTTTCGACATTCCTGGACTCGTTCAAAAAGTGTTGTAGAACATATGCGATTGGACATGCTAAGGCATGTCCAATCGCATATGTTCATTCAAAGGAACCATCATGACCACCGCACTCGTTTATGACCCTATTTTTCTAGAACATATTACACCATCGCAACACCCGGAGAAACCGCAACGTGTCCAGTTAGCGTATGAGGCACTTGAAGAGCTGGGCTGGCTTACACGTGATGGACTGCTGCAACTCGCGCCGCGTGCGGCAACTGTAGATGAGTTAGCCGCGGTTCATGCACGCGAGTATATTCAAGAGGTTGCAGAAACCTCACAACAAATGGCGGAAGAAGAGGGAAAAGACGGTTATAAGACAGCATTCTTTGCTACTGATACCTATATTTCTGCAAAGTCATATGAAGTTGCGAGTATAGCAGCAGGTGCACCACTTACAGCTATCGACGCAATGATGAAGGGCGACATCAAGAATGCCTACTGTCTTGTACGCCCCCCTGGACATCATGCGTTACAAGACGATGCGATGGGCTTTTGCATCTTCAACAACGTCGCGGTTGCCGCTCGCTATGCCATAGATCACTATGGCCTTGAGCGCGTCATGATTATAGACTATGACGTGCATCACGGCAATGGCACACAGGACATGTTTTACAGCGATCCTCGCGTCCTCTATTTTTCGGTACATCAAGCCCCCTTCTATCCTGGTACAGGTGCCTCTGATGAACTGGGAGAAGGTGACGCGATTGGCACCACTATCAATGTTCCTCTTCCCGCAACATGTGGCTTTGATACTTACGAGGCTGTTTTCCGACAGGTCATGGCTCCTGCTGCTGACCGCTTCAACCCACAGCTTATCCTGGTCTCGGCTGGCTTCGATGCTCACTGGAAAGATGCTATTCCACCGACAAGCCTTGGTACTCAGATGTATCTTTCTACCGCAGGCTTTTTTCGATTAAACGAGATTATTCTTAATCTCGCTGACCTGCTGTGTGAAGGTCGTTTGATTATGGTGCAAGAGGGCGGCTACAATGTGCAGGCAACAGGTATGTGCGTGGCGACGAGTATCAACCAGTTGTTGGGTGGCGATGCTGCTGTTGATAGCTTCGGTCCACCACCTATAGACCCAACGCGTATTAACACTGATGTTTTAATCGCGGAACTGCGCCGTCTTCATGGCTTGACTGGATATCGTATGCGTAATTTCAAGAAACCCGATGTAGAGAAGTTGCGACGCGAGATGAAGGGACCGGATGCTACTTCTGCTTCCGACACCGACACACACGATGCCTGAGAGGATGCATAATTGTCATGTCAGCTACGCACCTTGATACATACACGATTCGTCCATTGATTGCTACTGATATCCCGGCAGTTGAGCGTCTGTTGCGCACTTCAGAATATATCTATCAACGCTTTACATTAAATGAACTACCTTTGTTGCTCAAACACTATCCGGCAGTGGGTATGTTTAACAGTGCTACAATGCATAGTTTTCTGCTGTCACAAAGCGTTAATGCCCCAACAGCGTGGATAGGTGGCTTTGGTGTCAGCTGGACAGAGAGTAGCCACTATCTAGATATTCTTTTCAGATTGCTCAATGCACTTTCATCTCAACTCGTCACACAGGGTGTGCAGCACCTCCATTATTCTGGCAATGATACTGAGCATGATTGGCTACGTGGCGTGCTTTTGAAACGTGGTTTTCTGCCTTATCGTCGCCTCTATTCCTATGATAAATACGATTATGATATACCCGCACAAGGCAATCAGCAGGTGCTGGTTCGTCAAGTCAATGTAAAAGGGAGATGGGGCAAGACTGGTGATATAGCGGCACTACTCCGCATAGAGCAAGCATGTTTCGAGGACCTGTGGCGTTATGACGCGGCAGGATTTACTGATGTCGCCGCTACTCATCCCTATTTTGTCGTTGCGGAACAACAAGGAAAAGTTGTCGGCTATCAATTCAATGCGCTCGATAGTGACTATGGCTATCTTGTTCGCATCGCCGTTCACCCCTCTGCCGAAGGTCAGCAGATAGGAGTGCGTCTGATGGCAGAGGCGATACGTTTCTTTGAACGCGAACGTGTGACGCGTATCATGCTCAACTCACAAGATAACAATACACACGCTCATCAGCTCTATGAGTGGTTTGGCTTCGTGCGTATTCAGCAAATGGGCTTTGTGCTGAGGAAAACTTTGTAGTAAAGCATCTAATAAATCTCTTAACAATAAAAGGGTTAATGCAATTCTCGAATCGGTTTCTGTACAAATGACATTGCCGCATTGCTCACTAATACATCTATAGAGCCAAATACATTTTGAGCCTCAGCTACCATACGTTCGACTTGCTCTCGCTCCCGAACATCAGTCTGGATAGCAATGGCCTCACTCCCAGCCTCTCGAATAGATTGCACCACTTCTTCTGCTAGATGAGCACTGTTGTTATAATTGACAACAATACGCATTCCTTTTGATGCAAGCAACTTGGCTGTTGCCGCTCCAATACCACGACTCGCACCAGTGATAAGTGCTACTTTTTTATCTGCCATTATTAATAGGTAATCCTCGCTAGATGTATTACTAAAATCAAATACCCTGTTTTGTAAGTGTATTGCTCTCTCTATAAAGACACGAAAAGCATGCCCTAAAATGTTTCATACTAACCAAAAGCACTTTAGGGGGTTTACACAGAAGTACGGGCGGACTTGCCTCGTTCAATCAAATACCGATCAAACTCATTCAACGTCCGTATTCCGTGTTGTAATACAGCATCATAGATATCAACGCTAGAAACTTCTTGTCCGTAAGAAGGTTGTTTCCACCACACATCCTTAATGCGAAGAATAGCAAGTCGTGTTTCAGGTGTAAGCTCCTGCTCTATCATGTCATGAATAGGCTCAGATCGAACCCCCTCTGCAAGCCAGAACGAGATATCTATCTTCCAGTCACTTTCAGCACCATTATCATACAGCACCATAAAAAAGTAGCGTTCATCGTGCGGTAAACCTGTAGAATTGAAGGAGCCACTTTCATTGAAGTATCGTACTTGCTTAATGCGTGAATGTGTCAACAATGGTGTCATAACTTCATACACGTGTTCAATGCTTAAGTGTGGACTCGAAACACTTATATCAATATCACGCCACGTCATTAAGCCTAAAACTGAACTACCATGTACTCTTGCAACACCAGCATTGCTCAGTAAACGTACCAAGTCAAGTTCTTTTACGATAGATTGAGCCTCATTTTGGAGAAGAGTTTGACGTTGCAATAGTTGGTCTACATCTTGCATAATTGGACCTTTGATATTCTAATCTATCAGGAACTGTGGATAGAGGAACGTAGAATGTAGGGACCGATGATGCCGTTTCACAAATTCCTATGGCTAGGTCGGTTGTAGGGGCGCAATTGATCGCGCCCACGTTCCCGATTGATCGTGCCCCTACAGTCTCGTGATTATTTGGTTAAAGAGCATTATCGCGTCCTTGTTGGCCATCGAAATACTGAAAAGGACGCGATAAATCGGTCCCTACAATTCGAGCGAAATATTATATCAACCCCATCAGGCACCAGACATCCAATGGGGCTGATTTATTCTTGACATACAAGGGAGCCATTTGTGCGACACGTACAGCGGGGCGAACGTGTTGCAACGTAGAACTATTGACAAGAATATTGTTGTCAGAAGCGTTCGACTGTAGGCGCGAGGCAACGTTGACAGCATCGCCTATCGCGGTATAGTTCTGCATACGTCCCTGTGAGCCAATATTGCCTACTGTGGCGGAGTCGGTGTTCACACCAAAACCGAATGAGATAGGCAAACCTTGTGAGTGGGAACGCTGATAGTTGAGGACCGCCATACGCATCTTCCAGGCCGCACGCACCGCACGTATAGCGTGGTCTTCCTGTGAAAGAGGGGCGTTGAAGATTGCCATGATCGCATCACCCATAAACGCCGTAATCGTTCCCTGTTCGTCCCACACCTCTTTGACCATGATTTCAAGATAATTGTTGAGCAGGTTCATGACCTGTTCAGGCGCGATACTCTCACTGAGGCGCGTGTAACCACGAATGTCAGCAAACACAACAGAGATTTCGCGCGTCTCACCACCAAGATTTAGTGCCAACGGATTCCTGATAAGCTGATCTACCACATTTGGATGCACATACTGCTCGAAAATACGGCGAATTTGCTTTGCCTGTGCCTCAGAGCGTTTTAATAAAGTACGGTCGTCAATAACAAGCGCGGTACCTATAGGGTCCCCATTCGTATCACGCAACGATGAAACAGAGAGAATCAAGTTAATAACACCATCGCGTTTAGGAATAGTACAGTTCTTTTCGCGTAATACAACTGTACCATTCTCATGATCGGTAACAGCTGTTCCCAGCAGTTCAATAATTCCAAGTGCTGAAAGATGTTGGAACGCCTCTCTATAATGTTTCCCTATCACAAGTTCTGGATTAAGATTAAGAATGAGAGCGGCAGCACCATTGAACGTTGTCACCATGCCATCTGAATCAGTGGTAAT
This sequence comes from uncultured Ktedonobacterales bacterium, assembly GCA_964657325.1. Classification (GTDB taxonomy): domain Bacteria; phylum Chloroflexota; class Ktedonobacteria; order Ktedonobacterales; family Ktedonobacteraceae; genus JBBQVS01. The sequence continues at coordinate 70,372 of CAZZVE010000006.1, forward strand.
GACACCGTTTGCGATAGAGGCGAAGATATTGTCCATATATTTCTTATCTTCGCTGACCTTCTGAATAGCTTTATTAAGGTCCGCAAAGAGACGTGCGTTATCAATCGCAATAGCGGCTTGATTGCAAAACGCATTGAGCATGTCACGGTGTTTAGGTCCAAACAGATTCGCGTTCATACGACTATCAACATACACCGCTCCAATACAGGTGCCCCGTACAATCAGGGGAGCACAGAGAATCGAGCGTATACCGTAGGCCATGATGCTTTCATGCCCTTTGAATGCTGCATCAAGTTGTGCATCGTCAGAGAGCATCGTTTCACGATTGTTGATAACACGCGTTATAGAACCACGACTAATCTTAAATGCACTTTCGCCTATCGTTTGTGCCTGCTTGTCACGCGCAATGGTAAATTCAACCGCGTTTGTTGCCGGATTTACAAGCGCGAGAAAACCACGTTCAGCACCGACAAACTCAATCACGCGGTCCATCACAAGACGTAACACCTCATCGAACTCAAGCGTTGAGTTGAGGGCACCAGCAATTTCGTACAGCGTCTCTTGCTCGCTTTTTTGTTGTTTTAATACGATGATGCTGGAGTTGAGGGCTTCACGCTCACGCTCGAATGTTGCCTGCGAGACATTGTTTCCATCAACCTGTCCTTGAAGCGTTTGTAGGACACGTTGAATTGTCTGGTTCATGCGTCCTAATTCCAGATCGGCAACACGGCTCACGTGTAAGGCTTCGCTAAGTAAACGTATACGAGGATCGCCGCCCTCGCTAGCATATCGGCCTTCGACAGCAACTTCTAGCTCATGTGTGTGTTCATGAAGCGTACGCGAAATATTTCTTAGCGTATTGCCGACGACACGCAAATCGTTACTGGCTTTCCATGCTACATCGGATGATACCGCCAAGAGTGTGCCTCCATGCTTACTAAATATATTTGCTGTATATATATACGCTTTTGTATTAAGATTATATCACAACGGTTTTGCGTATAACGATACTTAGCAGATACAACGAGAGGCAGCTCCATATTGCTGCCCCTCGTTGTATCTGCTAAGTATCGTTATACGCCGTTTTGCGCGAGGTATGTTGAGAAGGAGGTAGGTGTGAAGCCGAAGTCGCGCTCAACACTGTTCAGGTCAGTTGTATTGTTAAAGCTAAAGAGCGTCATTGCAGCTCGTGTCAGTGGAGGTTTAGGTAGGATTGCCTCCATCACTGCCGCACCAATACCAATAATTGGTGTGGGTGCATAGACCTTGAGACGCTTCTTATGCATCGTCTTAAGCAGTTCGTCGTAGATTTGCGAGAACGAGTAGTAGGCAGGTCCGCCGATAGTATAGGTTTTTTTGTTGGTGCCTAGTGGATTCTCTAGCACCTTGACGATAACGGTTACAACATCTTCTACATAGATAGGCTGAAACATAGTACCGCCCCCACCAATAAGTGGCAATACAGGCGCAGTACGCACAAGATCAGCCAGGCCCTTAATAAAGGATGCCCCTTTGCCAAAGAGAACGGAAGGCTGAATAATTGTATAATTAAGACCGCTATCAATTAACATTTTTTCCGCAAGATAGCGACCCTGCATATAGCTTCCTGGCTTATCAGGTTTGGTACCAAGGCCGCCAATTTCGATGATACGCTGTACTCCTGCGTCCTTTGCAGCCTTAATCAGGTTCGCGGTCCCGTTGACATTGGTATTTTCGTAGTAGTTACTGCTCAATGCTTTATGGTCTGCCGTGATAAATGCAGCATGCACAATCGTGTCAACACCTTGCACTGCTGCGTTTAGCGTGTGCGGTTGAGTCGTGTCGCCTTCGACAAATTCAACCTTGTCAGCAGGCAAAATCGTCTTTGCGCGGGTAATGTCGCGTACAAGGCAACGAGGTCGTTCTCCCTGTGCTGCCAAGCGTTGTGCGAGATGTCGTCCAATATAGCCAGTCGCGCCAGTGATAAGTATCATGAGTTCGCCCTCCTTATGTATATTGCTACGGATGAGACGCTCAACAAGACGAAAGTAAGTAACATTATAAATTATCGGAGCGATTCGGCTGGCAAAAAGATACGAACAGTTACCCCACCATCAGAAGTGCTTTTTACTTGCATACTCCCGCCTGCGATGGCAAGAAGCGCACTATGCGTGAGCAGACCACCGCCTGTACCTGAGGTCGAACTCGTTGCCAGGACCATACCTATACCATCATCAGCAATTAGTATTTCAAGATTTGAGTTATACGTAGCGTTTACAGAAAGACAGAGGCGTCGATGCACGTCAGAGCCACGTCCATGTCGAGCTGCGTTCCGCAGAGCTTCTTGTACAGCAGCAAAAATGAGTTCAGCGATAGCAGGTGGCACTACTTCGTCAATGCGAATCATGGTCTCTTCTGGAATAGCCCATTCCACCTCATCAAATGCTTGTTGAAAGTCTTGCTTAAGCATAATGTGAATAGCATGTAGCATACCATCGCGTTCAAGACGATGAGGTGCACTCGGCGTATTTGCTCGCATCATTGCGGCAAGGCGACGATGTGCAGCACTAATTGTTTGCACAGCGTCATCAAGTGCTTCGCGTTGTTGCGTAATTTCTGTTAGCTGCTTTTGTTCATTATTTAACGTATAGCGTACGGTCTCCAAACGTAAGAGTGCAAGGTGCATTTGCGGTAGAATTTCGTCATGCAGCACACGTCGATGTTGAGCATCTAGCAATTTCACATCAACGATCCGACGACGCAAGAGACCAGCGACCGCTTGCATCGCTTCATGATCGCGTAACGTGTCGAGAATGCGCTGTCCACACGCCTGTGCAAGGTCCATATCCTCTTCCGTAAACAAGCTTCTATCTTCTCGTGGCCCCAAATAGAACGTCGCAACAACACCTAGCTCATCATAAATTGGCAATACCCAGCAAATAAGTGGTTGTCCTTGTCGTGTCATACGCACGCGCGTTGGCGTATGTTGTGCTCCTGCTCTTTCCCCATTTTTCGTGGTGTACAGTTGAGCCTGCATCTTGACCGAAACAAGTGCCTCGTTCTCTTCGTCCTGACTGTCAAAAAGAGGCCAGCGATAGGTAAAGCTTCGTCTCACCGTACCCGTAAGCACGACGAGGCGCGCGCATTGCACTTCTAACACATCATTGCAGAGATGAAAGAACAGGTCCTCCATGCTTTGCTCTGTCTTCTCAACATCCGTTTGCAACCAATGACGCAGGTTTGCGCTACGCAAAAATGGGCCAAGCATCGAGATATAGCGGTCATGTGCTGTATAGCTGCTCCAGGTGAAAAGTGCATAAGCTGCGGTTGCCAGCGTGGTGATGAGCAGTAAGCTTCCTAAATTACTCCTTGTCAACTCGACAAGAAGCGCGATAAACAAAGAAATTGTCGTCGCCATAATTACGATGCCGCGCCACTGCTCAAAAAAGCCACGTCGCGCTAACGGACGTTCAATTAGAATGCCATGCCGCACAATTGAGTAACCCAACAATAGAATAATCAGTGCCACAAAACCTGTTGCGATACTATCGAGAAGAAAAAGATTAAATGGAAGCGCATGTATGCTGACAGGAACAACTGTGTCAACATCTCCTCGATGTTCCAACCAGCTTATCATTGACCAGACGCCAAGCACGCCTAAACAGGTCGTCAAGCCAACCATAAGCAAAGCCGCTACAAGCAGACCAGGACGCGCAAGGTGCCACGAAAGTACGGGTTCTTCGAGTAGGTCAACCTGTACAGGATCGTCCCAAAATGCATCGGCCAGGCGTTGGCGTAGTTTCTGTTCGCTTTTCGCACGAGCATACCATAAGACGCGAAGGAGACGCCCAACACGCGTTGGTGTGAACCACGGTCCAATCGCACATAACGTCACATAGGCAAGAAAAAGAATCGGCAACAGTACAAGCGGTGACAGGAAGCTCATGCGCTCAGGCTCTGGCACTTCTCCATATGCCAAAAGTCTTACAGTACCCAAAAAGGTAAATGTCGATGTATTGAACAGAAGCAATACAAAAACAGCACATCCTAATAGACCACTAACAATCAGCAATGCGGGTCGATGCCGACGCCACCCTGGATTAATAAGTGCTGCATAATGGAGTCCAATTACAAACCAGATATACGGTACACCGAGGGCAGGGAGCCAGATGAGATGCCACAAGAAATCTGGCGACACAAGCCCTGCCGTTTGCACAATTGGGCCCGAAATCAGTAATGCATGTAGAAAGAAAAACAGTGCGGAAAGACCAAGACCAACAACACCGACACGTGCAATCATACGTCCACGATTGCCATTGAGCCATACAGTGAATGCCAGCCAGAGAAATGCGATGAGGTTAAAGATGGAAAGTGCAACCACAAGTGTTTGTAAAAGAGGTGCAGGTTCAAGAAAAGTACGCAGTTCCATAGTTTTTATGCTTCTTTATAAAGAGGAACCCATTCGCCCCGACGGTCCTGCACAAGTGCAACACCACCTTCGTCCCACATAATCATACGGTTCATGATATAAATCAGTGTCGCTCGTGCGCGTGCAACCTTATCATCAACGGCATTATCGCTGAGTCCCCACGAGGCATAGATGCGTCCATTGGTGCGGCTCACCGCGCGTTTGTCGTGCAGGTTCAAACGAGCCGCGATTTGTTCGTTCGTCATGCCTTGCGCCATGAGTTCGGCGACACGTAACTCATTTGGTTCTAATAAAGCGAGCGGTGATTGTTCGTCCAGATCGCGCACCTCCTGCACACGGTCCTCAATCTCGGGGTCAACAAGACTGCGCCCATTGACTGCATCGCGTAACAGAGGTACAAGCATACTCGGTAAAAGATAGTTACTTTTGCGCACATAGGCGTAGTGCGTCAGGATGCCCGATGCCCGAAATTCGCGGTAGTATTCATCATCATCTTGAATCGAGTAAAAGACAACAGGCATACGTGGACGTTCGCGTCGAATAGCAATGGCTGCCCCAACACCACTCATAGCGTTACGCCCAACTTGTGCATCTTGCAACTGCACATCCATCAAAATCACGTCCATATCCAGTTCAAGCGCACGAGCCAACGCCTCGCGTCCAGTTGCAGCCTCGCCCACAACCTGCACGTTTCCTGTCGCCTCAAGCCCCTCGCGCAATGCCTTACGCAATGGCCCATGATCGTCCACCAATAAAAGTTTTGTAGTTGCCATTATTTCTCGCACGGCCTTTTTCGCTCGGATTACACAATCTATAAGCACTTCAAGTATACCAGTTCGGGGAAGAGGTGTAGAGTATCCGAAGCAACAAAAGCATGCACACGAGTTCGGTATCATGACAAGGCGTGATTGAGGCTTGCGTGAGCACGACAGGGCAAGCCGTCACTACTATACTGCCTGCCGCAAAGCGGCGGAAAACGTCTATAGTAGTGACAGGGCTTGCCCCTGTCATGCTCGTTTGCACCTGTCATAATACTAATCAGTGTTGTTATTACAATCGCAGATCAGCGAGCGACACCGTATCCTCTACATACGACGCTAATCTGCGCTTTCGTTCATTCCTTTCCAGTAAGGTTAATAGCCAACGGTGCGTTCAAAGGCAGATGCAATTACGCTGTAACCTGCATCGGTGGAGTGAACATTGTGAAAAATGCCGCACTCCCAGGTGTATTTGCAAATGTTTGCGTTAGGAGTTGCTGCACCACCAAAGGCACCAAACACGTCTGCGATAGAACCGTAACCGTTGACATCCTGTGCGAGGTGCTGATTAAAGATTTGAATATACGACACCGTATTGGGACAGGAGTTTTGATAAGGGTCGTAATAATTCATCATAATCAGGTCGCCAGTACGTTGGCCGTTTACGACGAGTGCGTTTTGGAGCTTTGGCAGAATAGTTTGCGTGAGGTTCGCATCCAGTGTCGCTAAATCGAGAGCAAATTTCTTTGTGTTGATGACACACGTGCTCTTGTTGATATCAGATAAAATATCATTTGAGCCGATATCAAGCGTGACTGGACTAACTTGGCCTGGATAATGAGCAAGATAGGATAGGGCAGTAGCAAGTTGTGAACCAATATAAGGAAATTTGCGTAGTATCGGAACTGGACATCCTCCTTTAATCATTGTTGTACTACTCTCGCCTGGACAACTAAGATTGACGAGCTTTTTCGTACCATAACTTTTTAAGTTACTGTAAAAGTCGTTGGCGTAACCATCATCATAGTTGATGTCAGGCTGATAGCCGAAGGCGAGCGAGTCACCTAACGCAAGATAACGTTGTTTGGGACCTACAAGCGAGACGCGAGAAGTGGCTAACGTCGAAGGTACCACCATCAAGAAAAGAACAAAGGCAAGCGTGAGGGGGAGAAAAACGCGTCGAGAAGGAAGAATTGTTTCCTTAAACATGAACGGCCCTCCTGTTGTACATACGACCTGATAACAGACATCAAGTCTATCATCATAAATGTGCGTGAAACATACAGATAGAGGAAAAAGTCAGAGTCGCCTACAACAAGTATAACCTGATGTTTATATATAACGCAAGAGTTATCTATCAGAAATTTGTAATATCGCTACTGCAAGAACTATTTTCGCCCTCTTGACAAATGACCGCGGGTCAATTATAATTGACCCGCGGTCATTTGCTATTAAGAATGTATGAGAGGACATATGGGAAATACTCTTCCACGACATAGGGCGGTACACGACGAGCAGAAGCAGGAACGGCGACAAGCTATTCTTGATGCGGCATGGCAGTTGTTCCAGACGACCCCCTATGAGGCGTTGACGATTGTTGACATAGCACACGCGCTTGGGTTGGCAAAGGGAACAGTTTTTCTCTACTTCAAGACAAAAGAGAGTCTTTTCCTGATGCTGGTTGAACAGCAACTTACAATCTGGTTTGCTGAGGTGAACGCACGTCTAGAGGCACTTGCTCATCCTTGTACTGTTCCAGAGGTCGCCGAAGTGTTATGTCAACCACTAGAAACGCGTCCAGGATTGACACGCCTACTCGCCATTCTTCATATCATGCTTGAGCAAAATATTGATTTGGACTCGGCCCTCGCGTTCAAATACTTTCTGTTAGAGCATTTTGAGCGTACAGGGTTATTGCTTGAACAGTGCTTGCCATTCTTACTACCAGGGAAAGGTGCCTCACTTCTATTGCAGTCACATGCACTTGTGATTGGACTCTGGCACCTCTCCGATCCAGCACCCATCGTGCAACAAGCACTACAACAACCGACGTTACGTATGTTTG
>CAZZVE010000007.1:0-75456 GCA_964657325.1 uncultured Ktedonobacterales bacterium
GTGCAATGAATTGCTACCCCTACCGCCCTTACCGTGTTCGAGTGTCAACGTTCATTAGGTGTCCAAGAGCTTTACTTATTTGAATGGTATCGTCGGCTTTCCCCACGTAACCGTAGCGACAACGTGTAGAGGCAGGATGCCATCAGGGTGAAACTGTAGCAGAAGAGTTCGTATTTGCTGATCGAGTTCAGTCGCCTTCTGCTCCCCCATCCGTTCCTTGGAGAAGGTGCTTCTTGAGTGCAGACCTTTAATGTAGTCATCAAGCGACTGAACAAAAGGAATGGGTGCGGTTTCCTTCTCTCCCTGTCCGCGAAAGAAGCCCCGTGCTTCTAGCTCTTTAACCGCATTCGAGCCTCTATGACCTGGACGATCTGAAAATTGTAAGAGAAGCTTTCTGATTTCGGTATCCCACGGCATAGGCAATGTTCTGCGGTAAATCAGCGCGAGGAAGCCATTGGGGGTAAGTATGCTGTGAAAGCGTGGAAACGCAACCTCCCACACAGGCCAGTGTATACTTGATCCTGCTGTAATGAGAGCATAGGGAGGAGCAAGTGGTACCTCCTCTACCTTTCCATATATCCAATGAAGTTGTGAAGAGTTCCCACTTGGCAACTGCTTGCCCCGTTCGATCATATTTTGCGAAAAATCAACGGCATCGACCCGTTCGACAAGTTCAACGAGGGGTCGAGCGATGTCACCTGAGCCTGCGCCAACATCAAGAACCGCTCTCGGCTCATCAACAACGAGGGAGGCAAGGATAGCAAACACCTCCTGAGGATAAGGAGGACGAAAGCGATATGCATTAACAACATGCGAGTCTTTAAATGCCTCAGCATAATAGGTACCAAAGTTTTCTGGTTTTGGTTGCATTTCTTTTTCCTGATTTCAACAGATATCTAATCGTAAATAGATACTACTCTCGTAAGGTACTAAGACGCCGCATCTCCGGCCAGAGGATAGCTACGAGTACCACAATGAGTATCGTGCCAATTCCACCAAGAACAACTGAACCAACGGGGCCGAGCAATTGTGCGGTTACGCCCGATTCAAAGCCACCGAGTTGGTTGGAAGTGCCAATGAAAAGCGAGTTGACGGCACCGACACGTCCTCGCATTTCGTCGGGCGTGCGCACAAGAACGAGTGTGGCGCGAATGACAACGCTAATGTTATCAAGCGCGCCCAGGATAAGTAGCATCAAGAAAGAGAGCCAGAACCAGTGCGAGAGGCCAAAGATGATTGTTGCAACTCCAAATCCGCTTACTGCTAGCAATAAGACTGGACCAGCTCTCTTAAACGCGGGCTGATGTGCTAGAGTGAGTGCCATGCTCACGGCTCCAATTGATGATGCAGCTTGTAGAGTTCCTAGACCGAATGGTCCTACGTGGAGAATATCTTTTGCGAAAATAGGTAGAAGTGTAACGGCACCGCCTAGCAAGACCGCGAACAGATCGAGTGTGATTGCTGCTAACATGACCTTCGTGCGTCCTAAAAAACGAATTCCGTCAATTAACGAACTCAATTTTCTATTTGAGGCAGAAGACGCTTTCTGTGGTCCGACGTGCATGAAAAGTAGGAATGTGATGACGATGAGATAACAGACTGCGCTGAGTATATAGACATCACTTGCACCGCCAAACACCCCGATCAAAAAGCCACCAGTCGTTGGTCCCAGGACTGCGGATAACTGCGTCGCACTACTGCGCCACGTTATAGCATTTTCAAATGCCTTTTCAGGTATTACCTGCGAAACGATTGCAGAACTGGAAGGCGCACTGAAAGATTGAGCCGCACCTAGTAGAACGAGACACCCGTATATCAATAGCAGAGGGCCACGTTGAAAAGAGAGTGTGGCTAAACCTAGCGAGGCTAGTAGTGAGAGTGTTTGAGTCACAATGAGAATATACTTGCGGCTGATGTTGTCGGCTGCGTATCCGGCTGGCAAGAAAAGGATAATAAGTGGAATAACCTGTGCTAGTCCTATGCCACCAAGTACGAGGGCGGAGCCAGTGCGGTTATACAACTCCCATCCAATAGCGACGGTCAGCATTTGCTGTCCAAACATCATGAGAAAGACGCTACCGAGCAGAAGGCGAAAATCGCGGAGGTGTAGGGCTCCATAAGCATCACGCTTCTTCTCTTCGGAAACTTCTTGGTCCGGTTTTTTGTTTTCCATAGTCATCTAAGAAAGTTCACTCTATTACTCATGTTCGTTTAACTTTGATCTTTTTGTATCGTATCACATTTTCATAAATTGGCGATGTGTTAAAATAAGGCAGTGAGCCGATGTAGACCTGGTATTTTTAGGGTTAAGGAGAAGAAAATATATGCAGATGGAAACATCAGAGTTTAAACGTAAAAACATCGACTTTGTGAGTTACTCTGATCAGGGAGGTCGCGGAGATGGAGTACAGATCATGGTTCACAAAGGATATGCTTATATTGGACATATGTTTAGCAATGGTGTCACCGTTTTGGATGTCACTGACGCGAAACACCCTCGACCTGTCAATTTCCTACCAACGCCATCAAATACGTGGTCGCTTCATTTGCAAGCCTACGATAATTTACTTCTTGTCGTAAATGCTGTCAATATTTATTCACCAAACATTCATATTGATAAAACAGAGTACTACAGCCAATCTTTTGCCGATACAGTTGGCAAGCAGCAACTGCCATTTTCAGCAGGAATGCGCGTCTATGATATTTCTCAGCCAAATCAACCGCGTGAGATTGGCTTTATGCCAGTGGAAGGCTTTGGGCTTCACCGCATCTGGTATGTTGGGGGGCGTTATGCATATGCATCGGCGTCACTTACTGGATATACGGATCATATCTTTCTTGTGATTGATATGGCGAATCCAACGAAACCAGAGGTGGTCGGGCGTTGGTGGATACCAGGCATGTGGCGCGATGGTGGGGAAACGCCTACCTGGGAAGCGGGTAGAAGATATGCGCTTCACCATGCAATTATTGCAGGAACAACTGCGTATGGTTCATGGCGTGATGGTGGAGTAACACTTCTGGATGTAAGCGAGCCAACACACCCACAACTCATCGCACATCGCAACTGGTGTCCGCCTTTTGGAGGTGGAACACATACTAGCTTACCCCTTCCTGATCGCAATCTGGTCATTGTTGCTGACGAGGGCGTTGCAGACAATTGTACTGACGGCGTCAAATATACGTGGGTGGTTGATGTCCGAGAGCCAAAGAATCCAGTGACGATTGCAACATTCCCTACACCAGTAGAGGAAGATTATTGTGCAAAAGGTGGTCATTTTGGTCCTCACAACTTGCACGAGAATCGTCCTGGTTCATTTCAAAGTTCAGAATTAATCTTTGCGACATATCAGAACGCAGGCGTGCGCGTGTTTGACATAAAAGATGCCTTTCGGCCCGAAGAGGTAGCTTATTTTGTTCCTCCTGCTCCAACCCATATGTTCGATTCAAGGCCAGAAAGTGCTCAAGTGATTCAGTCGTGTGATGTGTTTGTCGATCAGCAAGGGCTGCTTTACGTGACTGATTATAATGCAGGGCTTTATATTCTTGAATATAGGGGAAAGTAAGGCGAGTCCATCGAGTCTATTTCCCCCTTTTTTAGAGTTAGAGATGATCTCGTCTCGCCGCTAGAGGAGAGTATAAATGTCAGACACCGAACACGTATCCTTGCTTCGAGAGCATGCAAACAAAGATAAGATGACTATGCAAGAAGCACTTGAGTTGTGTGATGCTCTGCCTATTGTGAATATCGACACTATGATTGGTAGGTGGCATGGTACTGAAATCTCTACACATCATCCATTAGATGGGCTGTTAGAGACGTTTGGCTGGTATGGAAAAGAATTTCTTGACAGCGACCATGTGCATCCCTTGCTCTTTTCTGATAGTCATGGTCAGCTTTTTGCACTCGATCCCAAGCGTCTTCCATTTTCGCTTGCACTGAAATTGCCAATTCCGCGCATCAAGCTTTTGCGTCAGGTATTGCTTGCGGCACGCTTTGTGTTACAGACGCGGAAGGCAAAAGCGCGTGTGCGTATGATTGAGTATCGGGGGAAAGTAAGTGCCTCGATGATCTACGATAACTTGCCGATCTACGATACATTTCGTCTCATCGATTCCAATACACTGTTAGGTGTGATGGACCTCAAAGGCATGGAGCAACCTTTCTTCTTTAAGCTTCATCGTGATACGCAGTTGTAAGACGACGAGACTGCATCAGGACGTGGCGATAGAGCGCACCAATGGAGAAGTTGACATTGATACTTCTAAGTTCGACCTGATCACCTGATTGATAGAGGTTCTGGCACCAGAAGTTGCCTTCTCGTCATCTGAGATTCCTTTGCATGCTTGTGTTCAGGTGATTCATGCAAAGGAATGACAATTTCTCCCTCTTTTTCTAAGAGCTACTTCTCCGTTTGAAGTGTTGTCTTTACAACATCCCGTAGCGTCATTGGTGATCGGCCAATGAGACGAGCAAGCGTCGGGTCAACGGCGGCAAACTCGCCTTGCCTGCTAGCGACAAAATACCCTAGATACATGTTCGCCACTGGCTCAGGAGTTCCGTGAGCGACCAAGCGAGAACGAAATTCATTATCTGATACCACGACCCGGCGGATTGGTCGGCCTGTCACTTCAGAGACGATCTCTGCAACACGAGCTAAGTCGAGAGCCTCGGAGCCAGTGAGAGCAGGAGTGATACCGTCAAGACCGCCCTTCGTCAGTGTGATCGCCGCCGCCATTGCCAGGTCATCGTGCGCAGTCCAGGAAACTGGCCCGTCCTCTGGTGCTACCGCCTCACCTGTCTCAATGGCGTTGCCAAGCAATGCGGCGGCAGACGATGCGTAGTAGCCATTACGCAGTGATGTGAAAGCCACACCCGACTCTCGCAGTGCTTCCTCTGTAGCGGCGTGATCGGGAGCGGGAGCAAAGGGTGATGCTGGGTTTGCTGCCATGTGGCTCGTATAGAGAATCCTTTGAGCATTGACTGCTTTAGCTGTGTCAATCGCTGTCTGATGCTGACGGAGTGCGTGCTCTCCCAGGCGAGGAGCCGACACAATGAGCACTTGCGATGCCCCTTCAAAGGCATAAGCGAGGCTCGTAGCATCATCAAAGTCACCTCTCCTGACGCGAACCCCTCGTTGCTCAAGGTCCCGTGCTTTTTCAGGATCCTGAACACTTACGCCAATCTGGTCAGCGGGAACGAGTTTGAGTAGGTGCTCGACAATTGCTCGACCGAGTTGACCATTGGCACCTGTAATAATAATCATGATATCCTCCAGTGTGTTTATCTATACTGTTTTGTTCCATGTATTGTGCAAACAACTTGCACATTGAAAGCCTTCTCGTCCCTCTTGTTGACACGTTCAAGAGAACGATTGGCATGATACGAGGAGTTCCTTCAAGAGAAGAGAACAGTGGTGCTTAGCTCACACTGTTCTCTTCTCAACAGATTCGTGTATACTACACTGTAGAAAGTGTACGCTGTATCTGCGCAGAGAGCAATCAGCAAACAGGTGGAATTGTTGGATAGACAACACGTGCAAGAAATTGTTGTTTTTTTAGGAGGAGTTATGAGAATATACCGAAGCGGGGAGTCAATATGACCACATTAGTGAATGCGAACGATCCACGGGTCAAACGGACTCGTCAGTTGTTGGTGCAAGCGTTCATCGCGTTGGTTGAAGAACGGCACAACCTTCACTCGATCTCGGTGCAAGAGGTCGCAGAACGTGCCACGGTCAACCGAGCCACTTTTTACGCCCACTTTGAAGACAAATATGCCTTGTTGCAGTGCTGGATGCGTGAGAAGTTTCACCGAGCATTGGAGAGCCAGATTCCTGCCTCCTCCGCCTTGCAGTTGAGCACTTTGCGCAAGCTCATTCGAGCCGTGTTCGACTTTCTTGCGCTCTTTCGTTCGTACCTAAGGCCAGCCGATCAGCAGTATGAGCCGTTCTTCGAGATCGTGCTCCAGCAGGAACTCTATGAGATCCTCTCGAGATGGCTCACTCAAATTCCATCAGAGGTTCCCGTACAAGAGGAGGCAATAGACACCACGGCACAGGTAATCAGTTGGGCGATCTTTGGTCCCGCTGCGCAATGGAGTCGGGGAAGTCAAATTTTCTCAGCAGAAGAGATGACCCATCGCGTCTTAAGAGTTGTGATCGCTGGCTTGTCCCCTGTCACCACTGTTGCTTGACTGACATTCTAGGAATCAGGGGTAGCGTGAGGGCGTAACATGACTACCTGAGCCAACCGCGCTTTAACAAGAAATTGAGAAGAGGGTTGACAGTGAGGAGGTAGAGCACGAAAAGCCCATAGAGACCGTACATCAAGCCCGCGATAGGGGCAGTCACTGATGAGGCTGAAAGAAGCCATACAAAGGCAAAGAGTCCCAAGGGCAGAAGAATATATGCTTTTCCCATCTTGCGACGAAGATACGTATAGTTCAAGAAAAGTGCGTAGAATTTGTTTTTGGCTTTCAGGGCAATAAAGAAGTTCCTTCGTATCGCCTCGTTATTGGGGGTCTGCATGAGTGCTATTCTAAAGTGTTTGAGTGCCTCCTGGGGAGCGTGTTTCTGGTTCAAGAGCAACACTCCGTAGCTATTATGGGCGTATTCATTTTCAGGGTCGATGTTCAGTGCGCGCTGAAATTCCGCTTCTGCTGCTGGAATATTTCCTGTAGAAGCAAGGAGGCTGCCCAACGTGACATGATAATCTGCCTTCTCTGGAGCCAGTTCCAGTGCCCTGAGACTATGCTGTATCGCTTTCGTAGTCTCTTTTTTCTCTTTGAGAAAAATATTTGCATAGATATAATGGGCCAGATGATTCGTTGGGTCTAGCTGAATAGCTATCATGGCCTCGTGCTCTGCGAGAGGATAGTGCTTCATATCTTTCAGTTGCGAGGCATAGAGAGCGTGAGACATACTATTGTTGGGATCTAGTCGGAGCGTTTCTATGTAGGTGGCAATTGCTTTTTGTTGTTCTCCCTTGAGTGTATATGCACGGGCGATGGTGTAAAAGGCAATGCTGTTTTCAGGGTGAGCGCTGAGAAAACGCTGCATGATTTCGATAGCAAGATCGTACCTACGTACACTGATGGCGTATTCTGCTCTACGGATTTCATCGCCTAACTCAAGGATGTCTGCTCTTTTCCTGCTGGAAGTCATCGTAGCCTCTTTAGCTTTTCTTGAAGAAATTCAGAATATCGTCGTATGTACCAGCCTCATTACTATAAGTCGCGTAGTTCTTTGCTGTCGAGAGCCATTCCAACGTAGAAGGTTTGGTCTTTTTTAAGGCATTGAGTACGTCTTCTGTACGTATAGGACGTATTTTGCCTGTACGCATCGCATCCGTAATAGCGGTATCGGTGGCGGCATCACAAATCGCTTTCAGGTCCGCGCCTGAGTATTTTTCTGTACTTTTGGCTATTTTTACAACGTCTATTGCCTCAGTAGGTTTGTCTTTAAGATAGATGTTCAATACTTCGATCCTGGCCTTGAAATCAGGCGGGGGAACGAAAAGTACTCTATCGAATCTCCCCGGTCGGCGTAGTGATGAGTCCACAAACCAGGGGCTATTCGTTGCGCCTAAGACAAGTATCTCGTTATTATCAGAGTCAACACCATCGAGTTCATTGAGAAGCTGATTGGTGAGCATTCGATTATGATGATAATGCATCTGTTGGCGACTTCCACCAATAGCATCCAGTTCATCTATAAAGACAATAGTTGGCGTATGTTCTCTTGCCTTCTCGAAGAACTGGTGCAGATTTTTCTCGCTATTGCCTATATACATGTCCAGAATGTCATTAATGGCGATATTAATAAAATTCGCGCTACATTCACCTGCTGTAGCCCTGGCAAGAAACGTTTTTCCGCATCCAGGAGGACCATACAGTAGAATACCTCCACCTATCTTTCTCCCATATGCTTTGAATAGCGAGGGGTTTTGGAAGGGATAGAGAATATTCATCTTGATATTTTCTTTGAGGTCTTCGAGTCCCCCGACATCCGCGAAGGTTATTGTTGGATGTTCTACAATATCGTCCTGTATAGATGAATGAGCGAAATTCACGATGTGCAACTTGACTTTTACCTGTACATTATGGTTAGACAATTCCTGCTGATAGTCTGCATCCTCGCTCTCTGGTTCAAGGTCGAGTGCCTCTTGATAATAGTCTCCTGCTGCTGAATATTCCTCCAGCGAGAAGCATATTTTTGAGAGGAGAAGAGAGAGGTCAGCCGAGGGTTTTACTGCTAGTGCTTTCTCCGCATTTGCTTTGGCAGCCTGAAAATCTCCACTATTGTAGTTGGCTTTTGCTAAACTTACTCTGCAATCGGTATCTTCACCTTGTGCTAATATCTCCTGAAGTTGCTCTATCGCTTCGTCAATCTTTCTCGATTGCAGCATCAGTTCAGCAATATGTTTCTTTAATGGAATATTGGTAGGGCTAAATCGAAGTGCCTCTAAGAGCGGCGCGATATTCTTATCCATTTCCTGCATTTCTATTTCCTTCGTTTCAGGAGTTATACACAAGGCAAATATAGCATGTTGAGTCAAGACCTAAGCCAAATGGGTCTTCGTCCTTTTTTAAAGAGAAACTGACAAAGAAAAGAACATGGAGACCACAAGGCCAATAGCGTTCAAATATATGCAACTATGCTTGACGTGCGGACGCACGGACGCCCACAAGTGTGCATCATCGGGGTCAAAGCCAAACTGGGTGAACTATGCTTGACGTACGGACGCCCACAAGGGGCTACCCTACTATACGACGATCTTGCGTGTTCTGCACGCGCCGTATAGTAGGGTAGCCCCTTGTGGGCGTCCGTTGTGTGTATGTGTTCTTCATATTTACATAGTATTGGCGGCAAGAGTCTCCCTGTTCCTTCAAACAAAGGATGTAGACTTATTAGACCTCTACAGAGGGTTTCTCTTCAATATTGACCACCTTCTTAGTCTTGAAGATTGGCCTTAGTGCAAGGTAGAGGACGATACTTACCGCCCCACCCAAGAGATATCCTAAACTGGTGCTAGCGAAAATGCCTGTGGCAAGTGGTCCGCTGAAGAAGCTAGATGTAGTGAAGAGTAGGCCCACAACCACGCCGATTACCCAGGCGATACAGGCGGGAATGTTGAACCCACCGTTATAATAGTAAGCACTTGTGCTGCCCAATGTGTACAGGCTCTTTGTGTCATAGCCACGACGCCAAATCATATCGACCAGGAATATTGCGGCCCAGACGGTCAGACCGTCGGCCAGCAACAGCAGAAAACTGGTGAGTGCACCTTGGAAGTCATTGCGAATCAACAAAACATAGAGAGAGCCAATCACCATCAGGACACCGTCGATGAGTACTGCGTACTGACGTTTGATGCCGATACCAAGAGCCAGCAGATTGAGACCCGACGAATAGATATCGAGTGCGGCACCAGCCAGTAGACCACCGATAGCTGTCAACAGGTAAGGAATAGCCAGCCAGGACGGAAGTGCTTCACGGAGAGGAGCGAATGAGTCCGTTGCTGTCAATGTATCTGCCTTGAAGGAAGCAAGGAGGACACCAACAATCATCAGGAGATAGAGAGGTAGCGTTCCACCAAGCACAGTCCAGAAAGTGATTGCTCGTCCAGAACTCCTATGCGGAAGGTAGCGAGCGTAATCTGCGCCAGAATTGATCCAGCCGATGCCGGTTGCCGCCATGATGATGACAAAAGCTGTTATCACGCCTGTATTCCAGGAGGCAGCAGGCTGATTGAAAAGCTTTTGCCAGTTGGTCTGAGGAATAATGAAGGCAATAATGATAATCGTCAGTATGCCAAAGACCCAAGTTGCGGCACGCTGCAACCAGACAAGTGTGGCATGCCCCCAATAGCCGCAAGCAACCACTGCCGCAGACAGCACAAGAATACTTACGACTGTCCATACAGGATTTGTTTGAATGTGTAGAACTTGCAAAAGTTCAAGTAACGCTTCTGTAGAGGCAATAACTAGAATAGTTTCCCAGCCAACCAGACTAATCCAACTTATTAGTGTCGGCCCAATGTTTCCTCGTGTTCCGAACACAGCCCGCGAAAGTGTCAGCATCGGTGCTCCGCCCCAGACACCGGGGACGCTTAGAAGGCCAACGAAAAGAAATGATAATGCTGTTGCAATTAATCCGACTACTAAGCTCTGCCACAGGTTCAGTCCGTTTCCCGCCAGGTAGCTCGCGCCATAGACGACACCCAGAATACTGATATTACTAGCAAACCAGACCCAAAACAATTCAAATGGCTTCCCATGACGTTCCTGCTGATCAATGGCGTCGATGCCATGCATTTCAACGGACCCGACCTGATCGCTCTCAGGTTGTTGCACTCTACTCATAACCGTTTATCCTTTGTATTATGGCTGAATCTCTTTTATTAAGTATACAAACGGATAGACAGTGAAGTCAATTTACTGCCAAGTCGAATTCTCTGTTCTCTATTCCTCATGTGTTAGGCTATGTAATTGCGTACTCCAAGTAGTTGTTGAAAATTCTCTTCAGCTTTGTGCGAGTCAATGAGTTCTTCCACAACCGAGATGGCACTTCTTATCTGTTCTATCAGCCCTTCATCCTGAGACGTAGGAATTTTGTGACCTGCAACAAGCAAAAGAGCCGCGTTAGCAATGAGAAAATCTCGCTTAGGCCCTGTTTCTACTCCTGAAACTATGCGCCAAAAGTCTTCATTCGTAGCAACCAAATCTTCCACTTCCTGAATATCGTTGAGATTAGCCCTGGCAAAGCCTAAATCTTCAGGTGAGCATTCGGTGATACGAATGCTGTCCGCTTCTACCTGAATAATGAGGTTGTTGGGAGTGTCAGGAGTAGAGACACTGGATGCGTTCGCCAGTTCATCAATAGTGTCGTAGTTATGAACAATAATACCTGTGCTATTCAAATGAAGGTAAAGTGAAAGGACATAGGGAATCATGTCGATGTGGCATACACCAGTAGAATGATGAAGAGGATGAAGTACTTGAGCATTGGGCGATACGATCTTAAAGATGTCCAAAGGTATACTTGTATTACGTACCGCATCTTGCCATCCTGATGCTCCTATTGCACACTTTTCTTCAAGAAGGCTTTTTGCTTGATACCACAGTTGCCCTCTTGCCGCTTTTAATGCATCAGAATAAGGGAAGTCAAGCGCGGAAAGAGGAACAAACGCAAACCCATAATGGAGAAGTTCGTCATTGATTTGTTCGATACTCAAGTTATGGGTGGTATAACCGAATTCTTTCATCACCTGAGCACTCCCATGATAGGAAGTAACGTTAGTTGTTCCAGTTTTACATATTTTTAAGAGTGGTGCTACGATAATCGCGGCGGCAGTACTTGCGTGAATAGTTTTGCAGAAATCTCCTCCACTTCCAAAGACGTGATCGTGCGGAAGAAGGTTCTGTAGTTGATGATTGCCTTGTCGCAGAAATCGGTCAACATGCTGTCGTAGGTGATCTGCCAACACATTGACTTGCCTGAAACCAATTCGTCCATTTCCCGGTGCCAAAACATACAATGTCTCAACAAGTTCATCGACCTGCGTATGCGGATCGATGCACTTGTTAAAGAGCGCTATCAGTGTTGTATCATTCATGAGCTGTTGTTGTTCTTCGTTTGCTAGGAACCTCATGAATGCATGTTCCAACACAGGACCGAAAGTTGGTGCTAGACGCTGTAACAGTGCTTGTTTTTGCTGAATTGAAGCTTCTGAAAAAAGGACTTGTAGGTCTTGTTTAAGAATCACTGACGTATGCCGACTATCAGCCGTCAGTGTGTGACTACTACTTTTCATACAAATACTGCCTTACTGATGACTTTATTGAGTAATAGGCCAAGACTATCATCTCTCTTGAGGAAAGTCAAGAAACAACGCTATCTAGCATTGGACGGAGCTTTTTTCTAGCGGCTGATACGGAAGAACGCATACTTTGTAACGCTTGCCCTTCTTCCGGCCACTCTACAACGTCCATATCCATATTATAGATTTTGCACATAGTCACCCATGCGAGTAGATCATCAACTTTGTCTTTAAGCGCACAAAGCATCGCTTGTCTTTGACGAGTAGGCAGAGTAGAGATGGCATGCACAGCTTCTTGTGTATAGAACTGCTCTGTTTCTTGTTGCTCGATCTCACGTAGCGGGTCCTGCGTTGCTGTGGATTGGAACAGTACCTCACATGAATAAAGTTCCCCTTCTTCGTCCGTTGGTAAAGAAGTGGTTGGCTTTGACTGACGTATCATTGTTATAGACTCATTATGTACGACACGCCTAATATAAGCTTTGGGATTGGAGATGGTTGTCTTTTGTTGCCCTTGCCAGATTTTAATACGAGTTTGTTGCGCGAGATCGTCTATCTCCATATTCAGTGTGTCTGGGTGAAGCATACTACGCTTACGATTGACGTGGTTTCGCGCCTGAGAACAGATGTAGAGGTCATACTCTTCGAGCAATTCGTTTGTGTCCAAATCAGATGTCTGCGAAAAAGAAGTGGATAAAGAAGATTGTTGCATAGTTCTCTCCGCTGCTTTGCTTAGGGTTACTGCCCTCTTAGTCTTTTGTCTTGCCTCGTTCTACTCATCGGCTATTGTTGTTATCAGAAAACTATTTTGTTTTCTGATAACAACAATATAACATGGATTGTTTTGTTTTACAAGTGCTTCTGGAAAATTTGGGCGTTTTGTTTTATACTATGTATAATTGGAGGGAACGCTATGGGCCGAAAAGAAAAAATAGTTTCGCTAGAGAACAATAATCAGTACTCAATAGGAGCGAGAATGCGTCTCGCGCGTATTGAGAAAGGTTTCAGATTGACCGACATGTCGGAGGCAATAGGGTATACCAAGAGCCGTCTATCGACTGTAGAGAATGGTTATGGCAACCCATCGCAAGAGCTTATACAGGCATATGAGCAACAATTGGGACTAGAGTCAGGAGTATTAACGCGAGCACAAGACGGCATCCCTCCGTACATACCTGGGCGTCGCCACTCAGCTTTACCTGTGCGTATATCAAGTATAGAAACAAAACAGGAACGAAGTTCTCCACCCGCAACGCGTTACTATCTGAAGGATGCTCCACCGAAAGAGGTCTTTTACGGACGTGAACAAGAACTGGCAGTACTCGAGCATTGGATACAAGCAGAGCGTGCTCGTGTTGTCATGCTCCTGGGAATAGGAGGTATAGGCAAAACAACGCTCGCCAGTATCATAACCGAGCGCGTAAAAGAACAATTCACCTATGTTTTCTGGTACACCTTACAAAACGCGCCCTTGCTTGAAGAGGTACTCAGGGAATGTCTTCAATTTCTTTCTGGTCAAACGCAGACGGTCGTGGATTCATCTGAAGATACCGATGAACAGATGAAGCAACTCGCGAAATATTTGCAACAGTATCGTTGTCTTATCGTACTCGACAATGTTGAGACGATTCTGGAAAGTAGCCAGAATGTGGGACAATATCGTGCTGGTTACGAAGGTTACGGTAAACTTATAACTATTATGGGAGAAAGCACACATCAAAGTTGCCTTCTGCTCACGAGCCGCGAACTTCCTTCAGAAGTGGTACATACAGAGGGAAACTCTGTAAAGGTTTTACCTCTGACTGGAGTAGGGCTGGAAGAAGGACGACGACTATTACATGGGAAAGATCTGCTTGGCTCGAATGAGGTCTGTGACGAACTAACTATAACCTATGGCGGTAATCCACTCGCGTTGAAACTTGTCGCTGCACCAATTCGGGAACTTTTCGGTGGTGAAATAGCAGAATTTTTGGCTGAAAGAGGAACCGTTGTTGGCGATATTTATGCTCTAATTGATACGCAATTTCATCGTTTATCAGCACAAGAGAGAGAAATTATCTACTGGTTCGCTTTAGCCTGTGAGCCTATTTCCTTTAATGATGTGCTAAAAAAGATTGTACGTCCAGTTCCCAAACGTGACCTTCTGAATGCGTTAGACTCGCTGCGCAGGCGATCTATGATTGAAAATAGTAGTGGTACGTACTTTACTTTACAACCTGTGATTATGGAGTACGTGACTGAGGAATTCGTTGCCCGTGTTTGTAAGGAGATTGAACATGAGCAATTCGCGCTCTTATTAAGCCACACGCTCATTAGAGCAGAGGCAAAAGATTATATCAGGAACAACCAGACACGACTCTTTCTTGAAGCGATCATTCGTCAATTGCTTAGCACACTTGGAAAGGTTGAGTGTGAGGCAAAGCTTAAAAGTATGTTGGCAATCCTCAAAGAAACACGTCCTGATACACCAGAATATGCAGCTGGAAACCTGCTTAACCTGTTGGTACAGTTAAAGGTTGATCTCACAGATTATGATTTTTCTCATCTCGCGGTCTGGAACGGCTATTTGCAGGATGTCAATTTACATAAAGTGAATTTTTCGTATTCCGAGCTGAAACAAACAGTTTTTAGTGACACCTTTGGGAGTGTACTATCCGTTGCATTAAGTCCAGATGGTACACTACTGGCTGCGGGAACAGCCAATGGTGAGGTTCGACTGTGGGACGTGCAAAGTGGTGTCCCCCTCGGTATTTGTCAAGGACATACTGACTGGGTACGCTCAGTCACATTTAGCCCTGACGGTAGCAGCGTGCTAAGCGGGAGTGATGATCAAAGTATCCGTTTATGGGATGTGAAAACGACGCAGTGTCTGAAAATTTTTTATGGACACACGAATAGAGTACGTTCGGTTGCCTTCGCTCCAAATGGTACACTTGCTGCAAGCGGCGGAGACGACCATACAGTGCGCGTATGGGATATAAGAACGGCAGAATGTCTACATACGTTAGAAGGACACACAAGTCGCGTTTGGTCTGTGGCCTTTGGTTGCGAGAATGATGTTGTCATCAGTGGTAGTCATGACGGAGCAATGAAGTTATGGAATGTGCAAGAGGGTGTATGTATAAAGACATTCCTGGGACACAAAGACGCTATCTGTTCTGTTGCCTTTAGTGCGGACGGAAAATATCTAGCGAGTGGTGGTGATGATCAGATCGTTTATCTCTGGGATAGAGAGAAAGACGCACCAATTCAACTGCTACGTGGGCATACCAGCCGTATCTGGTCCGTGACGTTTAGCCTTGATGGAAACCTTCTTGCGAGTGGTAGTGATGATCAAACGATTCGATTGTGGGATGTGTATAGTGGAGAAACGCTCACAACACTGCGCGGACATACTAACCGCGTCTGGTCAGTAGCATTTCATCCTATGAGTAATATACTGGTGAGTGGTAGTGACGACCAAAGTATTCGTATGTGGAATACTGATGATGGACAATGCGTAAAGACCATTCAGGGGCATAGTAGCCGCATCCGTTCTATTGCTTTTAGTCCGGATGGGAACACGCTGATCAGTGGTAGTGATGATAGAACGGTACGGCTCTGGCAAGTTGAGACGGGACAATGCCTAAAAATATTGCAGGGACATAGCACATGGATTTATTCAGTCGCGTTTAGTCCGACAGGAGCAATACTCGCGAGTGGTAGCGATGATCAAACGATTCGATTGTGGGATGTCAAAACAGGATATTGCTTGAGAACATTGGGCGGACATACCAACTGGGTCCGTTCTATCGCCTTTAGTCCTGATGGAACACTGCTAGTGAGTGGTAGTGACGATCAGACGATACGACTTTGGCAAGTCAGCACTGGCCTTTGTCTTGGTATTCTGCAAAAGGATTGTAGCCGCATCTGGTCGGTTGCCTTTAGCCCCGATGGAAAGACGATTGCTTGTGGTGGTGAAGACAAAATAGTGCGTCTCTGGCAACTGAACGAAGACTCCAGTCTGCGTTTATTAAATGACCATTCAGGTAGAGTGCGTTCAGTCGCCTTTAGTCCCGATGGGCATTTTCTTGCCAGTAGTAGCGATGATCGCACGATTCGCTTATGGAAAGTGAGTACTGGTCGTTGTGTGAGTGTTCTTAGAGGCCATATGAGTTGGATCTGGTCGGTAGCGTTCAGTTCCGACGGTAAGTCGCTTGTGAGTGGTGGCGATGATCAGAGTGTGCGTCTCTGGGAACTGGATACACAACAACAACTCTGGGCAGGATATGAGCATAGTAAGAGAGTCTACTCAGTTGCTTTTCGTCCAGATGCTTCACTTGTTGCCAGTGGTAGCTATGATGGAACAATCAAACTATGGGATGTAGCTTCAGGCACATGTGTACGAACACTTCGTAGAGAGCGCCCATATGAGCAAATGAACATTACCGGCGTGACTGGTCTCTCATCTGCACAAAAAGTTATGCTTCGCACACTGGGCGCGATAGAGGATGAGTAGTTGTACTCATATTGTTCTATAATATAGCTAAATCTTTTTTATAGAGCGATGATTGTCAATGGAGGTAGTAACGTGGAGCAACCTGAGAATAAACAGATTCCTTGGCACGAACGGCAATGGCAGATCGGGACAGTCGTAGGATTACGTGCCCCAGGCAAAGCCACAGGCTTCATTGAACATGGTAGTAGTGCTGATGGTACTTCTTTGCAAAGTGCTGTCCATGTTTTTGTCGGCGCGCAGGAAGGGCCTGTGCTATACGTCCAGGCAGCGGTCCACGGAGATGAGGTGAACGGAGTGGAAGTACTACGCCGCTTGGTTACGGAACTTGATCCCACCTCTATAAGTGGCGCATTGATTGTTGTTCCTGTAACAAATGGGCCAGGCTTCATCCAACATCGGCGCCGCAATTTTTTCGATGAGGAGGACATGAATCGTGTCTGGCCGGGCAAGGAGAGTGGCTTAATGAGCCAACAAATAGCCTTCCATCTCTATGAACAAGCAATTCGCCATGCTAACTACGTCGTCGATCTGCATACTGCCAGCAGTAACACATTGTTGCACGTCGTCTATGGGCAGGGAGATGAGAAGAGCCGTAAGCTGGCAGAGGTGTTCGGGTTAGAGATTCTGTTGGAGGAAGCCATTGATGAGAACCTGAGACGTTCGCGCTTTACTGGTAAGCTACGCAATGTTCTCACCGAACGCGGAGTGCCTGCCATCACTCCTGAATTAGGAGGCGTGAATTGCCTGGAAGAAGAGCATATTGTGCTTGGTGTACGTGGTATGACCAACGTTTTGAAACACATAGGTATGCTCAATGGCGAGATTGCCCCACCTGAGCGACCTCAAATTACTCTGCGTGGTTCGCACCTCGATGAAGTGTGGGCGCAGCAGGGAGGCATCTGGATTGCTCAAGTGAAGGCAGGTGAACGAGTGCAACAAGGTCAACGCCTGGGCTATCTCTATTCAGTACGCACGTTTGAAATTGTGGAACAGGTTACTGCTCCTTATAATGGTTATATTCTTGGGTTAACAGACATACCCGTCATAAATACTGGTGATGCCCTGGTTAACATTTGCCGTCTTGATGAGTGAGAAGCGTTTCGTTAGAAACTTGCCGCCATAGGCAGTGTTGTCTCCGTAAGATTTTTTACAACTTCACCACCTTTCAGCACCAGTTTTACGTTCGCTGGATTGACGAGCGTTTGGATGTCCTGATGGACTTGCCCATCAACTAGGATAACATCAGCTACTTTGCCAGCTTCAAGCGTTCCAAGTTGCTTATCAAGATGTAAGAGGCGTGCCGCGCTTTGTGTACTAGCGGTGATAGCTTGTAGTGGAGTCATGCCATTTTCAACCATCAATTGTAATTCTCGCGCGTTTTCTCCATGTGCGCCTACCCCCGCGTCCGTTCCCATGGCAATCGAAATGCCCGCATCTACAGCGCGGCGAAAGCTTTGCTTATGAGCATCCATAACTGCATAGGATTTCTCCACCATGAAGGGTGAGATAATATCAGGATGTACTTGTGCAAATTCGGCTACCCAAATGGGAGCAATGAGCGTTGGAACAAGATAGGCATTCTTCTCACGCATGAGCTCGATTGCCTCATCGTCAAGATAGATGCCATGTTCGATGGAGGCAACTCCTGCGCGCAAAGCATTTTTGATTCCTTGAGTCCCTTGCGCATGGGCCATGCAACGCTTCCCCTGAGCGGCAGCTTCATAGACGGCGATTGATATCTCCTCCACCGTCAATTGTGAAGAAGTGGGAGCATCAGCTGTAGAAAGAACGCCGCCAGTGGTTGCCAACTTGATCCAATCAGCACCAGCTCGTAGAATCTCGCGTGTTTTCTGACGTACCTGCTCTGCGCCATCTGCAACTCCTGCGGGAAGATCGGGCAGCTTCAAGCCAAAGAAACCGAGGTCAAGGCAACATGGATAGTAATCGTCTCCGTGGCCTCCAGTTTGCGAGATCAAGGAGACCGCCACTTGCATACGCGGACCGGCAATAATGCCGCGCTCCACCGCCATTTTGACACCCGCAGGTGTACCTCCCGCGTCGCGTACCGTTGTGAAGCCTGCGTGAAGTGTCGCGCGCAGACGAGGGATAGCCTGAAAGAGACTGAGTGAAGGCGGAGTATTCAGCGAACGAACAAGGTCAGGATATTCTATCATCATGTGAACATGCGTATCGATCAGCCCTGGTAACACACTTGCACCCTGCGCATCAAGGACTGTGGCATCTCGCGGAATGTGTACATTGCTCTTTTCTCCGACAGCACTAATGTGCTCACCATCAATCAAAATCGTACCATTCTCATATGGATCATGTTCGGTCCCATCAATAATTGTTGCATTTGTAATTGCTAGCATAGGTTTCCTTTTCGTCTAGTTAAGTAGCAGTTTTCTCATCTCTGAAAAAGCTGCTACTTGACTGCGAACGCTACTTATCTTCAGCCTTTTCCGCAATTTCCCCATGTTGGACGATATCGCCATCCTGAAACAAGATATTCTGCAATGCAATTTTCCACTTGGCCTTCTGACGCAATAGAAACTCCAGGTCCATGCCAAAGTGTTTGAATTCCTCTTGTTGAGCGTTCGCCATGATCGCTCGTGCTTGGTCGTTCTGCTCGACAGATATTCGTTGCTCATACCAGTTGATCGCCTCTGCCTCCTCTGTCAGCGAAGCAATCATACGTGCGAACGTTCGCGTCTCTTGTGAAAGTTCATTTGCAGGTTCATGATATTGATCAAATCCCATTTTTGCATCTCCTCTGTGTGTCTCTTGTACGCACCTCTTTTTACTGCGCTTATTCTCTTTAGTAAAAGGAAGCACTTCAACCACTCTTCGTACAATTATACGACAAATGAACAGTTTGCTAAAAGGCATGCCCCTGTCTTTGCTCTACAAGGCAGAAGGGAAATAATGTGGTACACTTTCGATACATGCGGTACTCCTCACGCTTCTAAAATAGGGGCCTTCTGGCCCGTTAGGTAGCCACTTGGAATCTGCTCTGATGGTGGAATAGATATCTATTCATCAGAGATGGTAGTAGAAAGCGAAAATGAATGCCAGATGGACGCCTCCGTCAAGATATACGTCCGGGTATCGAAGTGTCAATCGTCCTCAAGCAAGACCAGCGAACGGGAAAACTGACCCGAGGAATCGTCAAGGATATTTTGACTAACTCCGTTTCTCACCCGCATGGGATTAAGGTACGGCTTGTCGATGGACAGGTCGGACGCGTACAGAAAATCGAGGAGTAGAATGCTACGCAAGGAATAAAGCTCCATGAATGAAACAGGTCGTATCGCTCTCGTAACTGGTGCTGGTACCGGTATTGGCAAACGCGTGGCGTTGCTGCTCTTAGAGGCCGGGTATTGCGTCGTGCTAGCGGGCCGTCGAGTTGAACTCTTGGAGCAGACGGTTCAGGAAGCTAACGTGTCGAACTCGCGTACGCTGGTGATGCCTATGAACGTGAGCGACCCGGAAGCCGTATCAGCGTTATTCGTTGCAACGCAGGGCAAATTCGGTCGGCTGGATGTTTTGTTCAATAATGCAGGTGTGGGTGCGCCCGCTGTTCCGCTCGAAGACCTGAGGTATGATCAGTGGAGGAGTGTACTGGATACCTGCGTGACGGGAACATTTCTTTGCACACAACATGCCTTCAGGATGATGAAGCATCAGAAGCCGCATGGCGGACGCATCATCAATAATGGGTCGATTTCCGCGTATACCCCCCGACCGAATTCCGCACCGTATACCGCTGCTAAACACGCGATCACCGGTCTCACCAAATCTACTGCGCTAGATGGTCGCCCATTTGACATTACCTGTGGGCAGATCGACATCGGGAATGCGGCAACTGAGATGACAGAGAGCATGAAAAACGGGATGCTTCAACCTAATGGCACAGTTGCTGTCGAGCCGACTATAGATGCCGATCATGTTGCGCGGGCGGTGCTCTATATGGCGAACCTGCCACTCGATGTCAACGTACCATTTATGACAGTGATGGCAACTGGAATGCCCTTCATTGGTCGCGGATAATCGGGGACGCTTACCTTTTTTACAATAATTTTCCTGGTGGAGGTATCTCCTCTATGAGAAAGAGATAGCCACCCTCACCAGGAGAATTAGACAGATTTCATAAGCGAGCCACTTCAGAACGCTTTTTAGACAACTCTGCTACCCACTCCTATCTCTTTCCCGGCACTCGTTGTCTTCACAGCATCTTTGGAATTCTCGATGACGGCAGCCACTCCCTCGACAGCCGTTTTCTCAATGCCACCCACAGTCTCCTCTGGTGCCGCGGTGACACGTATGCCGGCAATAAAGTCGTAGGTCTCCTAGTGCGGCACCAATTAATGGACCAAAGAGAAAGACGGTGAAGACTTGTACGAAGTTGACCTGACTAGGGTCAACGAAGAGTTCAACAATGGCTGGTCCGAAAGTACGTGCAAAATTGAGCGATAAACTACTGGGATTCACTAAAGCCACTATTTCGGCGAAAATGACCATAGCGACGATCAAACCACCCCAGCCTGCGGGTGCACACCTGTCAAAGAGACAACCGCCCACGATGAAGAGCAAGATAAAGGCTGCAATCACCTCGGCAAAAAATGCCTGTACATAGTTGGTATTGGCTGCGAAAACATTTTGACCCAGACCAACTTGTCTGGCTGCTGGAAGACCGATATATAGCAGAATGCCAGCCGCACCGATCACCGATCCAATGAGTTGCGCAGTGAAGTAGACCCATGCGATCCGCCAAGGGAGGCGTTTGGTCACTGCCAGAGCAAAGGTAACAGAGGGATTCACATGCCCTCCAGAAATGTGGCCCAGACCATAGATAGCTGCTGCGATGATAAAGCCGACCGTTAAAGCGATCATTCCTCGGTCAGCTATCGTGAATGTCGCTTTGCCTCCACTGTTTACTAGTAAGACTAGTGTAGCAGGAATGGAACCGATACCGACTAGGACGAGTCGCCGTTTCGAGGAACGATTTCACGTTCCTATCCTCGATGGCATCGGCTGCACAGAGATGTTGCAGACCTTCATCAGTAACAGCTCCGACGACATTCGCCCCGGTAGCTCAGGCAAACCGATTCCAGGCTATGAAGCACGAATCGTGGATGAGCAGGGACAAGATGTGCCAGTAGTCGCAGTGGGGAGCCTGCTCGCGTGTGGTGATAGTGCAGCAACGTCCTATTGGAACAAGCATGAGAAGTCGAAAGAGGTTTTTCGAGGCCAGTGGGTTGCGACGGGATCTCCTTGCACAGAAGATGACGGAGAACTCAGAAAGAACCTGGACATGGCAATAAGGTAGAAAGTCTGTATCGAGAGACTCGTTAAAGGAGGAAACGATGGCCATTTGTCATTATCCTCATGGCCTTGCAGATTAATAATATCATAGTTTTGCAGAGAATTGCTGGTTTCCTTGCGCCTTTCTGTACGAGTTTGCTCAAGACGGCTTTCCAAGTCGTGAAGCCGCTTAGGCTCGAGACGAGACTCGTTTGTATCCCCATCCTAGAACCCATATCCCAAAGTGCTTGCACACGCTTTTCTCAGTTATAAAGAGAGTATGCTATACTACTACAATAAAGCAAGACTCTCTTTATCGCTGGGAAAGACTGCTTATGAGTACTAATCGTCCCCTCGACCCACGCTTGCAACAGGTATTGGAATTTCCACTTGTGAGTGGGATATTTGGGCGTCGTTCGCGTCGTTTTGGCTATGGCATGACCATACCGAGTGGACCTCTTGCGTATACTTCACAACACGACCCACTTCCTCTCTGTGAGCTTGAACGGGCACTGTTACTTGCAGCAGGTACGGGAGTCACTGGCTGGAACTTCGGCATTCCTTTTACTGTGAACCAGAGCGATACATTAAGCAACTATAGTTTACGTATGACCGGTCGCACTATTCCTTCGGCAGCCACCATTGGAACGAGTGAATTGTTCTTTACCGACGACTCTGGTATCTATGTGACGCGCACACGCGATATTCCACCGGAACGACTCAGCGAATTGACAGGCGGACAGGACGATGTGGCCCGCATTCTCGCGCATACACGAGCCGCGACACTGCAATTACGCAAGGAACGGCTCTTTCTTCCTAGAGAAGCTCCTCATTATGACGAGCACAACCTCTGGAATAGCAATCAGCCCGGCACTACCCTCTTTATGCCGATAGGCGATGTGGGACAACAGCTCCTCGCTCTCCTCGCAATGTATGTCTCCAATGGCTATACCCTCTACGATGATTACAAGAACTGCTTAGGTGGTAAGCTCGAACCCTTTATTCGGACAGGGGTTATTCAAGATACGCCACAGTTGCGTTTTTCGCTCTCTCACATTGAACAAGCGGCATACGCGACAGTCGCAATGGAGCTTGCTTTAATAGGACAAAACATTGTGCTGATGATGCAGGCGATTGGGTTAGGTGGCTGGATGTATTCTGGTATCTTCCCATATAGCGCATTGGGAGCCTTTGCCAGTGAGGGAGTCCCTGGGCTTGGTTTTCGCTTTGCGCATCGGGAAGAGTGGACATTACCTAATCCTGTCGGGCTTGATGGCTATTATGAATCGCTCTGTCCGCCGTATGTCCCGGACATGTATGAGGCAGCTCACAAGTTGGCAGAACGGAAGTTTGGTGCAGGTGGAACTTATGATGCGACAACGGGTGGGCCATTTCGAGAGAGTAGTGAGATAAAAGCGACTGCTCAACCATATACGCAGGCGCAGATTGATTGTATTGGTGAGATGGCGCAACACATTTACAGCACCTACGGACGCTTCCCCGCACGCTTCCCAACTATTCTTTTACGCATTTATACTCAGGCACATCATCTTGAGCAGGCATTTTATGATCAGTTCTTCGGTCCTGAGGCGTATCTCGACACTCATGCAGCACACATGCAACTCTGGCATCCAGAGCAGTGTTAAACACACCCTGCAACGAGCTTACCAACATTGATCGGATCTAAACCAGCTAGTTCCCAGCAACCCACTAGTGGAGGTTCGAAAGCCAGACGGGTCTCCACGAAAAGGTGACCATGTGCGATTACCTGAGGCAATAGTTCTCCACCCGCAGGTGCATAGCCAACAGACGTGACGTGCATACCAGGTGAGAGCCAGTCGAGGCGTATCACCGGCTCAACCGATGATCGCCAGCACCCGGTGTCTGTGGATGCCAGAAGCTTGGTCGAGAGGGCTACTGATCCGGCTGTCCGCAGGGCTGTAATGTAGTTCCCGTCTATAAACGAGAGGGGAGTACCCGTTTGAGGATCAAACAAACATATGAGGGCCTGATGCGAGGGGATGCCAGCCTGTTTGTTCCCGTGAAAGATGGAGACCAACTTGACGATGATTTCTCGTCCTTGTTGATCGGCTGGCATGGAAAGCAAGAATCCCATGTTGGGTACAGCAACCTCATTATGTTTGGGTACAGCAACGAGACCACTACTTTGCGCCTGAAGCCCTCGGAAAGCTGGTTCAAGAGTGCGTCAGGATCCAATAGTCGCCGGACTTCCGTTTCATTGAGCATTAAGATATCCATACGTACCTCCTAAGTTCCTCACTAACTCTACGCTGGCTGATACAGCGCGAAGTGGCTTACGAGGATGGTTCCACCAGCATCGACAGCAAGACCCACGGTGCCCGTGGAATAAATACCATTGTTGACATTGCCGACTTTATGACTATTAGCATAAAAGCTAAAACTGGCACCATTCACAACAACATCTATGGTAACGGCAGTATGAACATTGCCAAAAGTACCGCTGGCGATTTCTGTTCGTGCCGCTGTCGTGTTGTTGTACACATACGCCCCCCATGTGCCATCAAAATGAACCAGAAATGTATAGACACCTTGCTGATTTCCTGGCTGGTTGCGAAAATAGATACCAAAGTCAGCACTTGATGTTTGTGCTTGCTGTATAGTTGTCTCGATCACATAATTCGACAGTGAGAATTGTCCACTCGGAAGGGACGTAAGGAAGGTTCCTACAAGGTCTGGTGCGTTTCCGTGAGGATTACTTATTTGCGTTCCCATCTGTTGGCACAGAACAGTCGGTGTATTGTAATCGACCCATTGTTCGCCGCCATTATCGCACTCATTGCCTGTACCAGACGCCGCTCCAGGATCAGTGGCCGAATAGAGCAAGGCCCCTTTAGGAACGGGGGCTGTTTGGATCGTAGGTGTTCTCTGAGGCGTATTCGGTGTTCCTGTCACTGTTGCAGTTGCTCTTGTCTGACTCGTTGAAGTAGCATCCGTTGGAGCAATCCCAACGGGTTGTGTTCCCCTTGATTGAGGAGCTGTTCCCGTTCCTGCATTCCCATTCTTTAATTGTAGACCAACCAGCACACCACCGCCGATGAGAACAAGAATCAAGAGCACGCCCACGAAAATTAGGAGCCGTGGTTGTCCAGTTGTTGTTCTATTCGCAAAGGTCGAAAATCCAGCTGGAGGTGTTATTGGGTGATCCGTTCCTGTCGTATTCCGTATGGTGTTTTCTGCATCATGACTCGCTGACTTTATTTCTATTCCTTGCTCAGCTCTTCCTCTTGAAGCAACGAGAGGGAAGGGAGTAGCCGGAATCGTCTTTTCAAACGTTGATGAACTATCAGGGTGCAAAGTGGGGTTGAGTACATGCTGAAGGGCTTGAGCTAATGTACCTGCTGATTGAAAACGGTTCTCAGGCGATTTAGCAAGGGCATTCTGGACAATAACATCTATCTGTGCTGGTAAATCTGGACGTAATGCACAAAGGGATGGAGGCGCATCATGCACATGCATCTTTGCCATTGAGTAAAATGTCTCCCCCTTGAAGGGAACCTGACCACAAAGCATTTGATACAGAAGAATACCCAATGCATATACATCGGCACGATAATCTACTGTTCCTCCCGTAAACATCTCTGGAGCCATATATTGAGGTGTGCCAAGAATAGTGTCCGCTCGGGTCAAGGTTGCAGAGGTTGTGCTTGCATTCTCCTGCAAAATTCGAGCGATCCCGAAGTCAGTGAGTATCAGCCTTCCATCATCGGCGAGCAAAAAATTGGCGGGTTTGAGGTCACGATGAAGCACATGATGCGCATGTGCGTAGTCAAGTGCCGACGCTGCCTGCGACATATAACTCATGATATCGACGAGCGGAAGCCTATGATGTAAGCTCATTACCTGTTGCAAACTTCCTCCTGAAAGAAAAGGCATAACAAGGTAGGGTATACTGTCTTGTTCTCCATATTCATAGATAGGGATGATGTTAACATGCTGAAGTTGAGCAATGATGTCGGCCTCGCGTTGGAATCGTGCAAGAAACTCGCTGTACTTTTGACCGTCTATTAACTCAGGAAGTAATACTTTTACTGCCACGAGACGATGTGGGCGTGTTTGCTGTGCAAGATACACGGCTCCCATACCGCCTCGTCCAATAAGTTTTTGAAGTGTACATGTTCCCACAGTTTTACCGACAAGATTGTCACTCATATTGCCTTGTATCTATCCTTTCATTGTATTTCAACTTATTCTGTCTCAAAGAACGATTACACGTATGTGCTCCAACCATGCTTACAAAAATGCAAGTGGAAAAATGAAATGAGCACAACATACCCACGGTCTTGCAGATTGATAATACCATAGTTTTGCAGAGAGCCGCA
Organism: uncultured Ktedonobacterales bacterium; assembly: GCA_964657325.1. Taxonomy (GTDB): domain Bacteria; phylum Chloroflexota; class Ktedonobacteria; order Ktedonobacterales; family Ktedonobacteraceae; genus JBBQVS01. The sequence continues at coordinate 25,987 of CAZZVE010000007.1, forward strand.
TCGTTCTGATCGTGGACAAAAGACAGCTAACGGTTCTGTCAGAATTCAGAGAAAGGCTAGTCTTAGACACAATTTGCAGGTATGATGAGGGCACAACTTCTCTGATCTGGAGTGCCTCATGAACTGTCCATATTGTGCCTCGATCACCACCAATGAACACATTCAGAAGACCACGCTTGGCTCTCGAACGTTCCGTTGCTCACCTTGTCAACGCCGCTTCAACGAGCGTACAGGGACGCCGTTCAACTTCCTCGAATATCCCACTGATGTGGTTCTGCCTCAGTTCTGACAGAACCGGATGGTGTGAGTCTTTTTTTCTGTCAGAACGCGAAGTACGTCGCCAGCCGTACCGCGTGATTATCGGGTAACGGGATAGAAAAGCACCTCATTTCCGTTTTTCTCTCCTTGCAAAGGAAGAGAACTATGGTATCTTGAAGTAACAAAAAAGGGTACAGGTTTTCGGACGAAGAGAAGCGAATCCAGATGGCAAAGAAAGGAACGATATCATGACAACAATCACACCTCATTTATGGTTTGACAAAGAAGCGAAAGAGGCCGCCGAGTTTTACACGTCTTTACTACCTGATTCAAAAGTGACAAGTACCATTACATTGCACGATACCCCCTCAGGCGATTGTGATCTTGTTTCGTTTGTCCTCGCCAATCAACCATTCATGGCGATTAGTGCTGGCCCGTTTTTTGCATTCAATCCTTCGGTTTCATTTATTCTCAACTTTGATCCATCACAAGACAGAGATGCACGAGTGCATTTAGATCAGCTATGGGAGAAGTTGTCGGAAGGCGGTACAGCTCTTATGCCTCTTGATTCCTACCCGTTCAGCGAACACTACGGCTGGGTACAGGACAGATATGGGCTTTCCTGGCAGCTCATGCTCACGAATCCCGTAGGCGAAGAGCGACCCTTCATCACTCCATCGCTGATGTTTACAGGCAGTAACGTCGGTCATGCCGAAGCCGCAATGAATTTGTATTGTTCCATCTTTAAAGACTCCCGGCGGGGCACGACCGCTCGTTATCCTCAAGGGATGGAGTCGGATAAGGAAGGAACGATTATGTTCGCCGACTTCTCACTCCTGGGAACCTGGCTTGCCGCTATGGACAGTGCAAGAGAACATCATTTTACGTTCAATGAAGCTATCTCTTTTCTTGTGCCATGCCAAACGCAAGCAGAAATCGACTACTACTGGGAGAAGCTCTCTGCTGATCCACAAGCCGAACAATGTGGCTGGCTCAAAGACCAGTTTGGTCTCTCCTGGCAAATCTGGCCTACGGCGATGGGCGAGATGATGCAAAACGGTACGCCTGAGCAGATGAAGCGGGTCACACAGGCGTTCTTGTCGATGAAGAAATTCGATCTTACCATCTTAGAAAGAGCGTATGAAGGATAGGTATAGTGGACCCGAATGTATGGGTCCACTATAATGCAAAACCTATGGGTTAAATGACATATGTGTCATTATACCCATGGTCTTGCAGATTGCTAATACCATAGTTTTGCAGAGAATTGCTGGTTTCCCTCATGGAATGAGCTAGCTTTTGCTCTATTCGCCATAGGCTACCTGACAAGAAACTGATAAGTAGGACCATAGTTTTGCAGAGAAACTTCACAAATAGTAGTACTACGTCTTCATCGCGCCTTTCTGTACGAGTTTGCTCACGACGGCTTTCCACGTTGTGAAGCTCCTTAACGTGAGTTCGATACTGTTGGCGAACCCTCCATTAAGCGGCTAAAGCGGCAAAACGTGAGGTCCGAGTTTTCGCCCAGGGAGTTCCCGACCGCCATTGCACGAGGCGAAGGATATTGGTTGCCACCGCTGAAAGAATGTGCTGGAGGTGTGTTTTCTTGAGACCAATGTAACGAGATTTACGTAGACCAGTATTACGAGTCGTTTGCGAGAAGGTCCCTTCAATCCCCGCTCGTCCATGATATATACTCCTAAATTCCTCCGTTTGTTGACGCACACGAGCTGCCTGCAAGAGTTCATGACGCTCTTGAGGAAAACGCAGCGTCATGCTTCGTCCTGTCTTTTGTGCATCGGTGCATGTTTCGCGGGCAGGGCACACTTGACAGGTCTGTTTCGGAAAGAAGATTTGCACGATTGACTCTCCCTTCGTGTCTTGGTTGAGATACCAGGCGCAACTCTGTTGTCCTTGTGGACAGGTAACCTGTTGACGTTGCCAATCAATTTGAAACTGCTCCACATCCAGGGCTCCTGGAGTGCGAGCTTGCCAACTCGGATCGACATGAACAGGGCCTATCAAATCAATGTCGTGGGTTTCTCGGCTGTACAAAATCCGCTTAGCACTGATATAGCCTGCATCGACGAGGTGTTGTGTGGGAAGGAGCCCTTTCGCCGCTAAATCCTCCTGGATGGGAACAAGAGCATCATGCTCTTGTTCAATTGCTGGTACCGTTTCGACCTGCGTCATGAGATGGGGAAGATCATCCTCACAGCATTCAGAGAGATGCACTTTGTATCCCATCCACTCGAATGATCGCTTTTTGCCATAGCGAACCTCTGGATCATAGGGAGAACGAATCCACTCTCCAACAGGTGGCATCTCCTTTGGGGTTAGGCGAGAGACCTATGCTTGCTCGCGGCGATATTGTTGCTTCCAGACCTCTGACATGGTTTGGATCGCTGGGAGCTTCTCAAGCCATTCCATGTCTTTCGCTTGCCGGATACGAGCCAGCAAAAAGAAGCCATCTTCACCAATCGTGGTACTGGGGGCATCACGCTCGCCTTTGTCTTTAGGGAGACGGTAATCTTCCATTCGTTGCCCATACCGATCAAACCATTCTGGCTTGACCTGCTGCTTCAACCATTCTGGGACGACAGTTGCCAACACATTGAGAGCGGAACGCAATGTTTCTCCGACCAGTTCAAGGGAATTGAGGACTTTGACTGCTCCTAGCACATGGGTGGCATCGGTTCGTTGCCGTCCACGAGCACGAAGATAGCCTCGTTGCCGACACAGGTCGAGGAAGGTATCCAGCAACTTGTTTTCCAGACTCCCTTGTGAGCCTCCGATCCCGAAATTCTGAGAGCACCGAATAATGAAATCCACCGTCGTTGAGGGGAAGCGAGAGAGCATATTTCCAGTCAATCCGTGCTCGAATCGCTTCGGCAGCTTGTCGATCACTGAGATTTTCTGCAAACTGCATCACGCCGATGAGAGCAAGACGCCAAGGCGCAATCGCGGGCTGCCCGACTTCCGCATAGACACTCGCAAAAAGCTCATCATCATAGATGCTTCCCAATTCATCACGCATTTGTAAGTAGACATTGCCTGACGGAAAGGCTGCCTTTGCAACCAAGACAGTCTCTGGCGGAATCGGAGGAAGACCGCTTCTCTGGAGACTCATCGACTCACTATCCTTTCTCACATCTTCTTGTTAGAAAAAGCGTGAAATATGCCTTTTTATCTCTTTCACAAGAGACCTTTTTCCCTTTGATTGTATCTTCTCTTTTTAGGGTTCGCCAACAGTATCGAACTCACGTTCCTTAGACTCGAGACGAGACTCGTTTGTATCCTCATCCTAGAACCCATATCCCAAAGAGCTAGCACACGTTTTCCCCAGTGGTAAAGAGAGTATGGTGTACTACTACAATAAAGCACACCCTCTTTATCGCCGGGGAAGACTGCTTGTGAGCGATGACCGCCCCCTTAATCCACGATTGCAACAGGTGTTGGAGTTTCCACTCGTGAGTGGCATATTTGGGCGTCGCTCGCGCCGTTTCGGTTTTGGCATGACCATACCGAGTGGACCCCTTGCGTATACTTCACAGCACGAACCGCTTCCCCTCTGTGAGCTTGAACGGGTACTGTTACTTGCGGCAGGTACGGGAGTCACTGGCTGGAACTTCGGCATTCCTTTAACGGTCAATCGGATCGATGCACTCAGCAACTACAGTTTACGTATGACCTGGCGCACGCTTCCTTCGGCTGCCACCATTGGAGCGAGTGAATTGTTTTTTACCGATGACTCGGGTATCTACGCGACGCGCACACGCGCTATTCCATCGGAACGACTCAGCGAATTGACAGGCGGACAGGACGATGTGGCCCGTATGCTCGCGCATACACGAGCCGCGACGGTGCAATTACGCAAGGAACGTCTCTTCCTTCCTAGAGAAACTCCTCATTATGACGAGCACACCCTCTGGGATGGCAATCAGCCCGGTACGACCCTCTTTCTGCCGATAGGCGATGTGGGTCAGCAACTCTTCGCGCTTTTGGCGATGTATGTCTCCAATGGCTACACCCTCTACGATGATTACAAGAACTGCTTAGGTGGCGAGCTCGACCCCTTTGTTCGGAGGGGGTTATTCAAGATACGCCACAGTTGCGTTTTTCACTCTCCCACATTGAACAGGCGGCATACGCAACGGTCGCGATGGATCTTGCATCAATCGGGCAAAACATTGTGCTGATGATGCAGGCGATTGGGTCAGGCGGATGGATGTACTCTGCTATCTTCCCCTATAGCGCGTTGGGAGACTTTGCGCGTGAGGGGATCGCTGGGCCTGGTTTTTGCTTTGCGCAGAGGGAAGAGTGGACGATGCCCAACCCAGTCGGGCTTGATGGCTATTTACGAATCGCTCTGCTCGACGTATGTCCCGGACATACTATGAGGCAGCACGCAAGCTGGCAGAACTCAAGTTTGGTGCAGGTGGAACCTATGATGCGTCAACGGGTGGGCCATTTCGGGAGAGTCGCGAGATATAAGCCACCACTCAACCGTATACGCAGGCGCAGATTGATTTGTATCGGTGAGATGGCGCAGCACATTTACAGTACCTACGGGCGCATACCCGTACGCTTCCCGGCTATTCTTTTACGCATCTATGCGCAAGTACATCACCCTGAGCAGGCATTTTATGATCAGTTCTTCGGTCCTGAGGCGTATCTCGACACTCATGCAGAACACATGCAGCACTTGCATTTCGAGCAGTCTTGAACATGTGCCGTCTGCACATCCTCTAGCCTCCTGAAAAAGAGAGCTTTCGTGAGACGGGATAATGATGAACGGCTATGTCAGAGCCTAGAACACCGAGGTTCGCAGGAATAGGTAGATGTACGCTCCTCGATGTCATGCTCCGTCTTACGGGGTGGTGCTCATCACTAGTTGTAGGGACGCGGGTCTTGCATGCAAGACCCGTCGGCGTTCTGTAAGTAACATCGTTTTTCCTAGGATGTGGCGTGGGCGCAGATAGCTGCGTATTTCCCTTAGACTCTGATGTAGGTCTCATCCATGCATCCAGTACAGTGAGCTTGCCGATTGGCCTACCCAGCTGTAGCGGGGAGTGGCATCTCTCTCCGGTTGAAAATAACCCAAAAAGGCGAGGCTCAAGAAACCGGCGCGAACTCCAGCTTTCGGCAACCGGAGCCCCGGGGACCTTTGCAGGGAGGGGTGCTTCTCCGCTGATGTACGTCGATACAGCCCTGCCCAATCTTCCACCCTCTCAGAAAGAGGGGCGTGTGGAGGTGTCAGTTCTCATTCCTCGCTGGATACACGTCGGTGTCCTCTGCGACCTTCTTCGGTTTCTTCTCCTCTGGAGTCATCCCCGTCGGCACGTCCTCGATCAACTCGGTGACGGGGACGCCCAGTACCTCGGCGAGTTTGTCCAGCGTGTTCAGCGACGCATTGTGTCGTGGGTCGTGCCAGATGGCCTGGATGGTCTTGAGATTGATGTCGGCCGCCCTCTGCAGTCGAGCCATGGTGAAGCCCCTGGCCTGGGCGACCTCTTTTACGCGCAAGCGTCTCATGGTGCTCCTTTTCCTTCACTCTTCGATGCACACATCATACCCGACTTACCCACTTGACACAATCCCACTGTAATGGTATACATTACAGTGGGATCCATTATAGTGGGTAATATTTTAGGCGTGATACCTCCGTACCGGAGGTCACGAAGGAGGCAGACTATGAGCGAGGTTGCCAGACTGCGCGAGCAGATCGAACGGGAATGTGAGGCCATGCGGCTGGCCCTTTCAGGGTACGCCGTCGTTGCGTCCCACAAGTTCATTGAGCAGAAGTACAACGCTTTGGGCAAGCATCAGGAGGATCTCGAGCAACTCGTGGGAACAGAGGAAGCTAATCGCATGGTCGTCGAGACCTACGCGAAGGTGGTGGGTTAGGTGCCCTACGTCGGCGAAGAGGGGAAACTGACGCTGAGAGAGATCGAGCGGAAGCATCATTTGAGTACGCTCGCCGTCGCCGCCATCGCGTGTGTTGAGCCGAGCCTGGTGTACAGGATGGAACAGGGAGGCGCCCTTTCGCACAGGCAGGTTGAGCGGATACTGGGAGGGCTCTCGCAGGTCACAAGCCAGCACTACACCTTGGAGACCGTCGGGGGGTACTGGGTGCAGCAAGAGGAGGGTTTATGAACTAGAGCTGTCCTTCGCGCCGCGAACCCGCTAAGTGGTGCTCCCCGAGTCTGCTGACTGTTCGACCACGATCGCCGCAGGGGTGGAACGATGATCCCTTCCGTGTAACAACTTCCCCTGGACGTCTCCCGCTCGTATCGCGTGCCCGTGTTTTCACGCGCCTCGTGCGGTCATCGGTCGCTGCGAGCGGGAGGTACGGCGACAATTGGAGTGGGCGGCGTCTTGAAGGGGCTATGTTGCTGATAGGGATTATAATGCGGCCAATGTACTGGTAGCTACAGCAGAACAGTACGAATGAGTACCATGAGTTACACGGGATTTCAAGCTTGTGGAGTAGAACGCTCTGACGGTCTCGAAAGAGGTCGTGAAACGTCCTACGATGAAGCAAGAACCGCAAAGTGGACAAATGTCCATAGAACGGATAACGGAGATATTTGATGGACAAGCAGTCGCGGCGGGTTGCTAATTGCGGACTCGCCCCACCCTCGCCCACCAACGAGCGGGTGATCTGGTTGCGCGAACAACTCCTCGTATGGTGCGAGGAGTGTGCGCGCTCCTTCCTCTGGCGTGATGCGGGCAGGAGTGCCTACGAGGTCGTCGTGGCGGAAATTCTGCTGCAGCGCACGACCGCGAGTGCCGTCGCCCGGGCGTATGCACCGTTCCTGGACCGTTATCCCTCATGGTCCTCGCTGGGGAGGGCGACGCCGGGGGAACTACGGGAGGCCCTCAGACCCCTGGGCCTCTGGCGGCAGAAGGCGGACGTACTGCTGTCCCTCGCGCATTCCGTCGAAGAGGGAGGCGGTGCGTTCCCGGCTTCGCGTCGCGAGTTAGAGCGGCTCAAGGGCATCGGTACGTACACCGCCAGCGCGGTGATGGCTGTGGTCTACGGTGAGGCGGAGCCGCTCGTCGACGTGAACACCGTGCGGGTTCTGGGCAGGTTCTTCGGCTTCCAGCCTCTTCCCGGGGTCGGTGACTCGCACCTGCACTCGCTCGCCCGTTGCCTGACGGTCGGTGAGAAGAGCCTGTCCGTCAGCTGGGCCGTCCTCGACTTCGGCGCTCTCATCTGTCGTGCCCGCCGTCCGCTCTGTCAATCGTGCCCGCTGGGCGAGTGCTGCGCCTCTTTTGCGAGTTCATCGTCACTTGATCACGCTGATTTCCCCTTTCGCGGCTACCCGCGAGAACAGAAGCAAGAGACGGCGTCGAGCGCGGAGCCAGTCGCGAGGAAGGAGAAGTAAACAGTTGACAAAAAGGCACTTGATTGTGTGCGAATGTGTGCGCTGTTCACACATCAGCGTGTAGCGAACGCTGTACAAGCCGGGTGACTCAGCGCCCGTAATCCAACACGCGGAACTGTTCAAAGGCCGCATCACGCAGCCACTTTTCTCGCTTCATACGGTACCTGTGAAGCGGTTTCTTGCCCAGTTAGGTCCATACGTCGAGCAATCGGCGCGATGTACCGTAAAGTCTTTCTTCATTGTAGTGGCATTGAGCCACATGAAAAGAGATGATACGAGAATGCGTATGTTTGAACGCATACAAGAGAGCAGGATGCTTGGCAGATGACGAAAGAACACTCCGATGTGAGCGAGTGGAATGTGCGCGCAGTTCGCACATGCATCGGCGAGTGGTGAACGTCGTGGTAGCCGGCAGATGTCACAGTCGTAGTCGCGTATTGCGGAACGGTATACCGCCCGGTGAAGCGGCACCAAGAACGTTCCTTTCCGCTTTGGGGAACTTCTAGTACCAAGTTCCCTTCCCCGGCTAGGGGCGCACACTACCTCGGTAGTGCGATGTGCCGCACACAGAAACAAGGCGGTAAGGCCGTTGAAGAGGAATGAGCAGTCAGCACGTTTAAACACGTTTTGAAAGGCAGTAGCAATGGCGAACGCGAACGGGGGAGGAGACGACGGTACCACCGCGAAGAAGAAGCTGGAATACCACCCGACGGTGCGCGCTCTCCCCATAGGCGAGCAACCCCGCCAACGCCTCAGACACGCGGGTCCGGAGGCCCTCTCGGCAGCGGAACTGCTCGCCATCGCTCTGCGCACGGGTACCAGGCAGGACAATGCCATCGAGCTGGCGGGCAAGCTCCTCGCGAAATACGGTGGGCTGGGTGGCCTCGTGCGCGCGGACTTCGGCGAGCTGTGCTCGGAGTACGGGATGGGGGAGGCGAAGACCGCGCAACTCAAGGCAGCGCTCGAGGTCGGGCGGCGGCTGGGCACGCTGCACCCCGAGAACAGGTACCGCGTTCGTTCGTCCACCGACGCGGCGAACCTGGTGATGGTCGAGATGGCCTATCTCGACCATGAGGAACTGCGCATCCTGCTGCTCAACTCCAAGAACCAGGTCGTCGGTAACATCTGTCGCTACCGTGGCACTGTGAATAACGCGGTGCTGCGCGTGGCGGAGATCTTTCGGCCTGCCATCACGAGCAACTGCCCCGGCATCATCGTCTGTCACAACCACCCCAGCGGGGACCCGGCTCCCTCGCAGGACGACGTCGAGGTCACGGAGCAACTGATCGAGGCGGGTCGCCTCCTCGAGATCGAACTACTCGACCACATCGTCATCGGCGCGGGTCGCTTTGTCAGCCTGAAGGAGCAGTTGAAGTGGACATGAGCCGCACGAGTACTCGCGTCGGCCCGTATTCTGTGGCGTAACGTTCTGCAACAGGGCCCATGGGACGGAGGGAAAGGAGACGCTTCCTTTTTCGAGTGGCCTTGTGAGAAGATGATTGCAGTAAGCCGAACAGCGTTCTCGCTTGGAAGGAGAAAAAATGGGACAATTCACAGAAGACAACCTGCAGCGAATCATGATCAATCCGTTCTACGCTATCACCGTCTCGTCCCCGTTGACCGCGGGGCACAGACCGCCCATGAGCGAGGAAGAGTGGGTGCAGGTGAATGCGCTGCTGATACGAGACATGGGAGCTGAGATGTGGCTCGGGCAACTGCTAGCTGAGCTGGAAGGAAAGGTCACTCCTGCAGATGAACGCGTGAATCCCTATCAGGCCATCGAGATCGACCCGCTGTTCGCCACCGAGCATCCTCCCATTCTCGAAAGAGCCATGTGGATCGAGGTGAACGCCATGCAGATACGGAGTATGGGTGTGCAGGGATGGCTCAAGCAATTGCTGGATGTGCTCGACGGCGACATCGTGACGGCGCAAGAGGTCGGCTTCACCGCGCCGACTGGCACATTCGGCTACGACGCGCCCGGCAGGTCTCAGCAGCGGCGGTGGGGAAAAAAGAAACGAAAAAATGGGCATCGCAAGTAAGATTCGAGTGCAGGTGCCGTGTCGCGTAGTGTGAGCCCTCGGAACGGCCCTCGGTAAGGGGGCGAACAAACGCGGACGCGACGGGCACGCCCAACACATTTTCACCGCGTGGATACCGGATAGCGATCAGGAGCAAGACATGATGAAGAGCTTGGCCTTTCTAGAGCATGTGGCGCACGACCGCAAGGTAGCGATTTACGGCGCAGAGCACGATGGCAAAACGAGGAATTTCGCGTATCACGAGGATCTCGGTGAGTGCCGTGAGACGTTTTCTCGATTACTCCAGGACTTGCAGAAGGGTGAAATTGGGGTGGTTATGACGCCTGACACCGTCTGCCTGTCAGTTGAAACGTCGCCGGGCTGGATGGAGACGTTCATCCAGACCGTCAAACAACACAACGTCCTCATCGGCGACCACAGCCACGACTCGGTCTATGATCTGTGCGATGAAGAGGATGAGGCGCGGTTTAGGAGCCTGTATCCGCGGGGGGAATACGAGAAAGCCAGGAGTGCCCCCCGCCCACTCGTCGATGCCCTCGCCCAGAGCCCCTTCGTCGCCGCCTCGCTCGAAAAGGGAGAGAACTGGTTCCTGGTCACGCGCATCGAGGGAGAGAACCAGGACACATCCATCTACAGTTTTTCCAGCGGGGCAAAAGGGCAAGATGTGGACCTGTTGGGGGTAGGACGCTGGAAAGAGGTGTTGGATTCTCTCGCCCCCTATGGAATTACTGAGGAGAGGGGCTGGTGCCCCGTCCCCGCGGAACGAAAAGACTGGCTCTCTCGCACACAGCAACAGGAGGATGCGATGGCCAAACAAACCGCAACCGCGATGAAACCTCATTGGAGTTCTCTACCCAACGGAGTGCGGCTGGTGGGCGTGATCCTGCCTGAAAGTGCGAAGGTGCGGGGCAAGCAAAGACGGAAACGGAGAGGAAGAACCGCATGAGAGAACCGCCTTACTTCACGCGCGAAGAGTACGAATTGACGAAGGTGGCTCTTGCCCGCGAAGAAGTCCCAGCCGAGGCCCTCGCCCTCCTCTCCGCCTGGATCGAAGGGGAACACCTGCTGGTAGATGACCGGGCGGACGTGGGAGGAATTGACTTCTCCCGCATGGATTCAAGGGCCGTCGCGCCGCTCCCCCACGTCGTCGCTTCTTTTTTCGCCCGCCGCCCATACAAGCGCAAAGCTGGGCACTCCCCCAGGTGGAACGGCTTTTATCTGCTCCTGTACCGGGATGTGGAGGAAGGCTGGAAGCTGGCGCGGATACGAAGAGACTCCTCCCCCGCTCAGTTTGTCCCGGTGTCCGCGGCCAGAACCAAGGCGGTACAGGAGATCAAAAAGCGACTCGGGGACGACCTGGGAGACGTCGAGGAGTGATGGGCCGGTAGGCCAGAACAGGGTGAGGAGAGCGTCCTCACCCTGTTCTTGTTATGTTTCCAGTCGAACGTATGGTACAATGGGAGAAGAGCAGTTAGTTCACCGATCAGCGGAAAAGCGAGGAGCAGATACCATGGTAGCTGATAGAGCACCAATAGGCAATATAATTTTTGCAAGCTTGTCTGCTTCTTTCCGATCGCGTCAGCAGAATGTTTTCTGCCTCGTCTCTTTGCTTTCTTGTTTCCTCTCGCCTCTACACAGGATTCGGGATGGTGTCTTCTTAATTGAGGGCGTTTTGATTGCGATGCTCACGCAACGTTTTTTCGGCAAGTAGGCTCGAAGCCAATTCGTCGCTGCCCCACACGAGTGTTTGTGTTTTCAGCGGAGAAACTAAGCTATGTCTTCACTCATATCGAGCAAGTCTCACTGAGTAGTGTCGCTCGTCTACCCCTGAATAAGCTGAGTCCCACAATTATAGCAGTAGCGGTGACTTGCAGGAGGCCGAGTTCCGCAGGAACTACAAACCTGTATCATCTTCACCCTGTCTACAGGTTTCCCCGCCTCTTTTTCGAGATGCTCTCGGTACAAATCAACGCACTCATCACAAATATTCACGCCTGCTGGCCCAGCCGTGAGTCGAAGAACCTGCTCTTGGCTTTTCCCACAGAAAGAACACGCTTTCACTGCATTCTCTTCTTGAGTATTGTTTTCCCACATATATCATCTTCCTCCTTTCTCCATTTCGATTTCCCCTCCTGGTTGATAATCAAGCACGGCTCTTGCTATGCTCAATTCTATTTTGAGTGAAGTCAGAGTAGCTTGATAAAACCAGCTTGAGTGAAGTGGTGATCAGTGGTGAGTGCCTCTGTCATGCCGAATTGCTCCATCAATACAAAACTACTAGCGTCTACTAAAGACCATTCCTTATCAAATCGCTTTTCTAGTAGCTGCCAAGCCACATTGTCCATTGGCGCATCAATATGTACAATTTCCACAGGCAGCATCTGATTTGAGTGCATTGATAGCCTTGATGACCTCTCTTCGAGGAAGATGAAAGCGGCTTGAAAGGAGTGCAACGAGTTCAGTGACAACTCCCCATGTGTGAACACAAGGGGCTTCTATGGACTTTCACCAATGGTGTATTGTCCTACACCGTAGCAGTTCAGTTGCATTCACTTGAATGGGCGTTACTCACAGTTCAAGTATCGAATGGCACTTGCAAGAACACCGTAGTGCTTTTACTCGTGGGACTGATTTACCACGAAACCTGCAAACACTATTTACTTCTTCAGGTGCAATTGAACTTTGTTTCTATTCTTTTACAGCGAGGCAAAAGTGGAAGAAGTTGCCATTCATCCCCATCGCTTGAAGCGAGGGGCTTTCTGGCAACACACCCGGTAATAATATAGTTCGTTGTCACGAGATTCCGTCTCTGCAAGGTGTAGTTTCGCACGATTGTAACGACTTCCGTATGAAGTGGGTCTGAACGATCTAGGTAATATGCCCATCCTCATGTATCGACAAAGAGGTCATTTTTCTTCGGCATGATTCTCTAGGTATGCCTCCGCAAGATATTGATCATGCTTATCCGCCCAACCAAGCTCGTTTATAGCAAACATGCCCGCTATTTGAAAGAGCGGACTTTGAACGTCTTCCTCACGTTGCCCATGCTCAGGCTGATTCACATTTTTCTGCTCTGAAGTGCCTGAAGTCATTGACTCTTCTTGTTTCTGTGTAACTTCCCTGGCCCAAGCTAGAAACAGTGTCTCAGGGGTTTGATTGCGTTGTGATGCATACGTTGCAAGCTCCGTGTACAAGTCATCAGGAATTTGGAATACATGACTCATGTCTATCCCCCTGCCTAATTCAGTTTAATGTCATTATACCAATGGTTTTTCATATCCCATAATACCATAGTTTTGCAGAGCATTGAGCGTGCAATAGAAAGAACCTTCGATAGTGCTTACTGATGTCGGTCTAACCATCCGCGGGGTTGTGTTGCAAATAAAAAGCTGATTTGTTACAGTGGGGAAAAAGAGGTCCTCTTATGAGTGAGCAGAGTCAGAATCCCTTCAAATGGCGTCATTTTCAGGTGTGTTGCAAGAAATTTAAAGAAGACAAAATGAGTATGGAGTGGCTCTGCTTGTTCAGTTTAAGCTGCAACTCCAAACAGCTTGGCGACCAATGCGATCTGGCTTAACACATCTCCTTTTTCACTCCTTGCAGTTGTCCTTTGCGTATCATATTCATCACCTCGAACCCTTGGAGTGTTCGCCCCGCTGTCTCGAACGAGAAAAAGCCCATCCCTGGCTTCGTCAACCGTTTGATGAACCGACGGTCTTGTTCAATCAGATTATTGGGCTATTTCACCTGCCTCAATTCCACGTGTTGAGGCACCACTCCAGCAGCTTTCAAGCCGGCAATGGCCTTGGGATAGGCGGCATTCTTGTCGACATTGATCACGCGAGGAGTCGGTGTGGTGGAGGTGAGGTCAGCCAGAGCCGTAGGCTGGGTCATCTGCTCTTCAACCGGACACGCTTGAAGGGCTGAACACGCAGAAGCGCGTAGCATTTTGCAGAAAAATCGCGTGGCAGCCTCGGTATCACGTGCAGGACTCAAGAGAAACTCAAGCGTATTTCCTTCTGAATCGACGGCTCTGTAGAGGTAGAACCAGGCTCTTTTGATCTTGATGTACGTTTCATCCACCCGCCAGGTGTCATTGCAGGCTTTTAGATGAGGTCGGCAGCGCTTTTCCAGTTCTGGCGCATAGTGCAGTACCCAGCGATAGATCGTGGTATGATCGATGTGCAGACCTCGTTGGAGCATCATCTCCTCAAGGTCGCGGTAACTTAACGCATAGCGCAAGTACCAGCGCACACACAGCAGAATGATGTCGGGCTGAAAATGACGCCATTTGAAGGGATATCGATCTCTCATCACCAGGTCCCTTGTGTTCTTTTCTTCCCACCTTAACAGATTAGCTTTCTTTTTGCAACACAGCCCCTTATTTAGTGACTGTTCACAAGCTGGTAAAAGTGGTGTAAACTCGAAAGAGGCCAAGAAAGGAGCAAAAACCGATGCGTTTACATCTGTTATTACCTAAAGTGAATCCGACCAAGAGACCTGTCCCGACGACCTGCACGTTTTCAAACTGTTCAGGAAAGCGGTTTCGCTTCCATCAACCAGTGACGAAAAATCTGCGAGATACCATTCATCAGCAGGTAGAAGCTCATCGGTATCAGTGCTTGAAGTGTGGACGCACGTTTCGTGTGTATCCTGAAGGCGTGACGAGTGCGCAGACCTCACAACGCGTCAAAGGGTTAGCCGTCTTGCTCTATTTGTTGGGTTTAAGTTACGGAGCAGTCTCCTTAGCACTGGAAGCGATTGGCGTCTCCTTCAGCAAAACGCATGCGTATAATACCGTGCAAGAAGCCGCCAAGCGCGTTCCTGGTCTCAAGCGCGAGCAGGTGTTTGAGGGCATCAAAACGTCAGCTCTCGGCAGCGACCTCACGAGTGTGAAATGCAAAGGCAAGTGGTTGCCTTTAGGTATTACTGTTGATGCGATTAGTGGACTCGCTTTAAGCATTGATGCGTTGTCAGGCGAAGATATGCAAACACTCAAAGAATGGGTTGAGCCAATCGCGAAGCCGAGTTGGTGCTCAACTGCTGGTGACCGATGATGCCGATGGCTTTAAGACGGTCGCCGATGAGATCGCAGTGCAGCATCAAGTGTGCAAAAGCCATGTTCTGCGCAATACCCAAACGTTGATCGAGCGTTTTGGGGCATTGGTAGGACAGGTCGCGGATGCGTCCTTGCAAGCCATTGAGGTGAGTGCGACCCAAGCGCAAGCTGACCTCAGCCGATGAGGCGAACTCATCAAAAGCCGTAAACGCGAGGATGCGAAAGAGTTGGAAGTCATGCATCATCGCTATGGTCAAGCCATAGCACCGCGTCCTGGTGAGTCGATGAGTCTCGCGTATCGTCTGCGACTCCTCTATTTAGATCGCTGGAATCTCTGGTTTCGTCTGACACGCTATCGCAGTTGGAAAGGACCCAAAGGCGAACGGATTGATGGAACGAATAATGCATGTGAACGTGCGATTGGCTGGTGGATCAAAGAACGGTATCGCTCGATGCGAGGGTACAAAGTTCCCACCAATGCGGAACGAGTGAGCCGCCTGCTTGCATGGAGTGGCAACTTCCTCACCCAAGGCGGTGCCGACTTGACACCGTTGTTGAGGTAGAGAAATGCGAGCAAGAGAGATGCTGGGCTTTCTCTTCCCCGAACATCGTTTACCAACTATTGAACAATCACAGCCTTATTTTGATACTTTAATGAAGATATGCTTCGCTCTGTCAATAACGCCTTTAGAGTTCTTGTCCACAACCACTATTCCACTGCGAAAGAACTTAACTCACAGCGTAGAGGATGTTCCTACTATCTCAAGAGGAAAGTGGAAGCCTGTGACAGAAGATGATGTTCAACGTATGAGACGAGTACTCGAAACTGTGTTGACTGTTGACTATCAGGCCGTTTCGTTTCCTAGTCTAAGGGATGTTGCTAAACGTATGGGGTTTGACGAGGAAACGGTGCGTAAGCATTGCCCTGACCTTTCTAAGGCGATTTCATGGCGATATAAAAATCGTTGGACAGATGAAAGTCATCTTAAAGTAATGAAGCAAGCTCTCGAGAGTGCGTTGGCCAATCCAGAGCCGGAGCCATTGGCAAATGTTGCACGAGAACTGCATTGTGATACTACTTCAATAGCTAAGTATTTCCCAGACCTTTGTGATGCGGTCGTGACGAGGTACCGCGAAAGATTTGACTATACTTTTATTGAGCAACGGTTGTGCGAGGTGCTGAACAGCGCTACAGGAGCTCCTGCTGTCTATGAACTTGCTAGGGAAATGGGTTATGAACGGCATGTAAAGGATAAATTCCCTGAATTGTGCAAACAAATTTCAATGCGACGCTATACAGAACGAAGGAAACAAAGAGAGGAGCGAATGGCTACTCTCTGTAACGAGATGCGTCAGGCCGTATACATCATTCATAGTCAAGGCATATATCCAAGTGCTAGACAGGTAACGAAACAACTGAGTGACATTCATGTCATACGAACAAAGGAAGGACATGAAGCTTGGCGTCAGGCACTAAAAGAATTGGGATACCCCGTAGACCACCTGAAAGTTTATATTTAATTCAGATAATCTAATCCATGTTGATTATCTGAATTAAATATAAACTTTTGTTTATTCAAGGTGGGAAGCACAGTTTTGCATATTCTGCAAAACCTATGGGTTAAATGACAATATGTGTCATTATTCCCGATGGTCTTGCAGAATGATACTACCATAGTTTTGCAGAGTTCGGTAGTGCTCTGAGCGTGGACGAAAAGATAGCTAACCGCACTTTTGGGCTTTTATGCAAGTAGCTGACTCGATGAGGGAGCATAGTTTTGCAGAAAAACTTCACAAAAGATAGAAGAGTAGTTTGACGAGACTGAATGGAGGTACGAAAGGCTATGTTGTCAAATTACAAACGGATGTGCCAAGTTGTATGTATGGTACAATAAGGAAAAAGCAGTCAGTCCACTATTTAGCGTATGAACTGTAAGTAAGGACATGATAGTTGATCGATCATAGATGAGCGATAGCATCTGTACAACCGAAAAGCAATTGTGGAGAGAAGCAATGGTAGTGAATACAGATAACCCTAATGTACAGGCCATTCGCCAGAGCGTTACATCGTCGTACATTGAGTTGAACCGCTTACTTGAACAGCGATTGAGGCATTTACCTGAGCAAGCATTGTATACAACGCTCGTAGAGGGCGAGTGGACACTTATGGAGAGCTTGGCTCACGTTATCGAATTTATGCCTTACTGGGGCGACGAAATTGCAAAACTGGTAGCCGAGCCAGGGCAAAATTTCGGGCGTACTAAGGAAGACGAAGCTCGCATTCACGCCATCGAGGAACATAGGCATGACTCCTTAGAGACAGCGCGTGGTGCTTTTACGAGAAGCTATACCTGTCTGGACGAGGTGTTAAGCACCTTGAAGGATAGCGACCTTGAACTTAAAGGGCATCACTCAAAATTTGGAGAACAGACGCTTACCTGGTTTATCAAAGATTTTGTAACAGACCACCTCAAAAATCATATTGAACAACTCAACAGGTGTTTGGAGGCTGTGTAACAAAGTGTTTGGTGGCTCCATTGATGTTGACAAAAACGATGTCTGATAATGGAGCCACCAAACACTTGTTACCTATTCTCGTGTTCTTGGTAGAATGAACAATACGTTTTACTACTTAGTAATCACCGTTTTCTGAATAGGCTTGCTCTCGATGTTTGTTTATTCATTGCCACTAAGAATTGCATAATTCTATTCTTCAACTTGCTGCAACGACTGTGTTCTGCAACACTCCCAATTGGGCAATTTCCACTTCTATCAGGTCATCAGGCTTGAGGAAAACCGGTGGAGTGCGAGCGAAACCAACGCCACTAGGCGTGCCGGTGGCAATCAAGTCACCCGGTTCAAGTGTCATAATCTGCGAAAGATAGCTCATAACTGTTGGGATATCGAAAATGAAATCAGCAGTTGTGGAACGTTGCATGACCTCTCCATTTAGCCGCAGAGTAATGTCAAGGGCGTTTGGATCGCTGATTTCGTCACGAGTGACGAGTGCAGGACCAACGGGACCTGTGCCATCAAACGTTTTCCCTTGTAGCCATTGCACAGTGCGCTTCTGATAGTCGCGCACTGAGACATCATTGAAGATCGTGTATCCAGCGAGATAAGCGAACGCATCTTCCGACGCAATATCTTTCCCTGTTTTTCCAATCACCAGCATCAACTCGGCCTCGTAGTCAACCATCGTTGAGACACGAGGCAAAACAAGTGGTTGACGGTGACCAATCAACGTGTTGGCGAACTTGGCAAAGATCACAGGATAGGTAGGCATTGGGCTACCCATCTCAAGAATGTGATGACGGTAGTTGTGCCCAAGGCAGATAATTTTGCCAGGCCGCGTAATGGGAGGCAAGAAGGAAACTTGCTCCAACGGAAATGTATATCCTAATCGTGTGAGTTGAGCAAAAGTCTCGTCCTCATGAGCAAGCTGCAGCACGGTTTTCGTGGCATCTCGTGCCAAATCTCCCCCTTGAAGGAGTTCAAGCATAGTAGTTGGAAATGGCAAAGAGGATGTTTTCAGCAACGTCCCAGCCACTTCAACCAAATCAAGTACATGGTCGTGAAATATGGCACCTAGACGAGGGCCATTTCGTTCTGCAAAGGTAACAAGACGCATAGGAATTGTCTCCTCTTTTACAAAAATTTTCCCAGTGAAGGTATCTCCTCTACGAGAAAGGGATAGCCACCCTCACTAGGAAAATTAGACAGATTTCACAAGGGAGCCACTTCAGAGTGCTTCTTAGACAACTCTGCTATCCACCCCTATCTCTTTCCCAGCCCTCGTTGACTGTGCGACGTCTTTGGACTGCTCGATGACGGCCGCCACTCCCTCGACAGCCGTTTTCTCAATGCCACCCACAGTTTCATCTGGCACTGCTGCTGTGACGCGTAGACCAGCGATAAAGTCGTAAGTCAGGGCACCAAGCGCAGCACCAATCATGGGACCAAAGAGAAAGACTGTGAAGACTTGTACGAAGTTGACCTGACTGGGATCGACGAAGAGGGACTCGACAACAGCGGGACCAAACGTGCGTGCAAAATTGAGCGACAAACTACTTGGATTTACTAAGGCCACTATTTCAGCGAAAATGACCAATGCAACGATCAAACCACCCCAGCCTGCAGGGGCACGCCTGTCAAAGAGACACCCTCCTACGACAAAGAGCAAGACAAAAGCTGCAATCACCTCGGCAAAAAAAGCCTGTACATAGCTAGTGTTGCTTGCAAAGATATTTTGCCCTAGACCAACCTGTCTGGCTGCTGGAAGGCCGATGTACAGCAGGATACCAAGTGCGCCGATCACGGAACCAATAAGTTGCGCCGTGAAGTAGACCCATGCAATGCGCCAAGGGAGACGTTTTGTCACAACCAGAGCGAAGGTAACAGAAGGATTCACATGCCCCCCAGAAATGTGACCTAGGCCATAGATGGCTGCTGCGATGATAAAGCCGACCACTAAGCCGATCATGCCTCGGTCAGCTATCGTGAACGTCGCTTTGCCTCCACTGTTTACTAGTAAGATCAGCGTGGCAGGAATGGAACCGATACCGACCAGGACGAGTATGGCAGTCCCAATAAGCTCTGCCATGAATATTTGCCAAAGGGAAGTTTCTTTTTGCATGTTTGTTCTGCTTACCTACCTAGGTAAGCTTCTCCTTTCAAATTAACAACAGGTAAACACGACAACAAGACAAACGGACATAGCGGTAGCATGAACAACCGTATCTCTTGCTCCTGTTAGTTAACAGGAGTAATTCAGGTGAGGCTAGCCACTTTTAGTACGAAAGCGGCTAGAGGGGTTCACCCTCTATGAACCGTAGGTTCCTCAGTTGTAGGTAAGCACGGGCTTAATGGTGCTACCGTCATGAGCATCTGCGGCTGCTTGCTCGATTTGCTCGAAGGGGTAGTGGCGGATGAGTCGATCAAGTGGGAGTCGCCCCAACTCATAGAGGCGTACAAGGGCAGGTATGAAGCTTTCCGGGTCGCTGTCTCCCTCTGTGATCCCGACGATGCGTCGGCCATTGAGCAGGAAGTTGACATCGAAAGGTACGGTCGAGCCAGCAAGAGGAACGCCGATGACCGCGCAGGTGCCCAATGGGGCGAGAACCTGGATAGCCTGCCCCAGGACCTTGGTATTGCCAGTGGCCTCAATTGTATAGTTCACCCCCTGGCCTGAGGTGAGTTCCATAAGGGTCTCAACCACGTCAGTGGACCGGGCGTCAATCGTAGCGGTAGCACCCAATTCGTGTGCGAGTGCGAGACGTGAAGGAACGAGATCGACCGCGATGATTCTGCCTACAGCAGACAAGTTTGCTGCCATGATGGCTGCCAGTCCGACTCCGCCGAGGCCAAATACTACCAGAGAACTGCCAGGCTCAGGGCGGAGCACGTTTAGCACGGTACCGGCACCTGTCTGGATGCCGCAACCTAGTGGCGCGAGCATCTCGAGAGGCGCATCACTATTGACCTTGACGAGGCTGCGCTCATCTATCAGAGCATGTCGAGCGAGTGATGATTGACCAAAGAAGTGGGCATTAAGCGGTTTACCATGCTCCTCAATTGTGTGACTGCCATCAGCTCGTATACCACCAAGCAGGTTGAGTGGAAGAAAGCTAAAGCAGTAGCCTGGATGTCCGGCCTGACAGTTAGAACAGTGGCCGCATGAAGTGAAGGATGCCAGAACGTGATCGCCAGGCTTGACTCGCTGGACTGCTGAGCCGACAGCTTCCACCACACCGGCTCCTTCATGCCCAACAACACCAGGTAAAGGGAAGGGGATCACGCCAGAGCGCACGGAGAGATCCGTATGGCACAAGCCCGTGGCGACCATACGGATAAGTACTTCGTCGGGACGAGGCTCATCTAGCTCCACTTCCTCAAAAGAAAATGGGGCACCTTTTTCGCGGATGACGGCTGCGATGGTCTTTGTCTTCATGTAAGAACTCCTTTTTCATTCAACAGTGAATCGACGTGAGTCTGGTGTCAGAAGACTTCTACAAGAAGCTTCTTTTATGGAAGAACTTCCCTGCTCCTCTTACATGGGAGATCGCCCGAAAGGGCGCTCCTCCTCCCTGCTTCCTCTATGCTCCAAAATACCTTTAGAATGGGTAGGGAGCAATGTCACCACGTATAGTGACCCATTGCGTTTCTGTAAATGCGTCAAGGTTCCAATTGGCACTACCGAAGCGTGAGCCAGTGCCGGACGCTCCAACTCCTCCAAAGGGGGCGAATGGTTCATCGTTGACCGTTTCGTCATTGATATGGACGAGGCCACTGGGAATCTGCTCAGCCAAAGCTAGTGCCTTGGAGATGTCGCGACTGAGAATACCAAGTGCCAATCCGTATTCAGTACCTCTGGCGAGGGCCGCAACTTCATCGAGCGTCGAAAAGCGCACTACCGGGGCAACTGGGCCGAAAATTTCGTTGTCATAAACCGGCATACCCGGTTTGACATCCGTCAGAACAGTAGGACGATAGAACAGTCTTTCAAAGCTTCCTCCGGCGACGAGACGAGCACCTGCTGCGACGCTTGCTGTTACCATGCCGTGAATCTTATCGCGCTGACGCTCGTCTATGATCGGACCCAACGCGACATCCGCCCTGGTTCCATCACCTACTGGTAAATGTTGCGCAGCAGCAGCGAGACGCTCAACGTAAGCATCTGCAATACTCTTATGGACAAGATGACGACTGGTTGCCATACATATCTGCCCCTGATGAAAGAACGAACCAAACGCCCCTGCTGAGACAGCGCGATCAAGGTCTACATCGTCAAGCACGATCAGCGCACTGTTCCCACCCAGTTCGAGATGGGCACGTTTGAGATGACGAGCGGCTAGTTCACCTACAACCCTACCTGCAGCCGTCGAACCTGTAAAGCTCACCACGCGTACATGTGGGTCAGCCACCACGGCCTCACCGATATCTGCGCCACCCGGTAGCACATGCAGCACACCGGGTGGTAGTCCGGCTTCCGTAAATATCTGAGCAATGCTCACTCCTCCGCAGACAGCAGTGCGTGGGTCTGGTTTCAGCAAAACCGCGTTGCCCAATGCCAGCGCAGGAGCAACCGAACGGATGGCAAGAATCAATGGGAAGTTGAAGGGCGCGATGACGCTGATAACACCTACTGGCAGACGGCGCGCAAAACTCAGACGCGGTTGCTCTGTACGTAACAGCTGACCATATGGCTGAGTCGCGATGGCAGCTGCCTCGTAGCACTCGTTGGCAGCGACATGCAGTTCAAAGTCAGCCTTCGGACCTGTCGAACCAGATTCGCGGATCAGCCAAGATCGGATATCGGCCGCTCGCTCCTCAAATAGAAGGCCCGCCCGTCGCAATACTGCCGCTCGCTCACTAAATGGAGTACTTGCCCAGGCAGCCTGAGCTTGTGCAGCTTGCACGGCTGCACTGCGTACATCATTCACCGCAGCATGACCGATCATACCGATGTGCATACCAGTTGCCGGTTCAAACACAGGGGCTTCGCCGCCTGTACCGGCAATCCATTCACCATTAAAGATTTTTCCCGCCCAGATTCGTTCATCCATCAATGATGTTTGAGAAACCTTTGTCGCCATAGAAACCTGTCTCCTCTTTGTTACGAATAAGATGATCATTCATCCGGCGACTGATCATCTAGCCAGCCACAAATTCAATCAAAGACCAGGGTAAACATGCGGTTATTTCTTTGAGATTTTCCCAGAACCTATGGAATTGTCTCCTAATGCAGTTGAGATCGCCATCGCTTCGGTTCGCAGGTGTTGCGCTGCCTGTCCCAGGGCTTCACCACTCCAACGTGAGGCAAAGCCAACGACCCAGAGTAAAGCCAGCAGTGTACCGCCAAATCCATAGATGGGCACGGCGACAGCGTTCACGCCATCCAGGTACTCCCCGTGGTCAAAACCAACACCAGTACGAGCAGTTTCTTCCACGCGCTGCAAGAATTTTTCTGTATCCACAAGCGAGTGCTCAGTGAAACGCGGCAATGGATGGGTACGCAGAAACTCTTCGCGCTGTGCTATAGGCCAACTTGCCAAGAGGCAAGAGGCGATGGCCGCTGCAAATAGTGGCACACGCATACCGCGCCGAGTGGAAATATGTAGAGCCGATTGCTTTTCTTCGTCCACAAGATACTCGATGATGCGTACACCTTTTTGTTCAACCTTCCCCAAGCAAACAGTTTCACCTGTCGTCAGTGCCAGGCGATGCATAGCAGGGAGAGCAAATTGGCGTAGCCCAGATCGCTGAATATACGCTTGAGCAAGATGATAGATGCGAGAACCAAGAACAAAATGTCGTTCGCCCTCTTGCTCAATGACTTCACTCTGCTCCAATGTTTTGAGCAATCCGTGTAGACTTCCCTTGCTTACATTTAGTGCCCTTGCTAGTTCTGAAAGGGTCAACCCCTCCTCTGAAGCACTTAACAGCTCTAGTAGTTGAAAAGTACGCTCGACCATTGGCGCGGGAGCCATGCTCCTGGCCGAATCTTCTTCGTGATTGTCGTTTTGTTTGGATTGCCAAACCAATTGTTCTTCCATGAGAACAGTATATATAACGGTGAGAGATTTGTCAAGGACCATATTTCAAGACTTCAAGATTTCGATGCACCTACCTTCGTTGGACATCTTGACATTCACCCTTATCATCGACTATATTTGTTCATATAGGGAAACATTTAGTTCGTCATATAAAACATAAAGAGTTGGTCTATGTCATTGTGCGCTATCTGCGAGACATAGTGAAGAGAAGTTTCTGCGTCGTCACTAAATAGCAAGATTCTTTGGATCGCATAATCATGGACCAGCACTAGTTCTTTAAGTGCGTAGCAGTGGCTATGTGTCCTGATAGTAGTTTCGATTATAGGGAATAGTGTGTACCTAGATGTACCAGAAAGAAAAGACATGGTTATTGAACAAAACAAGCAAGATGTCATGAGAATCGAGACCGAAGTGACTCAATTGTACGATGACATGCAAATAAACGCTCTCACGCCCTTATGGAGAATCGAAGAGTCATTGATGGCGCTAGAACCCAGGCCGAAAGCTCTTCCCTGGCTCTGGAAGTGGGAGGTGCTGCACGAAATCGCTGAACGTTCGGGGAAACTGGTTCCAATTGATCGTGGTGGCGACCGACGTGCGATTGCCCTCTCCAATCCCGGCCTGAATGGACAACCCTACGCGGTACCATCACTGTGGGCTGCTGTGCAGTGGCTCAACGGTCATGAGGTCGCACCTGCACACCGTCACACCTCACAGGCTATTCGTTTCATCATTCATGGAAGTGGCTCATGGAGTACTGTCGAGGGTGATCGCGTCTACCTTGAGCGCGGTGACTTCGTGCTGACTCCGCCCTGGCTCTGGCACGATCATGGAAGCAAGGCCAATGAACCTGCCATATGGATGGATGGCCTCGACATTCCGCTTAATAACTACCTTGATGCCAGTTTCTTTGAACCCTACCCACAAAGAGAGCAGGAAGTGACTGAAATCATCAACGGCACCGTCCTCAAGTATGGCGTCGGACAGTTGCAGCCTGCGTGGGAGAAACGTTCGACAAGTTATCCCCCCATGCACACCTACAAGTGGGCCGATACCGAACGCGCTCTCAACAATCTCGCGCAGGTCGCGTCCAGCCCTTTTGATGATGTCGTGATGGAGTACGTCAATCCGCATACGGGCGGCCCCGTCATGCAATCCTTCACCTGCTGGATACAGATGTTGCGTCCTGGCATCCACACACAGGCGCACCAGCACACAGGCAGCTTCGTCTACCATGCCTTTGAGGGCAACGGCGAGACCATCATCAACGGTGTGCGCTTCGAGTGGAAGCAGGGAGATTTCTTCGTCGTGCCAGCTTGGGCTGTGCATGAACACCACAACCTCTCGCAAGACAAACGTGCCATTCTCTTCTCTATGCATGACACCCCCCTGCTGACTGCGCTCCACAAGTATCGTCACCAGGAATACACTGAAAACGGTGGTCACCAGCCAGTGCTCAGCACCTTCGAGTGGAAACCTCAGGGGTAGAGGCCATAACGTTTGACGGTATCTACATACAAATGAATACGAGGAGAAATAGATATATATGAACTTTACCGAATCACTACAGCACCAAGAGGTGCTGGTCGTCGGGGCGGGTCCAGTTGGACTGACTTCAGCCCTTGCCTTGCGCTCGAAAGGGCATTCCGTCACACTGATTGAGGCTGAGCCGGAGGGACGCGACCGTCCCGGGAGCCGCGCTATCTTCATTCATCAAGAGACGCTCAAACTGCTTGAACAGATTCAGTCGGGCCTGGGGATGCTGATAGCCTCGTCTGGCCTCGTCTGGCCTACGAAGCGCACATACTGGCATAAGAGACAGGTCTTTGTGCGCCACTATCCCGCGCCCAAGCCAAACACGTTACCCCCTTTTTCGAGTCTGCCACAGGTGAAGATCGAACAAATGCTGCTCGATGCCTGTAAACAGGCTGGTGTCGAGTTCGCATGGAATATGCCTGTGAGTAACGTCGAAACGACACTAGATGAGGTGATAGTGACAACGGAATCGGGCCAGAGGTGGACAGCGAAGTATTTAGTTGGCGCAGATGGTTCACGCTCTATAGTTCGTCACACATTGGACATTCCAATGGAAGGTAGCCGCTCCAAAAACTCGTATATTGTGGCAGATGTGACTGAGGATGAAGAGCATCCACTTCCCCTTGAACGTGTTTTTTACTATGATCACCCCGGCGTTGGGCGCGATGTCCTCTTCGTTCCTTTTGTCGGCGGCTGGCGCGTCGATTTGCAGTGCCGCGAGGACGATAATCTGGATGCCTATAGTGGCATAGAAGGTGTACGTCACTGGCTCCCAAAGGTGATGGACCCGAAGTATCTAGAGCGCATCACGTGGGTCTCGACGTATCAGTTCCTCCAAGTGCTTGCGCGTGATTTTACTGACAAGAACCATCGCGTCTTGCTCGTCGGCGAAGCAGCTCATCTTTTCGCACCATTCGGAGCACGTGGCATGAACTCTGGCATCGCGGATGCAGTTGTAGCGTCGAACGCTATTGATATCGCCCTTGCTACGAGAGATACAAACGCGGCACGTGAGGCGATAGAGGAGTTCGCACGTGTGCGACGGAACGCGGCAGAGTATAATCGGGACGCGGCAAAGCAGGCACTCGCCCATGTACAGAAACGTAGTCCGGTCATGCAGTTCAAGCGCAGTATTGCTGCCCTCGTTGCCCCCTACTGGGAACGTGCGGGCGTCTGGCTTGACTCCGGTCCTTATGGACCACGCTCTGGACCAGCAGGACAGAGTTCAGGGAAGTATTAGTATTCATGAAAGGCTACATACTATGTCTATGACAACTCCCATGCTTACCCTCTCGCTACCAGAACGATTCAATGCCGCGACTGCCTTCGTCGATAGCAATATAGCGGCGGGACGTGGCGCGAAAACCGCAATTTACTACGAGGGCGAGACCTATTCGTATAAGGAAATAGCGGAGCTTACCAATCGTGTCGGGAATGGCTTGCTCGACCTGGACGTAGAAATCGAGCAACGGGTCGCGCTCTTACTGCTGGACTCGCCACAATTCGCTGCCACGTTCTTTGGTGCAATCAAAGCAGGCATCGTCCCCATTCCCCTCAATACGATGCTACGTCCAAACGATTATACCTATCTCCTCAACGATAGTCGTGCAAAGGTACTATTCGTTCATGCTGCGCTCTGGAAAACGTTGCAGCAGACACTCCCACAGTTGCGCTATCTCCAACACGTCGTCGTCGTTGGCCTTGAACAGAGCGGTGAAGCAGAGACTGCCATATTGCACGATTTCGGACAATGGACAAACCGCGCCTCTTCACAATTGACCACCGCTGAAACGAGTAAGGATGATAATGCTTTCTGGCTCTACAGTTCGGGGAGTACGGGCTTTCCGAAGGGCTGCATACACTTGCAACACGACATGAGCTATTGCAGCGAGGCATTCGGCAAGCACATTCTCGGTATCCGCGAGAACGACATCACGTTTTCCGCATCCAAGCTCTTTTTTGCCTATGGTTTGGGCAATGGCCTGTACTATCCCTTCTCGGTGGGGGCCAGTGCTCTCTACTATCCCGGACGTTCAACAGCCGAAGCGGTTTTTACGCTGATAGACGCTCAACATCCAACGCTCTTTTTTGCCGCACCGACGCTCTACGCCAATCTGCTTGCGTTGCCCGATGCCGAGAAACGCTACGATTTCTCCTCGGTGCGCCTCTGTATCTCTGCTGGTGAGGGGCTGCCCACCGACATCTTGCGCCGTTTCGAGGAACGATTTCACGTTCCTATCCTCGATGGCATTGGTTGCACAGAGATGTTGCAGACCTTCATCAGTAACCGCTCCGATGATATCCGCCCCGGTAGCTCAGGCAAACCGATTCCAGGCTATGAAGCAAGAATCGTGGATGAGCAGGGACAAGATGTGCCAGTAGGCGCGATGGGGAGCTTGCTCGTGCGCGGTGATAGTGCAGCTACTTCCTACTGGAACAAGCATGAGAAATCGAAAGAGGTTTTTCGAGGCCAGTGGGTTGCGACGGGGGATAAGTATTATCAGGATGAAGAGGGCTACTTCTGGTACTGTGGTCGTGCTGATGACATGCTCAAGGTAAGTGGCCAATGGGTTTCACCCTTTGAGGTCGAGGCCGCCCTGATCGCACATGAATCCGTGCTGGAAGTTGCCGTCGTTGGAGCCACCGACCAGCAAGACCTCGTCAAGCCTAAAGCTTTTGTCGTTCTACAAAGTGGCTACGAAGCATCCGATGCTCTTGCCAATGAACTCAAAGCGTTTGTCAAAATGCGTCTCGTACCGCATAAGTACCCACGTTGGATAGAGTTCGTGCCGGAGTTGCCGAAGACGGCGACAGGCAAGATTCGGCGGTTTGCGCTGCGAGAGATGAACGTATGATGTTTATTCTTCTCTTTGGATCTTATCAAAAGACAGAGTATGATGCCAAGCATTGTCATTATACCAATGGTTTTGCAGAGTGTTGAGCGTGAAGCAAAATAGAGTTCATCGCGTTTTTTCGGTTTTTGAAGAGCGAACCGTATTGATGAGGAAACATAGCTTTGCAGAAAAAATTCACTTTAAGTAGAAGTAGCTAGTGAATAATGTTGAGATTAATTTTCTTCAGCTACCACGACCTCCATTTGCATGATTCTTTTATAGATTCGATCCTCTCTCCAAAAAGGCCACAGTTCAAACAGGAAAAAATCGACTGGACGCCAAAGAATAACCCAGAACGCAATATTAAACCCATCGCTTAAAAACGCGTTAAGAAAAGGAGGGAAAAACGTTTCTCTCTCCAGAACTTGCGATAATGAGAGTCCACTGACCAGAAACAGAATACCAATCAGTAGCGCAGTAAGTGCTTCCCGTCGAAATACAGCCAGTTCATGTTCGTTTTGTCGTACTTTGAATTGGCAGTACCTCTGTAAAGCTGCTGTGATTTTGCCCACGAGGTCTGGTTCGATGCTTTCCTTTGGAAGAAAGATTGTGGCCTTCACCTTTTCTTCTCGCAACAGGGATGCAGAGGTAAGCCCGCTCTTCATCAAGTCAATGCCAGAAACAAAATGTGCTTTGTTTGAGAAAGGGTCTTCCACAGGCCGGATAAAGAGGTCGTGGATGTTCTCAAGATGAATTGCTATTTCAGAACATTTCTTCCCCATCATAGAACTTTTCCTTAGTAAAGTATGAACTCTCCTACATAAAGACAAGAATGCTGAGAGGGCTGACTACGAAAGCCAACCAGGGTGTAGCCGAAAATGAACTTTCTATGATACATCAAATTTCTTTTTGACGATCAGCCGCTGTTGATAAAGTCCCTCCACTACTGGCTCGAGTACCAAATGTATTCACCGAATGAAGTGCTTGAGCAGATACTGACTGAGAGCCTGATAGTGGAGGATATTTTCCTATAGCGGTCGCATACTTGTCAGCGAGAGTACTTAGCTCATCGACAAGATCAGAGATGGCATCTTTGAGACTTGTGTCAATCGTTTGTGGATTCTGAAAGTACATGAGCCTTGTCCAGTAGTTGTCCATAATTGCGACGATCCAGGAGGAGAAGAAGGTATTACGCTCCAGTGACTCCAGCGGTCTAGTAATAAATAGCGTGAAGAAGGATGCCGTGGATAGTCCAGCGAAGATAAGGGAGGGAATAGCTTCTGCACCGTTTTGTGCAGTAAAGCCTTTGATAATAGCAGCGATAGCTGTGATGAGGCCAACAAAAAAGAGGACACAATACATCAGGTACACCGTCTGGTAGGAGCGGCGAATATATCGACTTAAGGTCTCCAGGCTGTTGACGTTCTCCTTCAAGACCTCCTGTGCAAAACTGTTCAGTTCCTGAACACCTGGAAACGACTTCTCCTGAGATTGAGCATTGCTGACATCAGAAGATGCGTTTGTCGGTGCCGGTAATGAAACAAGCGGTACATGTGGAACTGTTGTCTCGGCAGGGGATGCGAATGGATTGGGTTGTGTAAAACGATGGGGAGAAGTATCAGAATCTTCGCCATCGTTGGATGGTGGATGAGAAGCATCTGTAGTGATTTTGCCCTTTTCAGTAGGATTGGTCGCCATAATAATTATTTCCTTTCATTTATGTCGTAGATTCTTTAGGTGAAGATATGTTAGCGCGTGGGTGACTAACACATCTTCATAGATCGGTTTTCATTGCGATTGTTTCGTTCTCACGGCCATCAAGGCTTGCCAATCGAAGATTTCTGACCATGCCTCGGTCTCTGTGACCGTGTAACACTACTGAGGCTTGCCAGCGAGAGTTGGGGGGAAGTTATCATCTCCTCCCAGGAAAGCTTGCGAGCATCACAGACTGTCTTAGTCCAGTGATTCGGGCAGCAAGCGTCTGGGCTGAGACTTGTCGTTGGTAGATTAGTGGCTGTCACTGTGTAGGTCGTGGCATAGGTAATGCCCTGGTCGCCCTGTTCGACAAGTGAGATGCTTGACGTGTAGACCTTCAACACTCCGGCGACCATCACCACTGAAAATCCTACGTCCTCGACACCGGGAGTAGCGAGTGTGGGCGACTGGGTCAGAGTCCATGACTGCCCAGGCGTAACCACACTTACGGTCCCTTGGATCGACAAGTTACAGCCCTGGCTAGCAAACAAACTAATGAAATCGTTGGGAAGACTTGGCTGATTAAGCTCAGTTATGTAGGTTGCCACATTGTTCGACGAAATCGTGAACAGGGGGACGCCAGCACTCGTCGCGATGTGAGCACCGCTGAGACGGACACCCATGAACGTGGTATTCGTGAATGTTGCGTTCTCCAGTCGTGCGCCGACCATTGTAACAGGTATCCCTCGAGCTGAAAGTTCGAGTGGGGCACTGTCAAATGTACAGTCGAAGAGTACGGCACCGTCAAAGTTGGTGCCAGCGATGGCAGTGTTAAGACCGCCGAACGTTGCCCCGCTGAGGTCAGCGCCTGAGAAGTTGGTCTCAGTCAGATTGGCATTCACCAACGATGCCCCTCCATTGAGGTTATAGATCTGGGCATGCGACAGGGTAGCACCATTGAGGTTCGCCGATCCGAGGTTGGCGTCTGGCATGTATGCGTAGGAGAAATCTGCCCCTGGAACCGTCCCATCGTTGCTTTTGCCTGCCTGCAGGACATACAGATAAGCCCCTGTGAGGGTCGCGCCAGAAAAGTTGGCTCCAGTGACAACCGCATTGTGCAGTGAGGCGTTCGTCAGGTCACAGCCGCTCCAGTCGGCTCCGCTAAATGTCGTGCTATCAAATGTGGCACGTTGACCTGCCGTACCCGTCGATGGCACTGTCATGCCAATGCCGATCGTCTTGCTGAAATCGGCACCTGCGGCACTGATATCCTGGCCCCATACAATGCTGGTAAGATCAGCAGAGGTGAAGGAGGTGCCCGTGAGCGTGGCTCCAGAGAAATTGGTGCCGGACAGGATCGCATAGTCGAAGTGAGCCTTTGTGCAGTCCACGCCTGCGAGACTCACACCCGTCAGGTTGACCCTCGAGAGGTCAAACCCGGCAGCAGACTTTTTCTCCAGAATCTTGGCGAGACCAGGTGTCACTATGGTTTGCGTGAGCATCGAGAGCGATTCTCCCATCTTGTTGTCCACCTGCTGGAAGGACAGGGTCGTAAGTACGCCCGTGAAAAGCTGATAATAAGCGTAAAGGGTTTTGGAGGTAGACGGGTCAATCCACGAACACTGCACCTGGTTGGCAGTCGCGGCAGGCACCAGCGTGATCGCTGCGGCTAAGCTGGCATCCTCTACGAGGATAGCCAGCTTATTGTCCTCCAGGACTGAGAGGTACATGCCGTTGGGGGCAACGAGGACGATCGCCCCCGCGCCTGCATCATAGGAAGTCCACAGTGTGGTGCTGTCGGCCCTCACTGCCGAGAGCGTGGGGGCAGTGTCCCCTCCTCTCGTCGTATAGCTCAAGTAGTATTTCTGTCCAAACGCGTTGGTCGATTCAAAGCTGAGCTTGCCAGTGAAGACCGGTTTTGTTGGGTCGAACGTCATTGACGAACTCCAATTAGCTAGAGGGTGTCCAGGTGCTCACAGAAGGCTCCGTGCGTCCACCCGGTCCCTGGAAGGACTCGTAGTTCAGTGTGTACAGGTTGCGCCACATATCGACGACGATCTTGGCGGCGTTCACTCCGGCAGTACGTGCCAACCATGTACCATTGGGCTGATAGATATCAAGCCCGTAGTCATTGACGCTACTACCATCGCCAGTATAACTCAAGACATAGATGTACCCCTTCCGCTCCGTGCTCATGCTGATGTATGTGATGCCCGACTGCTGGTTGTGGAGTGGGGCGGTTGCGAGCAAATCGACGACGGCAAGTGTATTACTACCAGTATCGAGGGAGATTTTGTAAGAGCTGCTTGCTTGCTGGTCTTGCAGCGTCCACGATTTGCCAGGCTCACGGACCGTTACCGAGACGTTGCCCGTTACTGTCGCGGTCGCAGGCAGTTGCGGCAATCCTCGTACCGTCAGTCCCGCCGAGAGAGACGAAGGGACCTTGCCCTCGACAAGCTCGGCGACCATAGCAGGATCGAGCGTAAACTGATCGCCGGTGAGCGAGATGGGGGGTACGAGCGTAATGCCGTGCTGACTGAATGCATCAGCAACACCCTCAGTGGTAGTCCCCTGATTGAGACCCGTCATTACGCTAGCAGGCATCGTGAAGAGTGTCGCGCCGCCCTTTGCCACAGTAATATTCGAGCCTTGCAAGCTGAGCTGGTAGGTTGTACCCTGGCTCGTAACAGTCCAGTTGGTGGAAAGGTTAGCACCGTCTGACGTGACCACGACGTTTCCGCCTTCTTCGCTGAGTCGATATACCGTAGTTCCTGCCCGAATCAGCCAGATGCTCGAGAGTGGTGCTCCTGCCGTCGCGAATGCCTGGCGGAGAGCCACGCTCACGAGACCAGCATCCAGGTCTGTGCTAAGGGAGGTTGGCAACGTAGTAACGGCAGAACCATCGAAGCTGGGAACCGGATTTCCATTGACATCGAACGACTGAATACGGGCCGGAGCGGTGGATGTGCCCAGGCCCTGCTCCAGCACGAGGACGCGACCGTCGGCTGTAACCGCGAGGGCGCATGGTCCGTTCATCAGACCCTGGCGAGCCTCTTGCTTGGTCGTCGGGTCGAGCTTGGCCGGGTCCCCGGCTGGGCCTGAGACGAGGATCGCTGACACAACTTTGTCGTCTGCACTCGGAGTGTCGGGAAGCTTCAGGATCATCATGCGGCTCAAACTGTAACTGATAGCAATCACATAGCCCTGTGGATGCACGACGAAATCGTCGTTGAATGGCAAGGTGAAGAGGCCGAAGCTCTGCGTCTGATTCATGTCGAAGGGCGTCTTGTTGTCGAGCGTGATCTGGCGCAGTTGATATTGATATGAGGTCGGCGAGTCGCTCGTCGGCTGCACATAGAAATTGCGCTGGCTGATCGGCTCGAATGGATAGGGGTGAATCTCGATGACATCCGTGACACGGACCAGCGAGTAGGTGGGTGTGGTACCCCCTATTGTCCACGACGCGCCCTGAGTTACCACTGTTGCAACGGTGTTGCTTGGTAGCGGATAGGTGAATGCCTCGAACAGTGTAGCGAGATCGGTAGCAACAGCACCACCCTTGTCCAATTCATCAGAGAATGAGCTTGGTATACTGAAAAGAGGAGCAGGCCCGAACTGATCGTACACGATAGCAGGCTGATTGACGAATCCACTAGCGGAAAACTTGAGTGATGCCTCGGGCTGCGCCAGGACGTTGATGTTCTGGAAGGCGTGAATTTGCGTGGAGACCGGGAACTGACCGCCCGTCTCGGGAATATTCTGCCCGGATGCTCGCCAGCAGTAACCGAGCATGTAAGCCTTGTCGTTCATGGTGATGTTGACCAATTTCGCGAGGTTATGCCCCGTGTCATCGGCACTGAGGTCGGTCACCACTTTCAGTGGTACATTTGCCGTATTCACCATCAACACCGTGACGGTCTTACCATCTGACTGTGGCTCCTGCTGCATAGCAAGGCGATAAATCGTGGACCCGTCGGTGATCGTCCAGGCGTTGCCAGGATCGAGTACGTCAACCTTCGCACTGGTCGAAAGCGTACAGCCGTTCTGCTGGAACACGTTACTTACGTTCGTTGAGATCTGCTCCTGGTCGAGTGCCTTCGCCTCAGAGACATCTAGCGTGAATTGGGAAGCCTGCCACATATGGGCTGAGGCAACCTGGTTATAGACAAGCTTCTGCTTGTACTGATACAGGGTTGAGGCTGTGAGTGGGATGAGGTTTTCCTGGATACTTCCAACCACCGTGAGAGTATCACTGCCCTCCGGCAGTGCCGCAGGTATCCATGCACCGGTGAACTGTCCACAGAGGAAGCCAGTCGCTGAATAGACGTTGAACTTGACTTGGAGCGAACCACCAGCGGGAAGCGCGTCGAACGACAGTTTAATCGGTTGCGAAGACGTTACACCTGCCATTCCTGCACTCTGCTGGTGTGCTGTACCGCCCTGATACTGGACAATTGCCTCGTAGGAAACGCTCTCTAGCGGCCAGACGGCAGGATTCTCGCTAGTTCCATGTGTTGGGTCAGGGCTGACTGTCACTCTCAAATTGAGCGTGCGGACGATATCTACCTCGTATACAGCAGGCGAACAGAGGATTTCGATGGTACTTACTAGCATCTCTTCAAGGTCCATAGCGCGGTTCGCGATTTGGAAGATCACGTTTACAGCAGGGATGGCCTTTTCAAGGGCACTCTCGGTCAATTTCTCGATGATAGTCTTCTGAAGTTTCTCAAGCCCCGTCCCAACAGCCTTCATTACCAGGAAGCCACCTGACGCGTCCATAAACGCATAGCAAATTGACGCTATATTGGTAAGGGAGAGGCCACTGGCCGCCTCCGCTCCAAAGGTGCTCAAGATAATCTTTATGCCTGCCGCCCTAAATTCGTCGTCCTTCAGGATTGCTTTGAACCATGCGGTTTCGTCAAGTCCTGCCCCGGCAAGCAGGAAGAGGCCTGGAATGAGGTAGTTGAAGACACCGGTAAGGCATGCGCCATGCAAACACGCGTGGTTGTCCCATTGTCCCAAACCCATCCCACCGTGGACGAGTCTGACCTTGGCCGCACCAGCTATCCAGGGGAAGCTGAGCACTGTGGGGTCGTTGGGCAGGGGAATGCCCATAAAGACGTCGCTGGACGAGACATAATCAACCAACTGGTAATCGCCTGGATAATCGATCCCAAGAGGAATGACTTTATCGTGGTCGTCGAGGTACTGAACATAAGCACTGAGTGTGCGGAGAAACGAGTTTCCCACATTGATAGTGATCGTTCCAGCACTCGGCGTAGTGGGGTCGGGTGTGTAGTCCATGCTATTGTCGTCGATGGTGAGACCGCAGCCGGGTGTAAGGTTGTTGACCGTGAAAGAGTAACCAGTGCTCTCGGTGAGCGCGGCCTTGGCGCGAGCACGACCAGTACGCAGTGCGCTAGATGCCTCCGGGGAGATATGGGAGACTGCGCCCACACCCTGATTGACATTCCAGCAGGCACCCTCGAGGTTAGAGGGCTGTTGGGACGTGGTGAGCGGTAGCGTCATCGCGCCACCAGCAGCAGTGATAGTCGTCTGTGAGAGTTGGTTGTGGTAGACCGGTTGCCCCGCTTGCGAGAATCCGGGACCCCATGTCAACACATTCCCATCCTTGTCCTTCGATATAGCTGTTGTCTGCCAGTTTGCTCCCTGTCGGCTGATCTGCGACTGGAAATGCTGGATATTCGTGATGTTATCGGGGCTATTGATATGATTATCCATAATCTTGCCCGCGATGCTGGCATTAGTGCTGGAAAGCTGTGGATGCATGAAAACCAAACTAGCCGCAGTGCTGGTGGCTGTAAGCAGATGATCAGCATCATTGGCGGCGGTTACGGCGTCTTCGTGGGGAGGAAGTGTTGTTATACCGCGCAGTGCTAGACCAACTGGCATACCCTGAGCCGTCCTCGGCAGATGCTGCCGACGTTGTTCAGTGCGGACGCAAAGTGGAATATGCACGGCCATCAACGCCAGCTCAGAAATTGGGGCCGTTTGCGATGGGTACATGACACGCAGGATGCTGGTATGGCCTGCTGGTAGTTCAACGCCCTCCACGTAGTGGGTAAACTCTAAATGAGCACCCTCGTGGAGCAAACCAAGTGCCTTATTCTTGGAGGCGTGTACGGAAAGCGTCTTCTGCGAGTGCTGCTTGAGCGGAATTTCCTGGGCGCCAACGATCAGGTGAAACTGTTCGACGTCGGGAATATGGCCGAGCGCAAGATGAAAGTCGAACGTCTCGGTTGCTGAGAGGGGTGCATTGGTGTGTACACCGGGCTTTTGTTTCAATGACATATCAAACTCCTTCCTGGACCCATCCATGGCTAGTCGAGCCAGCAAGGACGGTACTAGAACGTACAAGTCTCGTCTTCGCAGCGCAGTCCTGGTTCGACTGAGACCGGACAGGCGGCTGGATTTGCCATAGCCCGTCGGCTCACGCCCGGGCTGAGTGCCATGGGCGGCCACGGCTCGCGGCCTGAGCAGAGAGGACAGGTCCGCGGTGCCTGGTTCGCGTGCCAGTGCCTGAATAAAGGCGGGTGTCCCGATGAACTCGACATCGGTGAGGACGTCGGTGTAGCCGGGCTGCACGGCCACGGTGGCCTGATCGAAGAGGAACTGGAAGCCGGCCATGAACGGCAGAGGTACACCGGCTCGTCCCAGACTCCGCATCACATTTTGGTAGGCATCGTGCATCCCGAGGTTCCAGACCTCCGTGAAGTCGGACACGTTGATCCCAGGGATGTTCGAACTGACCAGTGTCGCTTCGGTCTCGCCGTTGATGAGCTGAAAATCGAACTGTATCGTCTGGGTGTTGTTGGGGCCGATGCCCAGGTGGAAGTTCTGTTGGAAGTTGGTCTCGTCAATGCGCACCGTGAAGGCGGGGATCGACTGTCCCCCCTTGATGACATTGACACCTACGAGCAGTGCCTGTGTGACGATGGCCCCGACCAACTGCGCCGCGGAGGTGATCTGCTCTATGTACGGTGCTGCGTCACTCCCAATAGCGTTCTGCACGGCACTAACGAAGCTGGTCTGATCCTCGAAGACGACGTTCCCCAAGCCAGCAAGAGCGTTGTAGACGTCCGCTGGGAGCGGATTGACCAGGGTGCTGAGTGCTCCATTGGTTCCCGGTGTGACCCAATACAGCTGCTTGTAGTTCCCCTGAAGCGCGAAGGCCGCTTCGATGTCGGAAGCGTACTGATTCGTCAGCGCGAGGGAGTTGAGCGCATTCTCGATAGCGACCAGGAGCCACGCCTTGTCGACGAACACTTGTCCTACCGTGAGCCCGGACGAAAGCGCATTGTAGACGCCCGACGGCAGGTTCTGCTGCAACAAGTTGAGTCCATTCTGGGTGACCTGATAGACCTGAGAGAAGGGCCCGATCACCACTGACGCATCCTCGATCTGCTGAAGAGTCTTCGAGTCCACATTTGAACCGAGAGCACTTTGAAGTGCTGTCTGATAGCTAGCTTGCGTGAGGTACACTGATCCCTGAGCGTTTCCTGAAAGACCCGGCCCGAGGGACTGGAGTGCTGTGTAGGTGGCCACTGGCAGTTGCACCTCTTGCGTGGTAAGAACACCGTTATCACCGTAGACCAAATCGTAAACGTTCTTGAACGTCACCGTTGATGCGCTCTGCGGCGTCACATCTAGCGTCATGTAGAGATTCGGGTACTTCTGGTAGAGGGCATTAAGTGACGTGTTGGCGTAAGTGCTGGTATAGAGCAGGGTTTTATCGGTCAACTGGCCGCTGGTAATCGTGGTGTTCAGCCTACCATCCTTATAAAACGCCCAAAACAACTCATTGAACTCGTAGTCGGAGGCGTAGAAATGGACGTGGTTCGCCTTCGGCATAGAAGGCATGCCCAGGCTCGGCGGTGTTCCACCTGAGTAGGCATTTCCTTGCCAGGTCACGTTCCCGGTCACGCCCAGACTCATTCCCGCGTCATTGGGAAACGCCAGTGGTGTGTCACCTTTGTTGAAGTTGAAGACGATGTCGGGCGTCAGATGCCCGCTGGCCGGGATCGTCCCGAAGAGGTTCGCGAAACTATTCTGGATGGGCGGGCTGAAGTCGATGCTCTCCAACGCTTGCACCGCCCGCGAATCCACCGTATTGGTGAAACAGGTGTTAACCTTGATAATGCTACCGTTTGGGATGTTAGGGCTATAGTTCCCAGTTCCCGTCTGTACCGTGCCAACGGTCAGGGTGTAGGAGCCAGGTTGTTGGGAAAGGGTTACCGGTACGGTGATCGTGAAGGTGCTGATGCCCATACTGAAGGCCCAAGTGTGATTGATGTGGCCCTGCAACTGCCGATCCCCCACATTATCGATAAGGTACTTGTCGTATTGCTCGTTCCAAGAGTAATTGACGGTGCTAGGGGCCTGCAACTGGATGGTGAACTGGCCGTTCTCGTTCTGGGTCACGCTCTGGAAAGCTGGAGAGAAGTTAGAGAACGAGCCACTCGTGAGCTTGATGACGACGTTATCCGCTTCTACCGATCCGCCGCCGGAGAAATGGGCCATCGTGATTTTGGAAACGGATGCATTGGTGTCGGGCGGTACCAAGCTAGAGAGGGCCTTGAGCATCAGGCTGGCTATGGTCTGCTGGGTCAAGTACTCAATGCCAGATGGAGAAATTGCCAGGGTCAA
The DNA here is from genome assembly GCA_964657325.1 of uncultured Ktedonobacterales bacterium. Taxonomy (GTDB): domain Bacteria; phylum Chloroflexota; class Ktedonobacteria; order Ktedonobacterales; family Ktedonobacteraceae; genus JBBQVS01. The sequence goes on from CAZZVE010000007.1 coordinate 64,024, forward strand.
CGCCTGCATATGAGGCTCCTTTCAATAACATTAACTATTTTGGGACAGCCGAAATATCTCATGACATACTAATTGCGTCAGCAAAAATTTATAATTCTACAACGCTTTTGCTCGATATACTTCTAAAATAAGCTTATACTTCTCTTTGCAAGATATGAGTATAGAGAAGATACTAACAATCTGCATGCATGGTAGTTGAAGCCGATTACTATGCTTCTAATGCTGAAAGTCTACCTGATGAATGGCTATAGTCTATGTGTAGAACTACCCATTTTCACTGCCCATTTTCAAAGCGGTAGGGGAGGGCTCTTTAGAGTAGGTGGTGGTCAAGAGCGTAACGAGTGGCGGCAGCGCGTGAGGAGACGCCCAGCTTGCTATAGAGGGAGGTCGTATGTCGGTTGACCGTGCGTGGACTGATCACCATGTGTTCGGCAATTTGGACATCTGTCCGGCCCCGCGCGAGTAAGCGCAGCACTTCCATCTCTCGTGCGGTGAGCTTTGCAATGGAAGTGACGCGCTTGGAGGTTGGAGGTGCTACTGATGAGCCTGTGGCAGACGTAGAAGCATTCGTTGGTGACTGCATTGCCAATACTTGTTCCGGCGACATACTGCGTCCCTCTTCCCATGCTGTACGAAAAGTCTGCTCACTTATCTGACTGTGTACCCGGGTCAGTGCTTGCTCATAGGTGGCACGATGTACCGGAGGTATAGGCGCACCAATGGCCTCTCGCATGCGCTCTGCTGCTCCCCACAACCGTGCTGCCCATACGCTCTCTGACCTGGTTCCATTTTCACCTTCCTGGTTGACCACTGTTGCTGCTAAGCCCTCCATGCAGGAAGCGAGAAATTCCTTGTCGCCTATCGCGTTGGATCGCAGCAGACATTCTTCATAAGAGGTACGTGCTGTGGCATAGTCATGTTGAACCATGCTCAAGTTTGCCATGTAGTACATGCCTCTGGCGATGCCCCATGGACTTGCTAGCTCCTTGCGGAGGCGTAAGGCTTCCTCGAGATTGGACCGCGCGGTATCTTCATCTCCCCGTTGGAGGGCCAGCAACCCCAGGTAACTGAGTGCGGCGGCAAGACCCTGCTTGTATCCGACCTCTTTGCTTAGAGTGAGACACTCTTGGGCAAGGGCGAGCGCATCATTCAGATCAGTCTGCGAGAGATAAAGGCAGCGTACAAGGCGCACGAGGGCGTAGAGTATCCCTTGCTTGTCAGCTCGCGCTCTAAAGAGTGCCAGTGACTCCTCTGCCAGCACACGTGCTCTGCGAAAGTTTCCCTGGTTGGTGACTCCATACGCGAGGGCACCTAGCGTGTAGGCACTGCCTTCCTGGTCTCCCACCTGTCGGAAGAGTGCCAGTGCCTCCTCGTACCTGGTGTGTGCAGTGGCGTAGTCGCTTCTGTCCTGGGTGGCATCGCCCAACCAGTACAAGGCCCAGGCCATGCCCCCAATATCGTTTACCTCCCGGTAGAGGGTTAGGCTCTCATTGCTCAGTGTCTGAGCAAGCTCATACTCATCACGCCAGATGGCCAGCCGAGCAGCCTGATTGAGGGCTTGGGCCGCGCGAATACGCATCATCACACTTCCCCGGCGTTCTGCCTGCACCCACTCCAACCAGCGACTTCCGTCACTCTCATGACCGCGCACATACCAGAACCAGGATAAGGCCGTCCCCAGCCGCAGGGCCAGTTCCACCTCCTGCTCGTCCCCCCCGATCATAGTGTGCTGAAGCACGGCTCGCAAATTCTCCAGTTCGCGGTCTAGCCGATCGAACCAACTCACCTGCTCGGGACCCGCCAGATGATGCCCAGCCTCCTCCGCCAATGCCAGGTAATACTGCGTATGCGCCTGTTGCGCTGCTGCTAGCTCCTTACTAGTTGCTAGACACTCTAACCCAAACTCGCGTAGCGTCTCCAGCATGAACAGGCGTGACTCTCCATCAGACTGCTCCACCTGGCGCAACAGGTGGTTCTCCAGCAACGTGCTTATCCCATCTAGGATGATGTTCGCTTCAATGCCTGCCGCTCGTGCAAGAGCTTCAGCAGCTTGGAGCGTACAGCCGCCCGCAAAGATAGAGAGGAGGCGGAAGAGTTGCTGCTCTGGTGGCGTGAGCAAATTGTAGCTCCAGGCGATCGTCGCACGCAAGGTTTGGTGGCGGTCAGGTAGATCGCGAGCACCGCCGCTCAGCAGTTCCAATCGATGATTGAGGCGAGCGAGGAGGGCTTGGGGCGATAGCAACCGGATGCGAACGGCAGCCAGTTCGATGGCTAGGGGAAGTCCGTCCAAGCGCGTGCATATCTTGGCAATGGAACGCGCATTGGCCTCCGTCATCGCAAAATCTAGCTTGATGGCTTGCGCACGCTCGACAAAGAGGGTGAGTGCGGCATACTGCGAGAGAACTTCACGCGCTGGCAGGTGATTCAGATCAGGCAGGGGTAGTGGGAATATAGGGAATTCGCGTTCCCCATACAGTCGTAGTGGGGCACGGCTAGTCACTAGTATGGTCAGGTGTGGGCAGGCGGCTGCTAGGTCAGAAAGGCTCGGTGCTGTGGTCAGTACGTGCTCAAAGTTATCAAGCACCAGCAGCAGGGACTGCTCGCTCAGCGCGGCTTGCAATTCCTCCTGCAACGAGCGAGTACTGACATCCCTCAGCCCCAGTGCTTGGGCCATTGCTGGGAGTACGAAGTCGGGATCACTGATGGCGGCTAGAGGTACAAAGCAAACACCGTCAGCGAAATCAGGTGTGAGGATGCGTGCAATCTCGATGCTCAGACGGGTTTTGCCAACCCCCCCCGGACCCGTAAGAGTAAGCAGACGCACTTCTGATTGTCGGAGGAGAGTAGAGAGCTGTGTGAGTTCGTGCTCACGCCCAAGCAGAGTTGTCAGTGGTACAGGTGGGCAATGTATTGGTGTTTGGTCCGTATCGGGAACTAGTCTGGATGGCAATGCATAGATATGGTGCTGCATAAGTGATCATTCTCCACTGTCCCTGCTGGCATCATGTCGGCTGTCTGAGCAAAGCCGTCATTGCTGCTTCATGGGAATTCCCTTGGATGCAGATGTGCGATCCTCTCGCTCGCCCTGCCAATATTTATTGGAAGCAAGTAGCTCGCGTCCAGCAACTGAAAGTGATTGATGTGCTGTCCGCTTCATGTATTGCCTTGTCTCGTACTTGTGCAAACAACCTTAGCCGAGAAGTCTTTCGAAGGATATCTAAAACGTTAGCCGAAAAAAGTTTTGTTCTTTTCCCTCTTTATTTTCCTACTGTATAGTAGCAGAAATCAATAGACATGTCTAGTTTATACAGCTATACTACAGGGCTTTTCGATGTTCGAATTTGAGGGAACCATACCACCCCTAGTAACATTTTACGTGAGGGAATATGCACCCTTGACACTTCGTTTCCAGGTTCATATACTATGTTCGGCAACTCGTGTGTTCGGCAACTGTAAGAGCGTTCTTGCCCAGAGCAATCAAGAGAGCAAGTGGGTATGAAGCGATCATCTCTCACAATCGGTGTAGTCCAAGCCATGATCCTGACCTATCAGCTGGATGAAGGCGAGGCCACGACAGAGGTTGGCTCCACTGCGTGGTTTCAGTGGCTGGAGCAGGCCACAACCTTCAGGTTTCGCAATGAGGTCGGTCATTTTACCGCGCATAAGACCCGTGCTGGCAATCAGCGTGGCAGGACCTATTGGCGTGCGACTTGCCGCCGTCACGACCGACTTGCCAGTTATTACCTCGGTCCCTCTGACAGGCTCACCCCCGAACATTTGCGCCAGGCCGCTCACGCGCTCTCGGTGCGTGCCGCCGATGACCATCTGAAGAAGAAAACAGCCTCGACGCTGCCACACGACCTCCTTGCACAACCAGTTAGGGCAGTCCAAGGCTCAGGCTTGGCACCACCATCCCCTCTGCCGAAGCCTTTAACCCGCCTGCTGGGACGCACGTCGGAACGCGCCAAGTTGGTAGACCTGCTGCGCCGTCCCGAGGTGCGTCTGCTCACGCTGACAGGCCCTGGAGGGGTTGGCAAAACACGCCTCGCGCTTGAAGCGGTACATGACCTTGTGCCCAACTTTGTTAACGGCGTTTACTTTGTGCCTCTGGCTGCTATCAGGGAGCCCGACTTCGTACTCCCAGCTATTGCTCAGGCATTAGGGGTGCATGAGACGAGTGCTCGCTCGCCCCTAGAGGACCTGCAAGCAGTGCTCAGCGACCAATCGCTCCTGTTGCTGCTCGACAACTTCGAGCAGGTACTGGCCGCCGCGCCGACACTAGCGGAACTGCTCGCCTTCTGCCAGCATGTGAAACTCCTGGTGACCAGCAGGGCTGTGCTACGACTACAGGGGGAACACGAACTCGTCGTCTCTCCCCTGTCACTGCCCGACCTCGCGCAGCTACCCACACGGGAATCCCTGCTACAGTATGCTGCCTGTGCCCTCTTCGTTGAGCGAGTGCAGGCCATTCAGCCAGCGTTCCAGATCACTGGGGCGATAGTTCGGCCCATTGCCGAGATATGCCAACGCCTGGATGGACTGCCCCTCGCCATCGAGTTAGCCGCGGCACGCACCCGGTTGTTGTCGCCCCAGGTTCTCCTCGCTCGCCTCGACCATCGACTGGAACTGTTGACCGATGGCGCACGTAACGCCCCGGACCGCCAGCAGACCATGCGTGCAACGATCGCTTGGAGTTACCAGTTGCTCACGCACGAGCAGCAGCAGCTCTTCTGCTGGCTCGCCGTTTTCGTTGGTGGCTGCGACCTTCCAGCAGTCGAGGCCATCGCCAAGCCAGCTGGCGTAGCAGGGTACATTGTCCTGGATGGAGTGAGTACGCTGTTGGAGAACAACTTGCTGCGCCAAGTGGAGCAACCCAATGGCGAGCCACGCTTGCTTATGCTGGAGACGCTGCGCGAGTTTGGGCTGGAGTGCCTGCACACTAATGGAGAGCTAGCCCCAGCCCGTCAGGCGCATGCCGAGTATTATCTAGCCCTTGCGGAGGAGACCGTGCCCCAGTTACGCGGAGTAGAGCAGACCCAGCGAGTTGCACAATTAGAATGCGAACGGGAGAACCTGCGAGCGGCACTCAGCTTTCTGCTGGAGCGAGCACGCTCGCAAGCAGACCCTCAAGAGCACCTGGCGTTTGTCGAGCGAGCCCTCCGCATGTGTATTGCCTTGAACTGGTTCTGGCATGAACGTGGCTATGGGCGAGAGGGATTGCTCTTTCTGATGCAGGCATTAGCAGAGCGTACTGTAGTAGGAGTAGAGTTGCAAGCCAAAGCACTAGACGCGGCAGCTAACCTGGCGTATCTCTATGCACGAAACATGCAGATGGAGCGGATGGCCGAGGAAAGTCTGCTGCTCTATCAGCAGTTGGGCGATCCTGTAGGCATAGCCGATAGCCTGCTCCAACTGGGTGCCATCGCTCGTATCAGGAGCCAGTTTGGGCCGGCCCATGGCTGGTTGGAGGAAGCTGCCACTCGTTTCCAGGAGTTGGCTGATAGCTGGCGGCAAGGCCAGTGCTATACCGAATGGGCACGCGTTGCTACTGAGCAAGGTCAGTACGAACTGGCCCGTTCCTTATTGGAGAAGAGCCTTCTGCTCTATCAGGAACTGGGAGATGTTCAGCGTCTCGGCTGGGTACGCTACCTACTAGCACGATTGCTTTTTGTCTCGCAACAGGACCAAGCATTCTCCTGGTGCTTGGCCGAGCAGAGCTTGGCCCACTTCTTGGAACAAAATAACATCTTCTACAGTGCCTATCCACTCGGTTTGCTGGGACTCATTCACTTGGAGCAGGGTGAACTGGAGGCAGCACGCCCCTTGCTCGAAGAGAGTCTGGCGATCAGCAAGAAGACGGGGGTAGAGACGGATTCGGTCTATCCAGCTCTTGGCCTTGTGCGACTTCTCAATATGCAAGGAGATGTAGCTGCGGCCCGTTGCCTGTGTCAGGAGGGTTTGACCTTGTTGTTAGAATTCAATGTGTACAAAGAGTATGTCGCTACAAGCCTAGAAGCCCTAGCATCCGTGGAGGCACGAGAGGGAGCTTTGCGTCAAGCGGTACGGCTCTGGGGAGCAGCGCATGCGCTTCGAGAGGCCATCAGTGCTCCCATGTATCCAGTCCATCGAGTTGGCTATGACCAGGCACTGACGCATGTGTGTGTCCAACTGGGGGAACAGGGCTTTAGTACAGCATGGGACGAGGGGCGGCTGATGACACCGGAGCAGGTCGTGGTCGTCCAAGAAAAGGAGATGACCTCGATTTCCATGCCCACAAGCCCACTCCCAACTCCTGCGATGAAGTCATTCACTTTTCCCACAAGGCTGACAGCACGCGAGGTTGAGGTACTGCGTTTGCTCTCCCAAGGCTGGACCGATACCCATATTGCCGAACACCTGGTCATCAGCGTGCGCACGGTCAACCGACATACCTCCTCTCTCTATAGCAAATTGGGCGTTTCCTCACGCGTTGCCGCCATCCACTCTGCCATTGAGCACCACTTACTCTAAGAGTGCTGCCCATCAAGTCGCCATCCCTCTCGCGTAGGAAAAGGTGTCGCCTCGTCGGTTGGAGCCTCCGACTCGTCTCCTCGATCCAGCAGGAAGTTCTACCTCGTTCAGACGACTCATCCCCTGTCCCACGACTATGCACACGTCATGCTCACCTCGGAAGAAATGGGTAGTGCGAATGGGTAGTTCTACACATGCGTTTTAACTTGCCATCAGGTAGACTGGCAGGAGTGAGATGATGCAGGTGGGAGTAGCGGACACTCAAGTTGAAACATGCTGGCAATGGAAGAGAATGTGTACCAAACCGAACTGACCCTGGTGAACTTTTTAGAGCGCAGTGCCTTAGTCTTTCCAGGCGAAACCACAGTGGTGCATGGCAACTGACGCTATAGCTATCGAAAGTTGGCAGAGCGCGTGAACCGCCTAGCCTCTACCTTGCGCACCGCTGGTCTGCTGAATCAGGATAGGATGGGCTTCTTGTGATCTCTCTGGCACTAGCACAGGCATGGACCCACATGGCCACATCTCCTCCAGCATCACGCTCACCGCTGACCCGTATGGGTCGAGCTACTCTCTCATCGAACGACTTTCTTTCAGGAAAAGGAGAAACATGGATGACTAGTGCTCTTTTGATCGCACGTATGCTGCTCGCGGCTGTCTTTCTGATTGCTGGCCTGGCCAAACTGGCCGATCTGGCTGGTTCACAGCAGGCCATGCGCGACTTTGGCGTGCCAGCACGGCTAGCCAATCCGTTTGGAGTGCTCCTGCCGCTCGCCGAACTGGTGACGGCTGTAGCAATGCTGTTGCCCCTCTCAGCTTGGTGGGGCGGCTTGGGAGCGTTGCTTCTGCTGCTGCTGTTTGTGGTAGGCATCGGCTACAACCTGGCACGGGGACGGCAGCCGGAGTGCCACTGTTTCGGACAGTTGCACTCGGCTCCGGCGGGCTGGCCGACCCTCATTCGCAACCTCGTGCTGGCGGCCATCGCTGCCGTCGTAGTTGGCTTTGGTCGGAGCACACCTCAGCTGGGAGTCCTGGACTGGATGGCTCCCATGAGTGGGTTGCAACGCGTTGAGGTGCTCGGCGGCGTGCTCGTGCTGCTGCTGCTGCTTGGAGAAGGCTGGGTTCTGCTGCAAATAATGAGACAGCAAGGCCGCTTGCTTCTGCGCTTAGAAGCCCTCGAGACGCAGCAGACCGAAGCGAGTCTGGCAGAACCGCCCCTGGTCGAAGGCACGGTGGGTCTCGCCGTCGGCACTCCTGCTCCCTCCTTCACCCTGCCAACCCTCAGCGGTGAGATGCTCTCGCTGGCAGCTCTGCGTGCGCTTGGCAAGCCCGTTATCTTGCTCTTCTCCGATCCTGGCTGTGGCCCATGTAACACCCTACTCCCCGAGATTGGGCAGTGGCAGAGCGACCATGCGAACAAATTGGTAGTTGCCCTTATCAGTCGAGGAACCGTTGAAGCCAACCGCCCGAAAGCCAGCGAACATGGACTCAGGCATGTGCTGCTGCAAGCCGACCGTGAGGTGGCAGGGGCGTACCAAGCTTTGGGAACCCCCGGTGCCGTCCTGGTGAGGCCCGATGGCACCATTGGCAGTGCAATGGCTCAGGGAGCCGACGCCATTCGCCAGCTGGTCAGGCGAGCCGTGAACACACCAGGACTCCAGACGCTGCCCATGGCCGGGGTCGCCAACGGCAATGGGCATGCAGCGGCTCTAGCGGTGGCGACGGTCGGAGAGACCGCCCCGGACTTCAGCCTGCCTGATCTCTCGGGGCGCACGGTCTCGCTCTCCGACTTCCGTGGCGAGCCGACGCTCATGCTGTTCTGGCGGCCCAGTTGTGGCTTCTGCCAACGTATGCTTGACGACCTCAAAGCCTGGGAGACGAATGCCCCTGCTGATGCCCCCAAGCTGCTAGTGGTCTCGACCGACAGCGTGGAGTCCAACCAGGCGATGGAGCTACGCTCGTCAGTGCTGCTGGACCAGGCTGGCATGCGCGTGGGCAGACTCTTTGGTGCCACGGGTACGCCGATGGCCGTACTCGTCGATGCCGAGGGCAAGATCGCCTCGAAGCTGGCTGCGGGTGCACCGGCTGTCCTGGCGTTGGCGGGGCAAGACAGCCGTGCCCGCGCCTCGCACTGACCCTGGCTCGAGCGTCTCTCTGTCATTTTAGCACTGTCTGCCCCTGAAAGCAGGCAGCAGGTAAGGAGCGGCTCTCCGTTCCTCAAGCAAGAAAGGAAGACACGGATATGGACCCAATACGATTTGACGACCTAACCAAAGCTCTGGCAACCTCGACCTCCCGTCGCCAAGCCCTCGGACGCATTGGAGGTACGCTCGCTGGTTCCGTGCTCGCCGCCTGGCCCTTTACGCGAGCCTTGGCCGCAGGAGGAGGCAATAGCCAGTGCGCTCACTTCTGCGCCGCCGTCTTTGGTGCCAATACCCCAGCCGCCGGACAGTGTACTAGTGACGCGGCGCATGGGAAGGGCTTGTGCTATTCCTGTGGCAGCAGTACGCCCGCCTCCTCTATTTGTTGCACCCGAAATAGCAGTGGCTTCTGCTCCAGCTACAGCCCGACGCTGCCGTGTTCGTGCGGAGCCAATCAAACCTGTCAGAACGGGCAGTGCATCTCCACCTGTCCACCCCTTCCAGCCTGCAACAATACCTGTCCCTGTCCGTCGGGGCAAACCTGTCTGGGCGGCAGTTGTTGCGCCAATGCCAACGTGTGCGGCTCGACCTGTCTGTCCGCTCCTTGTGATGCCAGCCAGTGTCAGACCTGCCAGGGGGGCAGCTGTGTCTCAACCTGCACTTCAGAGCAGGTCTGCCAGAGTGGGAACTGTTGTCTTCCAACCGGAGCGACATTCCCGTTCAACTGCGGCGAAACCTGCTGCGACCCCGCCGTCTGCTGTAGTGGGGTTGGAAATAACACTGGCTTTGCCTGTACATGTCTCTAGGACAATGGCTGACTGAGCGGGGAACCCCAAAGAGGACAAGAGCATGCCATGCAAGCGGAGAGACCAGAAGGGAGGAATGGCCGCGTGATCGACACGTCCTGTCCACATGGTCAAACCACTTCGTCTCCCACGGGTCGCATTCGCCCACTGCCGCCTTCCTGCCACGGTGACATCACTCTCCGTGGCACACTAGGGGAGTCACGCAAACCACTCAGCGAAGAGTGGTAGGCAATGAGTTTGTTCAAAAGACCGTGATTGAATGGAGACCTCAACGTCCGACAGCAATGCACAAGAAGGGAGCACTGCTTGTTGACATGCATGCTCTGTTTGCCGAGAGCGTGTTCAGGTTGATGAAGTCTTGGGGCGTGGGTGAGTCCACCTGACTGGACTCTTGCCTTGCTGTCAAGGAAGGGGAGCAGGGAGCGGGGAGAGACATTGCATACGGTGCGTGCTACTTTTATCCGAACGGGGGCGTTCTTGGAACCAGTGGGCAACACGTCACATGGTTGGCAGAGAGCGATGCACAAGCCTTGCGGGACTCGTTGGTTTTTCCTGCCTCTTTTTTTGTAGAGCGAAGCGCAACCTTTGCTGGAATAATCTCAACTACAGACTGGCAGCAGAAAGAAGTATCTGCTACCAGTTTTCTGCTACGAGTTGAGAGAGCTTGAGTTGCTTGAGAAGCCGACTGAAACGTACCACAGAGAAATGGCAAACGTACTACCTTGCACTTGGTGACACGTTCGCGCATATTAGGCCTAGTTAAAAAGGGAAGCATAGTTTTGCAGGGTAAAAAAGGAAGCATAGGTTTTGCAGAATCTGCAAAACCTATGGGTAAAACGACAAAATGGAATTGTGCCTTCTATTGTAATCGCGGAATAGAATGAGCGTCAAGGGACGAAAATGCCTACCGCTATCGTGGAATGACTCTACGGTCATCGTAGAAAAAGTACGCGAAGAAGCACTAAGCGTGGAAAAAGTACATGATACATCTTGGCATCTCTCTGGAACTGCCTGCTTGCTCATAGGAATTGGAACTCGTGGGTTTTCTCATCGTGAAAATCGAACTCCTCGTCGCTCTTTCCGTTTGGATTGCATTCCTGTAGCACATTCTTGTGAGGAGATGTGATCCGCCAAAGCCATCAGAAGCAAGGATTTTTTGCTTCATTTCTAAACGGATGAGCCAAGTAGCTAATACAGGATGATTTGTTTAAGCATAAATGAGGATTTAAAGGTGCTACAAGCTTTAATATTAAGCTTGCAGCACCTTTAATTTCAAAAGTAGAGTTTATTAGAAAGGATAATTTTCTAAGTCTCGAAAATTATCTGTTCCGTAAGTATGGAGGTTAGTTGCCGTTGAAATATACTTAACTCTTTGCTTGATTATGTGACTATCCTCAAAACAAATTACTCCAATATTTGTTTGAAAATCTAAATTTTGTGCTTGATTAGATAAAGCAGTAAGATTAGTACAATCAGGACTAATGAGAGATAGAGGATTAATTTTACAGGTGTATCCTTCTAATTCTTTTCGTGTGCTTGAAAGAACAACGACATCAACTTGATCACTTCGGTATCGGGTGGGACTATGTGCAATAATCTGATTGCCAAAACACTCTCCACTTTTACAACGTGAACAAACAAGTTCGCTTGAAAGTAGCTCAACTATTGCACCGCGCTGGTAATTTAGAAAAGTTAAAGGCTGTTCATACATCATTTCCAATGCATGCATAAGCTCGTCAACGTAAGACGGAATAATATATTGTCCGTTGTTACCAGCTTTTCTATAATGATATAAACGTAAATCATGTAACTGGGCTTCAAATTGTTGTGAACTAGGACTGTCAAATCGTTTTAAGAAGCGTGTGACACGTTTAAAAAATCCTTGTTCTACTATGGAATTCACCAGCATAATTTCTAGTAGAATATCTACGATTTTTAGCACGTTAACATCTTCAAGTGCATCTTGCAATTCTGGA